>JAJRWQ010000046.1 GCA_024276735.1 Actinomycetes bacterium
ACCCATGTGAATTTCAGGTTTGTTTGATGTTAAGCAAAGTTAAGCCGCCCGTCTGGAAAAAGGGGCGCCGGCGCTGGTATGGTTTTCCATCATGAGCACGGAAAAGGAACGCGGAGTTCTCGCCGGCATCCTCGCCGATGCCTACGGCAAGGTCTTCTTCAACAACTGGCCCGCCTGGCTGGGGGGCCTGCTCATCGGCATCACCAGCATCGTCACCTTTGCCTGGGCCCGTCCCTGGGGAGTGGTGGGCGGCCTGCGGGAGTGGTTCGACTGGCTGTTCTGTGCCGTGGGTATCTACGATGCGCCGGCGCCGGAGCCGCCGCCCCTGAGCGGGGCGGCCATGCTCACCTTCGGCCTCGTCTGGGGGGCGTTCATCTCGGCGCTGCTCTCGCGGCAGTTCGCCGTCAAGAAGCCGCCGCCGTTCGAGGTGGCCCGCAGCGTCGCCGGCGGCGTGATGATGGGGATCGGTTCCGGCATGGCCGCCGGCTGCAATATCGGCGGGTTCTTCAGCGCCACCAGCGCCCTTTCGCTGGGAGGGCCGGCGATGATGCTGGGCCTCCTGGTCGGCTCCTTCCTGGAGGTGCGCTACTACTACTGGGAGCTGGAGCACCTGCGCTTCAAGCGGGGGGAGGGTCGGCCCCGCCGCCCGCGGCCGGGTGAATTCGACTGGCGGCGGGTGCAGCCCTTCGCCGGCGCGGCGCTGGCGGTGGCCACCCTGGCCGTGGTCTACTGTTACCGCTTCCTGGGCGGCGGCTCGGGAGCGTATATCGAGACCGGCGGGCTGCTGGCCTGCGGCGTCGCCTTCGGCGTCATCATGCACCGCAGCCGTTTCGCCTTCCTGCAGGGCTTCCGCGAGCCCTTCATCTCGGCCCGGGCCGCGCAGGCCCGCGGCATGGCGATCGCCGTGGTGGTCAGCGTCATCGGCTTCGCCGTGCTCAAGTCCACCGGGCTCCGGGGCGAGGACGTCTACGTCTTTCCCACCTTCTGGTTCGGCAGCCTGGTGGGGGGAATCATCTTCGGCTTCGGCATGCCCTTCGCCGGCGGCTGCGCCAGCGGTTCCTGCTGGCGCTCGGCCGAGGGCAGCCTCAAGCTGGTGGTGGCCCTCTTCAGCATGGGCGTCTCCAACTCGCTCTTCCAGGCCTGGCTCACCTCCTCCGATACCCTTTCCGCGCTCATGGGGCGCCCCGTCTACCTGCCGCGGCACCTGCCCTACTTCTGGACGGTGCTGGCCATCGTGGCGCTGATGGCGCTCTATGCGCTGGTGATGTCCTGGAACGAGAAGACGCGCCGGTTCATCTAGGAACCGCGCCTCCGGCGGCAGGCAACCGGCGGAGCGCCGGTGGCTGCAGTCACCTCAAATGCTCTCGTTTACGCCCGCGGGGACGGGTTGCCGGACGCTACCCTACTGTTGCCGGAAGCGAGCGTCGGGGCACGGGCGGCGGGGGCCCGCGCCCGGTCCGGGCGCGGGCCCCCGCCCGTGTTCCACCACTACGGCAACGTGTTGCATCAGAGGCCAGCCAGGGTAGCCTGCCGTAGCGATGAACCGGTTCGGGCAGGCGGAACGCGCCTGCTTCCCCGCGGAAGCGCCGGCTCGGTCCGCCTGCAGCCTGAGCATGAAACAGATGCGCCCGGCGGACAAGGGCCAAATGTCCCGACTTTCGGCGGCGGCGCCCGCCCGGGGGCGCGGGGCGGTCCGGGAATGCGGAAGGCGCCCCCTGGGGGCGCCTTCCGTCGCCGGTGCTCAAAGAAGAGAGGATGAAGGTGTTTCTTCGAGTACGCTGATATTGTGACACACGCATATGAAATCCAGGTTTATTCGATGTTATGAAAAGTTAAGCCGCCGCCGGCCGCCGGAGCGCCCACGCGGCAACCGCCGCCCCGCTGCCTGAAACCTTTTCCGCCCCGGCGGCGTCAAACGACTCGAAGCGGATCGCCGGGAACGGGCCTCCCGGCCGCCGCCGCGGCCCCCGGCGCCATGTTGCTGCCGGTGCCGCCGGCGCCGGCCCCCGGTACTTTTTTCCTCTCCCGGCATCCGGTCCCCGCCAAGGTGCGAAGGAAAGGAGCGATCACGGATGAGCAGATGGGGAGACTTTTTTTCCGGCGCGGGCAACGGTGACTGCCCCCGCCTCGATCCGCCGGCGGCGGCGGAGCTGATGCAGGAGCAGGACGCGTTGCTGGTGGACGTGCGCGAGCCCCACGAGTACGCGGCCGCCCGCATCCCCGACGCCGAGCTGATACCGCTGCGCCGGCTGGTGAACAACCTGGACGTCCTCAAGCAGCACGGCGACCGGCCCATCATCCTCAGCTGCCGCAGCGGCGACCGCTCGCAGCTGGCCTGCCGCCTGCTGCGCGGCAGCGGCCTGGAGAACGTGTACAATCTCGACGGCGGCATCATCGCCTGGGCCCGCAGCCGGCTGCCGGTGCTGCAGTAGGCCCGCGCCTTCGCGCCCGGGCGGCGCCGGATGGCCGGCGCCGCCCGGTTGGCTTTTACCTCCACTTTTCTTTATAATCAAAAAGCATGTCAACGCGAGACCCAGTTGCCCCCTGAAAGCTCCCGTTTTTTTCATGGTCGAGCACGCGGATCAACTGTGTCTTGGCGCGCGCCCCGGCGCGCGTGTAGTTGATCCCTGAAGGACCACGAAAAAAAGGAGCAAATCACATGCCATTCTCACGACTGGGGCTGGAATCACGCCTGCTGAAAGCAGTTTCGGCTGCGGGTTACCAGCAACCCACCGAGATCCAGGAGCAGGCGGTACCCAAGGCGCTGGCGGGGAGGGACATCGTCGGCTGCGCCCAGACGGGCACCGGCAAGACCGCCGCCTTCATCCTGCCCATCCTGCAGCGGCTCGGGAAGGGCCGCGGCGTCAGGGCGCTGGTGGTGACACCCACCCGGGAACTGGCGCTGCAGATCGAGGAATTCGCCCGCGACTGCGCCCGCTTCACCGGCCACCGCACGCTGGCGGTCTTCGGCGGCGTCGGCTACCAGCCGCAGGCCAAGAAGCTGCGCCGTGGTGTCGACCTGCTGGTGGCCACCCCCGGCCGGCTGCTGGACCTGCACCGCCACGGTGACGTGCGCCTGGACGCGGTGGAGACACTGGTGCTGGACGAGGCGGACCGCATGCTGGACATGGGGTTCTGGCCCGACGTCCGGCGCATCATCGGGCTGCTGCCCGACGGCCGCCAGAACCTGCTCTTCTCGGCCACCATGTCCGCCAAGGTGTTGGGCGTCATCCGCTCCACCCTGGACCGGCCGGTGCGCATCGAGGTACAGCCCAGCGCCACCCCGGTGGAGGCCATCGACCAGTCGGTCTACCCGGTGAGCGCCATGCAGAAGTCGGAGCTCCTGGTGGAGCTGATCAAGCGGCAGGGCCTGGAGCGGGTGCTGGTCTTCACCCGCACCAAGCATCGTGCCGACCGCGTCGCCCGGGTGCTCAAGCGCCAGGGCATCAAGGGGTCGGCGATCCATTCCAACTTCAGCCAGTCCCGCCGCCAGAAGGCGCTGGAAGCCTTCCGCCGCGGTAAGTGCCGGGTGCTGGTGGCCACCGACATCGTCGCCCGCGGCATCGACGTCGAGGACATCTCGCACGTGATCAACTACGACCTGCCCCAGGACGCCGAGGTCTACGTGCACCGCATCGGCAGGACGGCCCGGGCCGGCTCCAGCGGCACCGCCATCAGCTTCATGTCTCCCGAGGAGGCAGGCCTCTTGCGGGCCATCGAGGGCCTGATCGGCAGCACCCTGGATTGCCGCGACCTGGAAGATTTCACCTACGCCCACCGCGTGGTGCCCAGCCCCGAGCGGGAGGCAAAGAAGACGCGCCGCCTGGTCTACAACGGCGGCGCCCGCGCCGGACGCCGCCGCCGCCGGCCCCGGCGACGTCCCGCTGCCGCCGTGCGCGCCTGAGGCAGGGGCAGGCGCCCGGCTGCCGGGCGCCTGCGGCACTCCATCCTTCACCGCCCCGGTTTGCAAGCCGCTGGCGACACCGCTATACTTTCATCTGGAAATATTCCATTTGAAACGATATGGCGCGGCCTGGCGGTTGCGGCAGGGAGGAACGAATGGCGGCAGGCGGCAAGCCCACGGCGGAACTGGCGGCGCGCTTCGTGGAATCGCTGGTGATGCTGCTGGAAGAGCTGGGCAGCCCCCCGGACGCGGAGGAGCGGCGCCGCTTCGAGCGCGCCTTCCGCGACCTCGGCGGCGACGGCACCACGGCGCCGCTGGCGGACCCGGTGCTGTTCTTCCGTGCCGCCCACTTCCTTGCCGGTGACCGGCAACCCACCATGAGCCGCCTGAGCGAGCGGCTGATGATCCCCCAGGCCACGGCCACGCGGCTGGTGGACCGGCTGGTGCGGCAGGGGCTGGCGCAAAGGGTGGCGGACCCCGAGGACCGCCGGGTGGTGCGGGTGACGCTCACGGAACAGGGTAACGATTTCCACCGGACGATGAAGCGTTTCGCCGTCCGCCGGGTGCAGCGGGTGCTGGGAGAGCTCTCTCCCGGAGAACAGGAAACCTTCGTCGCCCTTCTGAACAGGCTGGCGCAGGCCGGCGGAGACGACGAGGCAGGAGCGTAGTAGCAATGAAGAACTTTTTCAAGCGACTGGGAGTATTCATCGAGCGGCGGCACCTGCTGGTGATCGCTGCCTCGCTGCTGCTGCTGGTGCCCGCGGTATGGGGCGCCCGGCAGATCGAGATGTCCAGCGGTACCGAGACCATCGTCTCCACCGACTCCGAGTTCTACCGCGATTTCACCCGCTTCAGCGAGGATTTCAGCGGCGAGGTGGTAGTGGTGATGGTCAAGGGGGACGGCCTCGAGTCGCTGGTGGGCGGCGGCAACCTGGCGGCGATGGACCGGCTGGAACAGCGCCTGGCCGGCATCGAGGGCGTGAAATCGGTGGTAGGGCCCGCCTTCATGCTGCGGCAGGCGCAGGCGGCCGCCGGCGGCAGCCCCGGCCTGCCGGCCGACGAGCGGCAGGCGCTGGCGATGGTGAGCGATCCCGCCACCGGCGCCGTGCGCCCGCAGGTGTCCCGGGCCTTCCCGGACCAGCAGCACGCCCTCACCTTCGCCATCATCGACGGCGGCGTCGACCTCGACCGGCAGCAATCGGTGGTGGAAGAGGTGCGGGCGGCGGTGGACGAGGCCGGCTTCAACGGCGTGGAGACGGTGGTCACCGGCCGGCCGGCGATGTTCTCGGAGATGAACCGGCTGATGAACGAGAACCTGCGCTACATGCTCGCCGCCGCCGTGGTGCTGATGCTGCTGGTGCTGGCGCTATTCTTCAAGGTGCGCAACTTCTTTGCCTGGCGCTGGCTGCCGCTGGGAGTAGTGGTGATCGGTATCGTCTACGCCTTCGGCATCATGGGCTACCTGGGGGTGCCGATGACCATGGTCACCATGGCGGCGTTCCCGGTGCTCATCGGCCTGGGCGTGGACTACACCATCCAGTTCCACAACCGTTACGACGAGGAAGCGCGGCGGGGCGAGTCGACGGCGGCGGCGGTGATCGACTCCATCACCCACATCGGCCCGGCGGTGGGCACCGCCATCGTGGTGGCCTGCCTGGGCTTCGCGGCCCTCTTCCTCTCGCCGGTGCCGATGATCAACGACTTCGGCTACACGCTGATCATCGGCGTGGCCAGCTGTTACCTGCTGGCGATGTTCTTCCTGATGGCGGTGCTCTACTGGCACGACCGCCGCGCCGAGGCGGCGGCCACGGCTCCCGCGGCGGCGCCGGTGGACGCGGCCGCGGCGGTGATTGCCAACGGCGGCGGGGAGCTGCCGGCGGACGCCGGTGCCGAGGGTATCGTCGAGCGGCTGCTCAGGCGGGCGGCGCCCAGGGTGATCCGGGGCGCGGCGGTGAT
>JAJRWQ010000047.1 GCA_024276735.1 Actinomycetes bacterium
GCGGCGCTCGGAGCTGATGATCAGGCACCTGGTGCTGCCCGGACACCTGGACTGCTGCACCAGGCCGGTGATGGAGTGGACGGCGGCCCACCTCCCCGGAACCTACTTCAACCTCATGTTTCAGTACCGGCCCTGCCACCGAGCGCGGGAGTTCCCCGGCCTGGACCGGGCCCTGGACGGGGAGGAGATGCGGGCGGCGGCGGAGCTGGCGGCAACACTGGGGCTGGGGGCAGGAGATGCCGGCCGGGAACGATAGGCCGCCCGGCGCGTTAAAGGAAAGAGCCGCCCTTCCGATAGGCGTAACACGGGGTCGGGGGCGACCGGCTCTGCCGTGCATGCAGCTCGAGAGGGAGGGGGCCTTGTTCCAGGGCATTCCTGCGCCAGGAATCGGCGACGACAATCTCAAGTTCGAGCGCGAGAGGATCCGCTGGCCGGTTTTTGCCATCGCGTCGCTGGGCGTGCTGATCAACGCCGTCTATTTCGGCGTGATCTTCCTTGCCGAACCCGCCGGTTTCGGCGCCCGCTTCTTCGACAACCTGCCCGAGAGCATCTTCATTCTCTCCCTGATCCCCATCTTCGCAGTGGTGGCCTTTCTCTCCCACGAGGTCGTAGCCGGCTACCGGCTGGGGGAATATTCCCGGCGGCTGGAGCTGGAGATGGAGACGCGCAACCGCCAGCTGGTGGACCTGATGAACTTCAACAAGAACATCATGAGCAGCGTCAACGACCTCATCTTCGTCATCGGCTCCGACGGCAGGTTCCAGTTCGTGGGCGGCAACTGCCGGGAAATGCTCGGTTGTGAGCCGGGCAACCTGGTGGGACGGCAGTTCATCGAGCTGGTGGAACCGGGCTCGGTGGCCAAGGCGGTGAACAACTTCGAGAGCGTTCTCCGGGGCATCGAGGTTCCCCCCTACGAGATCGAGGTGAAGGGAGCCGACGGCAAGAGCAGGTACATCGAGATCTCCTCCACTTCTTACCACGAGGGTGACACCGTCTCCGCGCAGGTAGGCGTGGCCCGCGATGTCACCGAGCGCAAGAAGCTGGGACAGCACGTGATCGAGCGCAACCGCGAGCTGGCGGCGCTGAACGCCGTCGCCGCCGCCGTGGGCCATTCGCTGGAGCTGGAGGACGTGATGAACGCCGCCCTGGAGCAGGTGGCGGCACTCACCCGGGCACGGCAGGCCTGCCTGTATCTATATGACGCCGATGAGCGCGAGCTGGAGCTGAAAGCGTGGAAGGGTAGTGTAGTCAATGAAGGGAAGGAGCGGGTCAAGCTGGGAGAAGGCGCCTTCGGCGAGGCGGCGGCCAGTGGCATCCCGGTGCTGCTCAATTCGCGGGACGACCCCGGGAAACTGGCGACGGTGACCTGCAGCAAGAGCATCGCCGCCGTGGCAGCGATCCCCATGCGCTACCGCGGGCGGCTGGTAGGGCTGCTGGCGCTGGCCAGCGGCGAGACGGACCACTTCTCCCGCGCCGACATCGATCTCTTGCGCGTGGCCTCCAGCCAGATAGCGATGGCGGTGGAGAACGCGCTGCTCTACCGCGAGGCGCAGGCCACCGCCGCCGAGCTGGCCCGCAGCAACCAGGAGCTGGCCCGCGCCACCGACGAGATCAGCCGCCTGATAACGGCGGCCGAGCAGGAGCGGAGCTTCTCGGTGCGGTCCAGCAATCCCCACCTGGTCAAGTGCTGGGAAGTGAAGAACTGCCAGCAGCTCAACTGCCCCTCGTACAAGTCGCAGAACCTGCGATGCTGGCAGGTGGCCGGCACTCACTGCGGCGGCGAGGTGCAGGGCGTCTTCGCGCAGAAGCTGGGGCGCTGTGAGAAGTGCGAGGTCTACCTGGCGGCGCGGCCGGACCGGCTGACGGAGATCGGCGAGGCGTTCAACAACATGATGGCGATGCTGGAGCATCGCGTGGAGCAGCAGCGGCAGCTGCAGGAACAGCTGATCCAGTCCACCAAGCTGGCGGCCATCGGCGAGCTGGCGGCCAACATCGCCCACGAGATCAACAATCCCCTCACGGGCGTGCTCACCCACGCCACGCTACTGGCGCGGAAGTTGCCCGAGAACGACCCGATGGCAGAGCGGCTGCAAACCATCGCCAACGAGACGCTGCGGGCGCGGGACATCGTGCGCAACCTGCTGGACTTCTCCCGCAAGGAGAGCCTCAAGCGGCGCAAGGCGGCGGTGAGCGAAGTGGTGGAAGCAGCGCTGAAACTGCTGCGCAAGCAGGCCGAGCTGGCCAACGTGGTGGTGACGCTTGACTTCGCGGACGATGTTCCCGACGTCTACGTGGACGTCAACCAGATGAAACAGATATTCATCAACATCCTCAACAATGCCATCCACGCCATGCCCGGCGGCGGCGAGCTCACCATCAGTATCCGCTCCGAAAAGCCCGACGGGCGGCGTCCCTGGGTGGAAGTGGCCTTCACCGACACCGGCACCGGCATCCCGCCCGAGGACCTGGAACGGGTTTTCGATCCCTTCTTCACCAGCAAGAAGGAGGGCGAGGGAACGGGGCTGGGCCTCTCGATTTCCAAGCGGATCGCCGAGGAACACGGCGGCGGCATCGAGGTGGAGAGCGAACTGGGGGTCGGCTCAACCTTTACCGTGAAACTGCCGACAGCGAATATTGCAACCGACATCAGGCGCGTGGCATGAAAAGGGGCCAGGGGGTTATCTCATGACATCAGCACGCAATGTTCTAGTCGTCGACGATGAAGAAGTGATCCGCGACGTCTGCACGCAGATCCTGGAAGCGGAGGGCTACCAGGTCACCACCGCCAGCAACGGCCGCGAGGCATTGCACCGGGTGAGCGAAAAGCAGTTCGACGTGGTGGTCACCGACATCATGATGCCGGACATGTCGGGGCTGGAGCTGCTGGAGGTGCTCAAGAGCACCAACCTGGATCTCTGCACGGTGGTGATCACCGGGCTGGGAACCTTCGACATGGCCACCCAGTCGGACCGCCTGGGCGCCCGCGAGTTCGTGGTGAAGCCCTTCACCCCGGACGAGCTCAGCCGGGCGGTGGGGAAGGCGCTGAGCAAGCGCCGCCCCCTCGAGGGTTAGCGGGAACCGAACCGCAGCTTCCAGACCAGCGTCGCCGCCTCGAAGACGATCCGCCTCGACATCTTCGATTCGCCCTCCTGGCGGTCGGTGAAGGTGATCGGTATCTCCTTGACCCGGAAACCCTTACGGATGGCCCGGTAGGTGAGCTCGATCTGGAAGCCGTATCCCTGGGAGGAGACGCTGTCGAGGTCGATCGCCTCCAGCACTTCGCGCCGAAAACACTTGAGCCCCCCGGTGAGATCCCGTACCGGGATTCCCAGGATCAGCCGGGCGTAGATGCCGCCGCCGCGGCTGATCAGCCGGCGGGTGAAGCCCCAGTTCTCCACCTTGCCGCCGGGAACGTACCGTGATCCCAGCACCAGGTCCGCGTCCTGGATCGCCTCGATGAAGCGGGGGACGTAGGCCGGGTCGTGGGAGAAGTCGCTGTCCATCTCGAAGATGTAGCTGCTGCCGTCCGCCAGCGCCTTGCGGAAGCCGGCGATGTAGGCAGGCCCCAGCCCCTGCTTGCGGGGGCGGTGCAGGACGGAGACGTTGTCGTAGCGCCCGGCGAGGGAGTCGGCGATCCTGCCGGTGCCGTCGGGGGAGTTGTCGTCGACCACCAGTATCCTCCCGTCGAGGCCGTGGGCAGCGAACACTCCCTCGAGTACCGTGACGAAGCGCTCCAGGTTCTCGCACTCGTTGTATGTCGGCAGGACGATGGTGAACATCTTCAGGAGCCTTCCGCCGCCGGTTCCCGGCCGCCGGCGCAGGCGGGGCAAAGGCGCCGGCCGCCGCTCTCCTCGAGCCGCGTCTCCATCACCGGCTCCCCGCACTCGTCGCAGGGGACGGAACGCCGGATGTGCGCCTTTTCGGGCAGGTCGAGCTCCACCTCGCGGATATCGAAGAGCTCCTCCGTGTCCGCGGACAGTATCCGTTCCGTCCTCAGTTGCCGCAGCTCGTTTTCGTCTCCTCCCGCCTGGTCCGCGGCGGCGTCGTCGGCGGCGGAGATGAATTCCCAGCGCAGGGAGACGCGCAGGGGGCGACCGCCCTCGCGGCGGGCGAAGGTGAAGACCTGCTTGCCCCAGTCACGAAAGTAGAGGTTCCCCTTGCCGAAGGTGGCCCCGGCAAGGAACTGCACCGCGTCGACGCTGCAGCTGTCGTTTTCCACCACCACCAGCAGCTCCTCGTCCCGGGCGCGGGCGGTGCCCAGCCGCTCCAGGGCGGCCATGGTCGCCCGGTAACCGATGGCCAGCCCGGGACAGAGATGGCCGTGGAAGTCGGCGAGTTCATCGAGGTATGGCATGCGTATGTTCATGGGGTCGGCGCCTCCGCCACCGTGATAGTTTGTAACAGCAAGAGTTTACCGCAAAAAGCAGCCGGCCCAAGCAGCCGCCGCCGAGCGGTCCCCCCGCGGCTTCCCTCAGCGTACCAGCCTGCGGCTCATGCTGCGCACCGCGATCTCGGTGAAGAGCAGGGTGGAAAGGACCGCCCAGAGGAGCTCGACCGCCTGCGCCGTTCCCAGGCGCTCGAGCATCAGCGACCGGATGAGGTCGATGAAGCTGGTGAGCGGTATCACCCAGGCTATCACCTGCACCGGCTCCGGGAAGCGGTCGACGGGGAAGAAGGTGCCGCAGATGAACTGGGCCAGCACCACGAAGCCGGCGAAGTAGAAATGGAAGTATTCCATCTGGGCGATGCGGCTGGTGACGATGATGCCCACGGCGGCGAAGTTGAAGGCGGCCATGAAGGTGAGCAGCGGCACCAGCAGCGCCCGCGGGCTGTGGAAGACGCCCATCGCCAGCAGCACCAGCAGCACCAGCACCGAGTTGATCAGCCCCCGCGTGGCGCCCCAGCTCACCTCCGCCAGGCCCACCTCGGCGGCGCTCACCGGGGTGGAGATGATGCCCTCGAAGGTGTTCTGCATGCGCATGCGGAAGTAGGAGCCGTAGGTGCATTCGAAGGTGGCCTGCATCACCGCGGCGGTGGCGAGGATGCCGGCGGCGACGAACTCCAGGTAGGAGACGCCCTCCATGGTTTCGATGTAGGAGCCGAGGCCCACGCCGAAGACGAAGATGAACAGCAGCGGCTCCATCAGCGCCGGCAGCAGGTTGAACTTCCAGAGGGTGACGAAGACGCGGGCGTTGCGTTCCCAGACGCGCAGGAAGGCGCCGCTGATGGACAGGATGCCCTCGCCCGCTGCCTTCACCGGCGGATCCTCCTGCCGGTGAGCTTCAGGAAGACGTCCTCCAGCGAAGAGGGCTTCAGCAGCCGTTCGACTTGCGGGTAGGCGGCCAGCAGCTCGTCGAAGGCCGCGGTGTCGTCGCTGTAGAAGTGGAGATTCTGGCCGTCCAGGCGGTGTTCCAGGTGCCCGAAGCGGGAGGTGAGCTCTGCCGCCAGGCGCCGGTCGGTGCGCAGCTCCAGCACGTAGGGGGCGCAGTGCCGCCGCACCAGTTCCGCCGGCGGTCCCTCGTCCACCGCGCGGGCCTCGTCCATGATCAGCACCCGGTCGCACAGCTTCTGGGCCTCTTCCA
>JAJRWQ010000003.1 GCA_024276735.1 Actinomycetes bacterium
CCTCCCAGTCTCCCTCATGAAACAATTCCGCATGATCGTTGGCATAGTAAAAGAGCCAATACTGTATGAAGGAGTTCGCATTTCCATCAGGATGCGATACCACGCGGGCGTAGATCGTCCTGGGAAACTGGCTGCCAGCTTCATCCCTGCGGGTTTGATAGGGTACTGCGTAATCGGCGCTGACTTTTCCGTGATCGATCGAACGCGAGGGGTCGCCCCCACCGGCAGCGATGGAATCACCCTGTAGATCGACATAGAGATCGGGAGTACCCGCATATTGAGCCAATACGTCCGCTGCAGGATTGGGGATTGAAAACGAAGAGTCGTTTCTTTTTCTCAAGGTTGTACCAGGAGCGGTAAGAAACTGTTCCACCGGCATTGGTTCGAAGTTCTCGCCCAATGTCATTCTAAGTTCTGGCGCGTACCGCTCCGCCAGCTCCTGCGCCCGGGGACCGATGCGGTTGTGGTAGATGTTGCGGGCGGCGGGGTTGCGGGCGTCGTCCCAGGCGATGCGGCCCCCGGATATGGAGGGCCGGAAGGCATGGGCCGTGCCGGCGGTGACGAACTGCACCGTCTCCGGGTCGGTGCCGGTGTCCGCGATGACGATTCGCTTGTTCTGGCCGCCGGCCAGAGAAGTATCCCAGACGATGCGGTAACCGCTGCGCTCTGTGCCGTCGGGCAGGGTCTCGCTGTAGCCGCCGATGTCCACGCTCTCGCTCGACTGCCCTCCGGGGAGTGGCCTGGGAACGTTCTCGTAGCTGTCCGGCAGGGAGAGGTCGTAGACGGAGACGCCGTTCTCGCCGCTGATGGCGAGCATCTGGCCCTTTAAGGCGATGTCCTGCTGCAGCACTCCACCGGCGTCGCGGGTTACCTGCCTGGTCTCTCCCGTTGCGATGTTGTAGGCATAGACGTCGTTGATCTTGGGTTTGCCAAGACTATAGTCGTCGTTACTGATGTAGACCACCCAGTCGCCGTCTATCTGCGGCTTCAACTGTTCGCCGGGAGGCGTTGGTATAAGTGTCTCCTGGCCGGTCGTCGAGTCGTATAGGTGGATGTCGTCCTGGTTGCCGGTTGTCTCCTCTCGCCAGACCACCCTGAAACCGGAGCTCGTATCAGGGGTGCCGTCCGGGTTTTTCAGCCTGTAACTTACGTCCGGGTCGTGCTGGTCAAAGGAGGTGGGGGATACCGGATAGGCGTTACAGTCCCCCAGTGTCGTGTAGTAGATGCGGTGGCCCTGGCCTCCCGTATCGGTCTCTACGGTCTCGGTCCAGACAATGAGGTTGGCATCGGCCTGAGGTTCGTTCTGGCCCTTGTAGCTGCCGGTAAATGCCTTGCATGAGGTGAGCATGCCGCCCTCGGGAGGCGGATCTCCCTCTTCTAAAGGCAGGTCGGTGATGTCACGGTAGAAGATGCGGGAGAAGTTCTGGAGGCCCGCTACCGGGCGCAGGTCTCTCCAGAAGGCGTAAGTTCTTCCCTGGTAGCTGCTCAAGATCACGCCGAACTGGGAATCGCCGGAGGCGTCTATGGGAGAATCGGCATAAAAGACACGGGCTTCCGCCGGGCTGCCGGTGAGCTGTTCGGCCGAGGCGGCGGAAGCAAACAATAAAAAGAGAAAGAGAACCAGGGAAGCTGAAAAAGCTGCGACATGCAGTGACGGCCTTTGCGACAGTGCCATGGACACCCCCTTGTCCAGCCGACGAAAGCCCTACCGCGGCGCCGGCGCTTGCCCACCGGGCTGAAAGATATCATTGTCTACCCCCCCCCTTGTCAAGTTTTTTCGATTTCAGGAGACAGATCATGGACGACGGCCGCCTCACCGACGGCCACGGCCGCACGGTGGACTTCAAGAACGCGGTGATCACCATGACCTCCAACATCGGCAGCCAGTACATCACCGGGCTGGGCGAGGGCGACGAGCAGGAGAGAGGACTACCCGGCCCGCGAGGGCTTCGACCCGGCCTTCGGCGCCCGGCCGCTCAAGCGGCTGATCCAGAAGGAGATCCAGGACGTGCCGGCGCCGAAGCTCCTGGAGGGCGAGTTCCGCGAGGGGCAGACGGTGGAGGTGGACTGCCGGGACGACGAGCTGGTCTTCACCGTCGCCGGGGCGGCGGTGAAGGGATAAGTGGCGTTGCCCGGGCCCGGCGGCGGCGTCCCGCCGCCGGGCCCGAAAAAAAACCTGCTCCGATAGCTATTTTCCTGCCGGGGGCGCCTCGTCTCGCGGACAGCTCGCAGCCGGCGTCGTTGCCGTCCAGAAGCGATTTTTCCAGCATGCCCTATTCCAGGGCCGATTCGTTTATCAGAAGTTTCCGGCCACGGTCATAAGAAAAACTTTTCGCCCCCGCGGCGACTCCGGGGTTGGCCCGCCGCCGCCCCTGCCCTGAACCCCTGCTTATGCAGGAAAAACAACTGGAAAGGCTGCATCCACGCGGTCGCGGCGCCGCTTCCCGCAACCACCACCCGGCGATAAATATCCCGCAAATACCGCAATATTTTACATCTGCGGGCTGCTTGCATGCTCATATCGTTGGTGCTATAGTGCCAATTCGGCCCGGGTTCAGAGCCCAGCGGTACGGTGAAAAAGTGGAGAAAACAGCGGAGATCGCGCTCGCATCTGGATTCCGGGGCCTTTTTTATCGGCAGCCCTTCGCCCCCGGTGGGCAGGGCGCCAGCGAAGCTCCTGCAAGCAAAGACGGAGGAAAGTCATCTTTCCCGTTTCGGAAAGACAGCGAGAGAGTTCCAGGCCCATACTCATCCTGACAGCGCTGCTGTTGCTTTCCGTATTCCTTGTTTCCCTCCTGGCCATCGGCCCTGCCACGGCAAGCCCTGCCGGCGAGCTGGGTGACTTGGAGGCGCAGGCGGGAAGCCTGAACGACAGCTACAACCAGGCGCTCGCGGACCTGGTGGCCGTAGACAGCGCCGTGGCCCGCAAGAACAGCGAGATCGAAGCCGCCCAGTCGCGGCTGGCCGAGGTCCAGGCATCCATTGCCGCCGGCCAGCAGCGTCTCTCCGAATCCCAGGCCCAGCTGGACGAACGGCGGGGGGTCCTGGAAAAGCGCCTCCTGAGCGCCTATAAGCACGACGACCTCGGCTACCTGGAAGTAATCATGGGGGCGGACGACTTCTCCGAGTTCCTCACCCGGCTGGACATGATGAACGCCATCGCCGAGGAAGACCGGGAACTGATCGATTCCATCCGCGGCTCCATGGACGAGGTGCAGTCGCAGCTCGCCGACCTGGAGGCGGAACAGGAAGAGCTGCAGGCGACGATCGGGGAGCTGGACGCCGCCCGCGCGGAGCTGATCCAGGCCAAGGCGGAGCGGCAGGCGGTAGTGGACTCGATCCAGCAGGAGCGGGACCTCAACGCCGCCCAGCAGCAGCAGCTGCGGGCGCAGGCCGCTGCCGTGACCAGCAACATGAACACCATCCAGAGCCAAACCGCGGCCGCTTCCGGCGATGACTACCAGCCTGCCGGCGGCGGCAGCAGCATCACCGTTACCGCCACCGCCTACTGCCTCGCCGGCTCCACGGCCACCGGCATGCCCACCGGCCGCGGCATCATCGCCGTCGATCCCGGCGTCATCCCCCTGGGCAGCCGCGTGCACGTCTCCGGCTACGGCGACGCCATCGCCGCCGATACCGGCGGGTCCATCCGCGGCAACCGCATCGACGTCTGGCTGCCCTGCGGCGAGGCCGGCTCCTGGGGCGTGCGCACGGTGACGGTCACCATATACTAACGGTGCCGCGCCGGGCCGCATTTCACCGCGGCCGTAGCGGCAAGCTGGCAGCTCCGGTCTCCCGGGGCTCTTTTTTTGTTTGAAATATCCCTCCCGGTGCGGTTAATATATGAACGTTCGTTCAAGTATTCATGGGAATTATGCTCGTGGACGACCCGGCACACGACGGCGAAACTAAGCGCGGGCCCGGCGGCCCGCGGACGCAGGTGAAGGAAGGCGGCGGATCCGACACCTGCGAGGTCACGTACACCGACCCGGAAGCAGTGGCCCAGGTGAGGAAGAAGCTCATCGACAGCGACCTGGCCCACGAGCTGGCCGGGCTCTTCCAGGTGATGGCCGACGCCACCCGCCTGCGCATCGTCTCGCTGCTGGCGGAACGGGAGCTGTGCGTCTGCGATATCGCCGCCGCCCTGGAGATGACCCAGTCGGCGGTATCGCACCAGTTACGGGTACTGCGGATGATGCAGCTGGTGAAGTTCCGCAGGCAGGGCCGCATGGCCTACTATTCGCTGGACGACGACCACGTGCTCAAGCTCTACACCCAGGGCCTGGATCACCTGGGGCACACCTCGGGCGGCGCCACCGGCCCCGAAAAGGAGCGCTAGCTTGGCGGTGGCGCTGGAAAAAGGAGACCGGGCCTCCCTGCTCCGCCGCGGTGTGTGGCTGGAATACATCACTATCTCCTACAACGGCATCGAGGCCGTGATCGCCGTGGGCGCCGGCCTGGCAGCAGGCAGCGTGGCCCTGGTCGGCTTCGGCTTCGACAGCCTGATCGAGCTCGTCGCCGGCAGCACCCTCCTCTGGCGGCTGAAGAAGGAGCTGCGCCGGGGAGGGGAGCCGGGAGCGGACGAGAGCCCGGCCCTGGAGAGGAGGGCCTCGTTCATCGTGGGCCTCACCTTCTTCGCCCTGGCTGTCTACATCCTGGTCGAAGCCGGGTACAAGCTGCTTGCCGGCAAGGAAACCGGGGAGAGCACCATCGGCATCGCCCTGGCGGCCCTGTCGCTGGCGGTGATGCCCTTCCTGGCATGGGCGAAGCACAGGGTGGCCAGGCAGCTGGGCAGCCGCTCCCTGGCATCGGACGCCAAGGAGACCTGGGTCTGCTCGTACCTCTCCCTGGTCCTGCTGGTGGGCCTGGTGCTGAACGCGGCCTGGGGCTGGTCCTGGGCCGATCCGCTGTAGGCGCTGGCCATGCTGCCGCTGGTGCTCAGGGAGGGCCTGGAGGCCCTGGGCGGGGACTGATGATCGCGGGTAACGGATGAGCGGACACGACCATAACCACAACCACGGCGTCGACGCGGGCACCTTCTCCCGGGGCACCTCCCGGGGCCTGGTCGCCGGCATCGCCCTCAACCTGGTGATCGTGGTGGTGGAGGTGATCGCCGGCCTGGCGGCCGGCAGCCTGGGGCTGCTCAGCGACGCCGTGCACAACTTCACCGACATGGCGGCGCTGGGGCTATCCTGGTTCGCCTTCGAGCAGGCCAAGAAGCCGGCCACCGCCGCCCGCACCTTCGGCTACCACCGCACCGGCATCCTCACGGCGCTGATCAACGCCACCGCCCTGGTGCTGATCACCGCCTGGATCTTCTACGAGGCCTACCAGCGGCTGCGCGATCCCCAGCCCGTGGGCGGCACCCTGGTGCTGGTGACCGCCTTCGTGGCCCTGCTGGCCAACCTGTCCATCGTCTTCTTCCTGCACCGGCAGGCCGCCGGCGACATCAACATCCGCAGCGCCGTGCTGCACCTGCTGGGGGACGCCGCCGCCTCCGCCGCGGTGGTGATCTCCGGCATCGTCATCATCGCCACCGGCTGGTACCCGGTCGACCCCCTGGTGAGCGTGCTGCTGGGGCTCGCCATCCTCTGGGGAGCGTGGCAGATCATCCGCGAGACGCTGGAGATCTTCCTGGAGCAGTCGCCGCGGGCGGTCGACGTCGACGAAGTGGTGAGCCGGCTGATGCAGGAGGACGGCGTCCGGGACATTCACGACATCCACGTCTGGACCATCGGCTCCGGGCTATACGCCCTCAGCTGCCACGTGCTGGTGGAAGACGTGAAGGTGAGCGAGAGCAGCCGCATCGTCGGCGACCTGAAGCAGATGCTCGCCCGCGAGTTCGACATCTCCCACTCGACCCTGGAGGTGGAATCGGTCTCCTGCGGCGCCAACGGCACCTACTGCGACATCAATCACCGGCAGGCGCACCCCAACCACCAGCACTAGCGGGGCGGCCGGGCGCCGGTGACACCCCGGTCGGCGGCACCCTTCCCCTGTACCCTCCCCCAAGGGCGGGTCGGGCTGCTAGAATAGGGGAAGGAATCGCCGCCGGCCGGCAGCGGCCGGGCGGCGGATGCCGGGGCCGCGGTCAGGCTCCCGGCGAGAACCACGAAAGGAAAGGAAGGAAGTGGCTGGCAAGAAAAAGGGCTCCGGCAGGAAGCCCGCCCGTGGCAAGGCGCGGGGCAAGGCCGGCAGGAACAAGGGCATCAGCAGGACGACGATGATCATCGTGCTGGTTGCGGCGACGGTGGTGGGAGCAGGCGCGGGCGTCTTCGCCTGGAGCCTCACCAGCGGCGGCGACAGCCTGGCGCTGCCGGACTTCGCCTACGCCGCCACCGCTCCCGCGGGAGCGCCCAGGGCATACCAGGCGGCGTTGGACATCCCCGACTACCTGGAGCAGATCCCCTGTTACTGCGGCTGCGGCATCGTCGACGGGCACAAGAACAACCTCGACTGTTTCATCAAGTCCCGGCAGGGCGACAAGGTGGAGTGGGAAGACCACGCCTCCGGCTGAGACATATGAGTGGACATTGCTCTGGACGTGCTCCAGATGAAACAACAGGGAATGAACCTCAAGGACATCCGGGCCCGCATCGACGAGAAGTACTCGGGCGCCGGCTACACGCCCACGCCCACGCCGCCGGTGGAGTAGCTAGCGGGAACTGCGGGGCGGCCGCCACCGCCGGCCTGATCCGGAAGCCCGGTCGCGGCGGGTCTCGATGTTGAGTGTCTTCCTGCCGCGCCTTCCGTGGTATGCAGCGGCAGCGAGCGCTCGCCAAGGCCTCGATTCGGGGTGACGGTTGCACGCGAAAGCGGTGCCACGGCGGCCCCTGGCGGTAGGAAACACCTGGGATCGGAGGAAGGCTGCCTGCGCGTGATTGCGGGCGAGGTCGGCGGCGGCCGGCAGTGCTCCCGACCAAGCGCGCGGCCGCTCCCGGCCGGCAACAAGTCATTCGCCGACAATCATGGTTGCGTGTCGGCAGAATGCTGCTCGCGTTCGACATCAACTCCATTTCCCGTTTAGCAGCGGCGCCCGCGGGACGCGACGGTCGGTCGCGTATTCATGTCATGGGAAAATGGTGAGGCGGCGGCAGCTGAGTCGCGGTGCCGCGGGCGGCGGCCGCAGACGGCTCCTACCCGTGAGATGCCCACGGGCACCTGCGTGGCCGATCCCCGCTGGAAGCAAACTGTGTACTGGCAATCGGGTTACTTGGCTTCCTCCTACCGCCTGAGCATGACATCAATCCTTCACCCGCCCGGTGAGTAGTGCCTGTAACTTGCACTGGCCGGCGGCGGCCTAATGGCGCTTCGCGTTGATCCATGTAACCGCTGGAAAAAGGACGGCGTCGGCTATGTGGTTTCTTTGCGGGGCTACGGGTTGCGGCGCACGGCCGCACGGCCACGCCGCCCGGCAGGAGAACGGCGCCCATGCGCGACCGGCCCTGACATGAGAAAACATGGGCGTGCTGGATGAGAAAACGTTGACGGAGTGGCAGGCGGGTTTCGGGGGGCGGCGGCGCCTACGGCGCCGCCGCCCCCATGAAGCTTTTCCCACCACCGCCCGATCCGGCGAGGCCAGCACTCAGCCGCCGGCGCCGCCCGGATCCTCGCCGCCGATCATCTCCAGGAACTCCTCCTCGGAGAGCACCGTCTTTCCCAGCTCCCGCGCCTTCTCCAGCTTGGACCCCGGCTTCTCCCCCGCCACCACGTAGTCGGTGCCCTTGCCCACCGAGCCCGAAACCTTCCCTCCCAGGGCCTCGATCCGCTCTTTCGCTTGGGAACGGGTGAGCGAGGACAGGGAGCCGGTGAGCACGAAGCGCTTTCCCGCCAGCGGCCGCGGCGCCGCCGCCTCGTCCTCGGTCACCTCGAACCTGAGGCCGGCCTGGCGCAGCCGCCGCACCGTCTCCTGGTTGTGGGGCTCGTCGAAGAACTCCCGCACCGCCTCGGCGATCACCGGGCCGATGCCCTCCACCTGGGCCACCTCCTCCTCGTCGGCCTCGATCAGCGCGTCGATGCTCCGGAAGTGTTCTGCCAGCAGGCGGGCGTTGACGGCGCCCACGTGGCGGATGCCCAGGGCGAACAGTACCCGGGGGAAGGACCGCTGCTTCGAGGCTTCCAGCGAGGCCAGCATGTTGTCGACGCTCTTCTCCTGCAGCCGGTGGGGCACGCGCTTGCCCTTCTCGTTGACGGAACTGGAGAGCTCCAGCCCCACCAGCTGGTCACGCTCGAGCGAGTAGAGGTCCGCCATGTTCTCGATCAGTCCCAGCGCGAACAGCCGTTCCACCAGCTTCTCGCCCACGCCGTCGATGTCCATGGCATCCTTGCTGACGAAGTGCTTGATGCTTTCCACTATCTGTGCCGGGCAGGACCGGTTGGGGCAGCGCACCACCACCTCGCCCTCGGGGCGCACCACGGCAGCGCCGCACGAGGGGCACTTCTCCGGCATGTGGAAGACCTTTTCCTTGCCGGTGCGTTTCTGGATCACCGGGCCCACCACCTGGGGGATCACGTCCCCGGCGCGCTGGACCACCACCCAGTCGCCGACGCGGATGTCCTTGCGGTGGATATCGTCCTCGTTGTGCAGGGTGGCGTGGGTGACGGTGACGCCGCCCACTTCCACCGGCTCCATCACCGCGTAGGGGTTGAGCGCGCCGGTGCGGCCGACGTTGATGCCGATCTCCAGCAGCCGCGTCACCTCGGTGCTGGGGGCGAACTTGTAGGCCACCGCCCAGCGGGGATCACGGCCCACCACGCCCAGCAGCTCCTGCATGCGGTAGGAGTCGATCTTCACCACGGCGCCGTCGATGTCGTAGTCCAGCTCCGCCCGCCGCTCTTCCCAGGCCCGGCATTCCTCGACCACGGCCTCGAAGTCGCGGTGGCGGCGCACCCCGGGGTTCACCCGGAAACCGTGGCCGCGGAGCCACTCCAGCGCCTGCCAGTGCGATTCCAGCTCCAGCCCCTCCGTGTAGCCCACCTGGTAACACCAGATGCTCAGCGGCCGGGAGGCGGCCACGCGGGGGTCGAGCTGGCGGATGGAGCCGGCGGCGGCGTTGCGGGGATTGGCGAAGGTGGGCTCGCCGGCGGCGGCCCGCTCCTGGTTCAGCCGCTCGAAGTCGGAGAGCGGCAGGTAGACCTCGCCGCGCACCTCCACCACCGGCGGCGGCTGCTCGCCCGGCTCCAGCCTCATCACCAGGGGGATGGCGCCGATGGTGCGCAGGTTGGTGGTGACGTCCTCGCCCACCTCGCCGTTGCCGCGGGTGGCGCCCCGGGCTAGGCGGCCGTTCTCGTAGACCAGCGAGACGGCGAGGCCGTCGATCTTGGGCTCGGTGACGAAAGCGGCTTCGGCGGGATCCACCCCGGCCCCGGAGAGCAGCTTCGCCGCCCGGTCGAACCACTCGTGCAGCTCTTCCGGGTTGCGGGCGTTGGCCAGCGAGTACATCGGCAGCGGGTGCTCCACATGCCGGAAGGAATCGAGGGGCTGGGCGCCCACGCGCTGGGTGGGCGAGTCGGGATCGCGCAGCTCCGGGTATTCCTCCTCCAGCTGCTCGAGCTCCGCGAAGAGGCGGTCGTACTCGGCGTCGCTGATCTCGGGCTGGTCGAGCACGTAATAGAGGTAGTTGTGATGCTCCAGCTGGCGGCGAAGCTCCGCCGCCCTTCTTTTCGCCTCTGCCGGTGCCTTGGCCATCGCTCCCGCGGACTCCCGTTGCTCTAGCTGGCGTCCCTTGCGCCCCGGCGGTGAGCCGCCGGCGCGACCGTATTCTACATCATCGCTCCCCGCCGTCGCTGCCGGTGTTCCCGCCCGCGGGCTCCCCCGCCGCCCGGGGAACGACGAGCAATACGGGGTGAGGTGGCGTTGCCAACCGGTGGTGGGGCGGCATATCGCCCCGGTCAGCCGGTGTCCCCTGGGAGCAGAGTCAAGGAGACACGGGAATGTCGCCAGCCGGCAACAGCACGACCAGTCACCCAAGCACCGATTCCCGGGTTCCCCGGCCCTGATGCAGGGTTAAGAAGGACAATGAAGCGCTGACAACGGTTGCGGGACGGTGAATCATCCAGCGACAGCGGCCGGCGAAGGAAGGCAACAAGGACAGGTCGCTGGACAGCAAGAAATATAGCGAATCGACCGGCGCCCGCCCCGGCACCGCCCTAGCGGCGGCCGCACTCCCCGCCCTTGCCGGAGAGGATCTCCAGCGCGTGTTCGAGGGCGGGGGCGATCACCGCGAAGGCCTCGTCGCAGGCCCTGGGGCTGCCGGGAAAGTTGATGACCAGGGTACGGCCGCGGATGCCGCTCACCGCCCGGGAGAGCATGGCCCGGGGGGTGATTTCAAGGGTGCGGCCGCGGATCGCCTCCACGAACCCCGGCGCCGGGCGGTCGATGACCTCGGCCGTGGCCTCGGGGGTGACGTCGCGCGGACCCAGCCCGGTACCGCCGTTGGTGATCACCAGGTCCACGCCCTCCTCGTCGCAGAGCTCCACCAGGGCCGCCGCAATCCGCTCCCGCTCGTCGGGCACCACCCGGCGTCCGGCGACGTCGATGCCGGCCTGACGCAACCGCTCCTCCAGCAGCTCGCCGCTGTCGTCGCGCCGCTCACCCGCGGCCCCCTTGTCACTCACTGTCAATATCGCTGCTCTCACGGGGACGTTCTTTCCTAGTATTCCTAATATTCCTTTAGGGACACACTTAGCCTTGCGCCAGTATACAGTTGCGAGGCCGAAACGGGGACGTTCTTTCCTAATATTCCTCTGGGGACACACTTGCTCGCCACCATGAGGGTGGACCGGCGAGCCTCGATTCTACCCCCCGACCGGAAACCGGCGCCGCCCGGTGGATTCATCATCCGTCCAGCGGGCGACCGCCAACTGCCCGCCAACCGGCTGGCACCCGGCGATGGCGGGAGGGGCAAACGGAAGCCGGTCTTTTCACACGTTTGCTTCATTTCGTCCGGGGGAGTGCCGCCGGCAGCCGCCGGACGCGGTCGCCGGGCTTGACGACGGCGCCCTCGAGCACGCGGGCGAATATCCCCTCACGCGGCATCACGCAGTCACCAGCGCGATAGTAAATGGCGCAGCGATCGCGACACTCCTTCCCCAGCTGGGTCACCTCCAGCAGCGCGTCGCCCACCCGCAGCCGCTCCCCCACCGCCAGCCGCGGTAGATCGATACCCTCGGTGGTCAGGTTCTCGGCGAAGTCGCCGGGGCCCACGTCCAGGCCCTTCTCCACCATCCTGTCGATGCTCTCTATCGCCAGCAGGCTCATCTGCCGGTGCCAGTCACCGGCATGGCCGTCGCCGACCAAGCCGTGCCCCGCGCGCAGCTCACCTTCGTCCACCGGCTGCTTGCGCTCACCCTTGCGCGGGGAAACGTTGACCGAGACTATCCGCCCCTCGCCCTCGCCGCCGGCATTATCGGCCGGTCGGCCTTCCGTGGGCCTGTCTCCAGCAGTATTCATTACCCTCCGTGGTCCGGTCTTGGTGCCGGCCTCTCAATCCGCCGCGGCTGCTTGCTCGCCCGAACGGCCGCCACGCTTTTCCAGTACCCGGATGCCGTTTATCTCCATCGAGTCGTCCACTGCCTTGCACATGTCGTAGATGGTGAGCGCGGCTACCGCCGCCGCCGTGAGCGCTTCCATCTCCACCCCGGTCCGGGCGGAAACCTTCACCTCGGCGATGATGTCCAGTGCCGAAGCGTCTTCTGCCGGCCGGATATCGACCTGCACATGGTCGAGCGGCAATGGATGGCACATGGGAACCAGGTGCGGCGTCTCCTTGGCGGCCGCTATCCCCGCCACCTTGGCCACGGCCAGTACGTCGCCCTTGGGAAGCGCCCTCTCGGCGAGCAGCTCCAGGGTGCGGGGGGCCATGAACACCCGGGCCGTGGCGCTGGCAAAGCGATCCGTCACCGGCTTTTTACCCACGTCCACCATCCGCGCCCGCCCGGATTCGTCCAGGTGGGAAAAATGGTCTTTCTCACCCTTTTCCCGTCTCACCTCGTCGTCGCCGCTCATGATTCTCCCTTCCCTGGATAGGCCCCTCGACCCACGCTCACACCTTCAAAATGTTAACAAGGAAAGTTTTTCCTTGAATATTTCCTTTTGTTACGCGCTAAAATGTTAACAATTAAAGTACGTCCCCGATCATTTGCTTTCTCTCGAAATGTTAACAAGGCATAAAAGGAAAGAACGTCCCCGATCAGCCGCCGATCTGGCTCATGGTGCGGGGGGTGGTTGGCGGGTGCTCGGCGTGGCGGTCGTAGCGCTTGGCGGCGATGGCGGCGGCGATCGTTTGCCTGAGCGCCGGGCCGCGGCCGATGAGCGGCCGCACGTCGACCTCGCTGCCAGAGAACAGGCAGCTGCGCAAGCGGCCGTCGGCGGTGAGCCGCAGGCGGCTGCAGTCGGAACAGAAACCGCCGCCCGCGCCGCCGATGATGCCGATGCTGCCGCGCATCCGCCCCAGGCGGAAGTAGCGCGCCGGCCCCCCTCCCTCGGGCGCGGCCACGGGCCGGAGATCCCCCCGGTCCGCCAGCAGACGCATCATTTCCGCCGCGGTGACCACGCCGGCGGCGGCGCGGCGGCCCACGGGCATCACCTCGATGAAACGCACGTGCACCGGCAGGCTGCGGGCGAGCGCCAGGAACGAGTCCACCTCCCGCTCGATCCCCGCCAGCAGCACCGTGTTCACCTTCACCGGCGCCAGGCCCGCGGCCAGCGCCGCCTCCAGCCCGGCGAGCACCGGCTCCAGCCCGCCGCCGCGGGTGACGCGACGGAAGCGTGCCGCCTCCAGGCTGTCGATGCTCACGTTGACGCGGTCGAGCCCCGCCGCCGCCAGCTCGCCGGCGTGGCGCGCCAGCAGGGAGCCGTTGGTGGTGAGCGAGAGATCGCGGATGCCATCGAGGGCGGCCAGCTTCGCCACCAGCTCCGCGCAGTCCCTTCTCACCAGGGGCTCGCCGCCGGTGATCCGCACCCGGGAGACTCCCGTGGCCACCGCCGCCTCGGTAAAGGCGACTATCTCCTCGTAGGTGAGAATATCCGCGTGGCGCCGCTTGGGCACTCCCTGCGGAGGCATGCAGTAACGGCAGCGGAAGTTGCAGCGGTCGGTGATGGACAGGCGCAGGTAGTCCACCGGCCGGGGCCCCGTCGCCGGGAGACTGCCGGCGGCGCCTGTTGACAACGTCGCCGCTCCTTGGCCGCCGTTCACGCTTCCTCCCCTTCCCCGGACGCCACGGGGAGCCGGTAGCGATCGACCAGGAAGCGGGCCACGCCGGCAGCGTCATCGGGAGCGAACGCGGGAATGCCGTCCACCGGGTCCGGCCGGCCCGAGATCACCGCCAGCAGCTCCTCCTCCCGGCAGACGGGCTTGCCGCCCCGGCCGCCGCGCAAGACCTCGATCTTGTCCGCGCAACGTTTCTTGTAGCCCTCGGCGAGGACGATGTCGACGCCGGGCTCCACCATCTCCATGAGCTCGGCCAGCGGTCGCTCCCTCTCTCCCCCCAGGAAGACCGCTGCCGCCTTGGGCCCCGAAAGGACTACCTGTCCGGCGCCGGCGCGCGCCAGCCGCCAGCTGTCGGTGCCCTTGCGGTCGGCGGAGAAACCGTGCACGTCGTGCTTGATGCACGCGACCTCCAGTCCCAGCGAGCGCAGCTCCGGCACCAGCTTCTCCAGGAAGGTGGTCTTGCCGGACTTCTTCCGGCCCACGAAGCACACCAGCGGCGGTTTCCCGGGGCGGGGGGTAAACTTCTCTTCCGCCGGCGGCGGCTCGAGCTCCTGCGCCCGCTCCAGGTCCGCGGGCGTGTTGACGTTGAAGAAGACGATCTCCGGGTCGCAGGCGGCGGACACCTCCTCCCGTCCCAGGTAGCAGACGTCCAGCGCCGCCAGGGAGGCGCGCAGCGCCAGCTCGCCGGCGCGGATCTTCTTCTCCAGCACCTCCAGGCAGGAGACGGAATACACGGCAAATAGCGGCTCGGGGCCGCGGCGGCTCATGGGCACCACCGCGTCGTGTTCCTCCGCCGCCCGGGCCATCGCCCGCGCCAGCGCTGGTGAAGCGAAGGGCAGGTCGCAGGACACCACCAGGCAGTGCCGGTAGCGCGAGGCGGCCAGCGCCGAGTAGACGCCCACGGCCGCGGCACCCAGTGAAAACTGGTCCGCAACGTGCCGCAGGCCCAGGTGCCGGTAGCGGGAGGCCTCGCCGCCCACCAGGAAGAGGTCGTCGCCGAGCGGGCCCAGCGCCTCGATGACGTGTTCGACCAGGGGTTTGCCGCCGAGGGTGACCAGCGCCTTGTCCCGGCCCATGCGGCTGCTCTCGCCGCCGGCGAGCACGGCCACGGAGATGCCGTCACGCCTACGCACGCGGTATCACCTCGACTCCGGCAGCGCCGCCCGGCAAGCCGTTGCCGGTCGTCGCCAACGGGTCACTGCCTGTTCTGGAGGCTGCCATCGAAACCAACTCTTCGTCCCGGCCCACCTGGTCGCCGCCGGTGAGCAGGGCCATGGAGATATAGTCACGTTCACGCATGCGATACCACCTCCGTTCCTGCTTCGTGGCCTGGCAAATCACCATCGACTCTCACCGCCGTGTTGCCACCGGTTCCACACGTAGCCCTGGAAACCGGCTCCTCGCTCCAAGCCATGTGGTTGCTTTCGCCACCCGCGAGCATGGCCACGGAGATGCCGTCCCGCCTACGCACGCGACACCGCCTCCGCGCCCGCGTCGTCACCGACATCACTGCCGTCCGCCGCGGTGGCGGCGCTCGCCCCCCGCCCCACCAGGTGCACCGCCGACGGCGGCACGTGGGCCTCGACGGCGGTACCGGGCGCCAGGCGCAAGCGTAGCGACTCGGGGTGCGACACCCGCGCCCGGATCTCGAAACCGCAATCCAGCGTCACCTGCCAGGACGAGCCGGTGGGCTCCAGCGCCTTCACCGTGGCGGGAAAGCGGTTCACCCTGCCATGGGGGCCACGCCTTTCCGCGGGTCGTAAAAGCACCTCGCCGGCGCGGAAACAGGCGGTGACCGCTCCCGCGGCCGGGCGCTCGCTGTAGAGGCGGAACGGCCCCTGCCGGAGCTCCACCACCGCGCCGCCGTCCATGAGCGTGCTCACCCGGCCGGGCAGCAGGTTCTCGAAGCCCAGCAGCCTGGCGGCAAAGAGGTCGACCGGGGAGCGCATCACCTCGGCGGCCGGCCCCGATTGGCGCACCTCGCCGTCCGCCATCAGCAGCAGCCGGTCGGCGAACGCCGCCTCCGCCAACGAGTGGGTGACGAAGACCACCGCCGTGTTCAGGTATTCGATCACCCGGCGCAGGTCGTCCTGGAAGTCGGCGCTGGCCAGGGGGTCGAGGCTCTCCGCCGGCTCGTCCAGGAAGAGCAGCTCCGGCTCCACCACCACCGCCCGCGCCAGCGCCACCCGCTGCGCCTGGCCGCCGGAGAGCTCGCGCGCGTCCCTGTTCGCCAGCGACGCCAGGCCGAACGCAGCGAGGACACTTTCCACGCGGCGGGAGATCTCGTTCCTCGGCAGCCGCCTCATTCTCAGGCCGTAGGCGACGTTGTCGGCGACGCTGCCCCGAAAGAGGCAGGGATGCTGGAAGACGCCGGCCATGCGCAGCCGCGCCCAGCGGCTGCCGCTGTCCACCCGGGCGCCGGCAAAGCGGATCTCCCCCGCGTCGGCATCCTCCACCAGGTTGAGGATCCGCAGCAGCGTGGACTTGCCGGCACCGTTGGGCCCCATGAGGCAAACGCTCTCGCCGCGGGCGACGCGGAACTCGGCGACGTCCAGCACCAGGCGGCCGCGGTAGCGGCGCCGGACCTCCCTCGCCTCCAGGAGCACGCTCATACCGGCAGCCTCCCCGGCTTCAGCCGCATCATCAGGGTGTTGGCCGCCAGGGCGATCGTCAGCAGGATCAGCCCCAGCGCCAGCCCCAGCGAGTAGTTGCCCTTGCGCACCTCTTCCATGATGGCGGTGGTCATCACCTGGGTCTCGCCCCGGAAGTTGCCGCCCACCATCATCACCGCCCCCACCTCGGCGATCACCCGGCCCATGCCCGCCACCAGCGCCAGCATCACCAGCGCCCGGGCCTCCCTGAGCGCCAACAGCGCCACTTGCAGCCTTCCCGCCCCCAGGGAGCGAGCCTGCATCAAGAGCTCGCGGGGCACGGAGCCGATGCCGGTGACGGTGATACCGAGCACGAAGGGCAGCGCCATCACCAGCTGCGCCGCCACCATCGCCTGCTTGGTATAGAGCAGTCCCAGCGAGCCCAGGGGCCCGCTGCGGGAAAGCAGCAGGTAGACGAAGAGGCCCACTACCACCGGCGGCAGTGCCATGCCGGTGTTCACCAGGGTCACCACGGCGCCGCGTCCCCGGAAGCGGGACAGCCCCAGCAGCAGCCCCAGGGGGATGCCCACCAGCGCCGCCGACAGCACCGCGGTGCCGGAGACCACCAGCGAACGCAGGATGATCTCCCACACCTGCGGATCACCGGCGAGCATCGACAGCGCCTGGGAAAAGGTCTCGCGGATCATCTCCCGCCACCTCCGCTGCCCGGGTGCCACTGGGCGCGGCGCCGCTGCCCGGCGGTGACCAGCAGGATAGCCTGGGAGCACCGGCCGCTCACCGCGGCCCCCCGCTGCCGGCATCGGGCACGAACAGGCTGCGCCCGTACTGCTCGCGGCCGAAGTCGCCGATCACCTGCTGGCCGGCGTCCGATTCCAGCCAGGAGATGAAGGCCTGCGCGCCCTCTACGTTCACCTGCGGGCAGTTCTCCGGGTTGACGGCGATGGCGCCGTACTGGTTGAAGAGCAACGGGTCGCCCTCCACCAGGATCACCAGGCCCGGCAAATTGCCGCGCATGGAGAGAAAGGTGCCGCGGTCGGTGAGCGTGTAGGCGGCCTTCTCCGCGGCGGCACGCAGGGTGGCGCCCATGCCCTGGCCGGTGACGTGATACCAGTCGCCGGCGGGGTCCACGCCTGCCGCCGCCCAGATCTTCTGTTCCTTCTTGTGGGTGCCGGAATCGTCGCCGCGGGACATGAAACCGGCCCCGGCGGCGGCGATCTCCCCGAAGGCGGCGGCGGCATCCTGGCCGCCGGCGATGCCGGCGGGATCGCTCCCGGGGCCGACGATCACGAAGTCGTTGTACATGATCGGGTGGCGCTCGATCCCGTAGCCCGCGGCCACGAACTGCTCCTCCGCCTCCGGCGCGTGCACCAGCAGTACGTCGGCGTCACAGCGCCGGCCCAGTTCCAGCGCCTCGCCGGTGCCCACCGCGTTCACCCGTACCGTGTAGCCGGGGTTGTCGGCGGTGAAGGCGGGCAGCAGCACGTCGAAGAGGCCGGAATCGTAGGTGCTGGTGGTGGAGGCGATGAGGATGTTCGATTCCGCCGCCCCGCCACAGCCCCAGGTGGCCACTGCCAGGATGGCCGCCAGGAACGGCAGCCACCAGGCAAGTGTCACCGGTTTTCTTCCGTGGGCCGGCATCGATCGCCTCCATGAATAAAACCCTTCCCGCTGCCGGAAAGGGACAGGCGAACGCGCGCCCCCTCGGGGCGCTGCCGCTTCTCCTTTCCAAGCACGGGAGGCCTGCCTGTTTCCGGGCAAACCCTGTCGGCGCTCCTCCCTAGCCCGGCCCCGCCGGGGCCAAGCCTTAGGAGCAAGCGCTCGGAGAAGAATATCGATTTGGGATCGGGAATCCCCGACAACTCTAGCGGCCGCCGGCCGCGGGCGTCAAGCGGGGCAGGCGGCCAAGCCTGGGCAGCGCCCGCCCGCGGCCGGCGGCCACACCGCCACCTAGAAGCAGCCGAGCTCGCAGGCGTAGATCTTGATCCCCAGCTCGTCGCAGAGACGCCCTACCTCCGCCGGCGGCACATCGCGGTCGCGCGCCAGCTTTCTCGCTTCTGAGCAGGAGATTCTCCGATCGGCGCCGCTCAACTCCAGCAGCCGCTGTGATATACTTTTCTCATCCGCAACCATGATACGGCGTATGATTCTACCACGTAGCCCCGGCGGCCCCAAGGAACCAGCAAGGCCGCAGGCGGCAGCCGTCCGAAAGCCGGAGGGAACCTGTAGTCCGTCCACCGGGGAGCGGGAACCGTGACGCCCACCATACACGGATAATCGTTTTGTCGACGGAAAGCGCAGAAGCTGCATCGGCGGTCCGCAAGCGGTTCGGCCTCCGGGCGAAGATCCTGGTGCTGCTGGCGGTGATGATCATCCCCATCATCGGCGGCCTGGTGTACATTTCCATCTCCACCCTCACCACCACCATCGCCGAGGACGCCGAGGAGCGCGCCAGCCTGGTGGCCCAGTTCTTCAGCGCCGACACCAACTCCACCGAAGAGATCACCTACGAGCACTTCCAGAGCGAGATCGACAAGCTCAACGAGCTCAATCCCGACATCCACAAGATCTCCGTCTACGCCCCCCGGGAAAACGGCGAGATCGTTCGCATCGCCAGCACGGACCAGAGCCAGATCGGCGAGATCGCCGACCCCGAGGACGTGGCCCCGCTGGAGACCAACGAGGCCACCCACGCCGAGAGCGAACAGGACGGGCGCAAGGTGATCGAGGCCATCGCCCCGCTCACGGTGGGCGACAAGCCGGAGGCTACCATCGGCATCTACATGTACCTGGATGCCCGGGACCAGCTGATCCGCTCGCAGCAGATAAAGTTCCTGCTCATCGGGGGAATCGGCATCGCCTCGCTGCTGGCGCTGCTCTACATCAGCCTCAACCGCTACCTGGTGGAACCGGTGGCCCGGCTGGCGCGCCTGACGCAGGCCGTGGCCGAGGGCGACTTCAGCCGCCGGGTGGAGTCGCTCTCCCGCGACGAGATCGGTGAGCTGGGGCGCTCGGTCAACGCCATGACCGAGTCGCTGGCCCGCCACAGCCGCGAGCTCCAGGACAAGCTGGTGGAGCTGGAGCGGCTGAACGAAGACCTGCAGCTGCGCGAGCGCGAGCTGCAGCTCACCAACAGGAAGCTGGAGAAAGCCAACCGCCTCAAGTCCGAGTTCCTCGCCACCATGAGCCACGAACTGCGCACGCCGCTGAACTCGATCATCGGCTTCTCGGAGCTGCTGGAGGGCGGCACCTACGGCGCGCTCAACGAACGCCAGCTCAAGTACGTCAACAACATCGTCGTCTCCAGCCGGCACCTGCTGCAGCTGATCAACGATATCCTCGACCTGGCCAAGGTGGAGTCCGGCACCATCGAAATCAACCGGGAGCAGGTATCGCTGCCGGAGGTGATCGGCCTGGTACGCAACGTGGTGGAATCACTGGCGGCGAAGAAAGACATCGTCATCGAGACGAGGATCGACGACGACACCGACACGGTTTACGCCGACCCGCCGCGACTGAAACAGATCCTCTACAACCTGCTGAGTAACGCCATCAAGTTCACCCCCGCCGGCGGCCGCGTGATCATATCCACCGCGCGCGGCGAGGGCGAGGTAAGGGTGGCGGTCAAGGATACCGGCATCGGCATCAGCCACCAGGACCAGGAAAAGATCTTCTCCGAGTTCCTCCAGGTGGAGGGCACCTATGCCCGCAAGTACGAAGGAACGGGGCTGGGGCTGGCCCTCACCAAGAAGCTGGTGGAGCTGCACGGGGGCCGGATCTGGGTCGATAGCACCCCCGGCGCCGGCAGCACCTTCACTTTCACCATTCCCGAAGAGCCCGCCGGTGACAGCGAGGGGGAAAACGGCGCATGAAAAACCCCCTGCGGACAAGCCTGGAGGCCAAGGTGCTGGTGCTGGTGGCGGTGATCCTCATGGTGGGCTTCGGCGCCTTCGCCGTCATCGACATCGGGCAGAACGCCGCCGCCCTGCGCCACCAGAAGGAAGACCTCACCTCGGTGGTGAGCTCCGAGGTGGTGAGCAGTATCCAGAACACCATGCTCACCGTCAGCAACAAGAAGGAAGTGGCTACGGCGGCCCTGGAAAACCTGCGCCGGGTGCCGGAGATCGACAGCATCAAGGTCTATTCCATCCGCGGAGACGAGGTCTTCACCAGCGAGCCCGCCGGCGAAAAGGCCAGCGGCGCCGTCCTGGACGTGCTGGCCGGCGGCCCCGAGCGCCAGTACTACCAGGAGCGCGACGGGCGCAACTACCTGGTCGACGTGCGGCCGCTGCCCAACGACGAGGCCTGCCGCCAGTGCCACGGCAGCGACAACCAGTTGCGCGGCGCCGTGCTGGTATCCGCCCCCATGGCCGACGTGGAGGCGGCCGTCAACTCGGGGATCGCCCGCACCATCTCCGTCTTCCTCGGCGGACTGGTGGTGTTGTCGCTGGCCCTGGCGGCCACCCTGCGGGCGGCGGTGATCAAGCCGCTGCGGGGAGTGATAGAGGTGATGAAGAAGATCGCCGGCGGCGACCTGGGCCGGCGGGTGCCGGTTAAGTCCACCGACGAGGTGGGAGAGCTCGCCGACAGTTTCAACCGCATGACCGAGAGCCTGCAGACCTCCCAGGAGAGGCTGCGCCTCGCCAACCTCAACCTGCTGGAAGCCAACCGCCTGAAGACGGAGTTTCTCTCGATCATGAGCCACGAGCTGCGCACGCCCCTGAACGCCGTGATCGGCTTCGCCGAGGTGCTGCGCGACGGCGGCGGCCTCGACGAGCGGCAGCAGAAGTACCTGACGAACATCGATACCAGCGGCCGCAACCTGCTGCAGCTGGTGAACGACATCCTCGACCTGGCGCGCGTGCGCTCGGACAAGCTGGACCTGGAGAAGGAAGATATTTCCATCCCCCAGGTGATGAACGACGTGCGCAAGCTGGGCCTGCCCTTCGCCGCCGCCCGCCACGTGTGGCTGGAAATCGAGCCCAGCGAGGAGCTGCCGCTGGTGGAGGCCGACGAGGCCAAGGTGAAGCGCGTGCTCTACAACCTGGTGAGCAACGCCATCAAGTTCACCCCCGAGGGAGGACGCGTCACCATGCGCGCCCGCCGGGCGGGTGCCTTCGTGGAGATCTCGGTGGAAGACACCGGCATCGGCATCAGCGAGGAGGACCAGGGCCGCATCTTCGACATGTTCAGCCAGGTGGACGGCAGCCGCACCCGCAGCCACGAGGGCACCGGCGTGGGGCTGGCGCTCTCCCGCCGGCTGGTGGAGCTGCACGGGGGCGAGATCCGCGTGGAGAGCGAACTGGGAAAGGGCAGCACCTTCACCTTCACCCTGCCGGTGAAGGCGGGGCGGCGCCGCCGCACCGACGTGCCGCCTCCGCGGGAAGAGGCGCCCCCGCCCGACGTCGACGACGAAAACGTCGCCGGCCAGCCGCTGGTGCTGGTGGTGGAGGACGACCCCCAGACGAACGAGCTGATCTCCACCTGGCTGCATGACGCCAGTTACCGGGTGGCGCGCGCCTACGACGGCGAGCAGGCGCTGGAAATGGCCGGCCGCCTCGATCCCTACGCCATCATTCTTGATATCCTCTTACCGAAGGTGGACGGCTGGCGGGTGCTGGAACAGCTGAAAGCGGACCCCGCCACCAGGGAGATCCCGGTGATCGTCGTCTCCATTCTCGAGCGCCGCCAGCGGGGCAAGGAACTGGGAGCCTTCGATTATTTCGTCAAGCCGGTGGGTAAAAGGGAGTTGCTCTGCCGCCTGGAGAGCCGCGCCCTCTACGACCTGAACCAGAGGCGCAGGAAAAGCTGAGGCGAGCGGCCCCGGAACCGGAGGAAACAGGTGAACGACCGGAGAAAGGTCCTGGTAGTCGAGGACAACGAGCTCAACCTGGAGCTGGTCACCGACCTGCTGGAAGCACACGGTTACGGGGTGCTCCAGGCCCGCAACGGCAACGAGGCGCTGGAGCTGGCGAGCCGGGAGCAGCCGGACCTGATCCTGATGGATATCCAGCTGCCGGAGATGGACGGCCTGGAGGTCACCCGCCTGCTGAAGCAGAACGCCGATACCAGGCATATCGCCGTGGTCGCCCTGACGGCGCATGCCATGCGCGGCGACGAGGGTCGCGCCCGCCGGGCCGGCTGCAGCGGCTACATCACCAAGCCGATCGATACCAGGGGGTTCGCCCGCGCGGTGGAAAACTACATCGAGGGCGAGGCCGGCCAGGAGGGCTGAGTGGGCGCCGCTTCCGAAAGCAACGACCTAATCCTGGTGGTCGACGACAGCGAGCAGAACGTGCAGCTGCTGGAGGCCTACCTGGTGGCGGCGGGGTACGACGTCGTCTCCGCTCTCAGCGGCCGCGAAGCGCTGGCGCGCCTGGACAACGAGCGCCTGCCGGACCTGGTGATACTGGACATCATGATGCCCGGTATCAACGGCTACGAGGTTTGCCGGCGGCTGAAGGACTCCGAACGCACCCGGCGCATCCCGGTGATGATGCTCACCGCCCTCCAGGAAATGGAGGACAAGGTCAAGGGCTTCGAGGCGGGCGCGGACGAGTTTCTCTCCAAGCCGGTGGAGAAGATGGAGCTGCTGATCCGGGTGAAGGCGCTCTTGAGGACCAAGCACCTGAACGAGGACCTGGAGAACGCCCGCGACGTCATCTATACCCTGGCCCTGGCGATCGAGGCCAACGACCCCTATACCCGCGGGCATTCCGAGCGGGTGGCCCAGTACGCCCGGCGGCTGGCGGAGCGCATGGGCCTGGGCGAGAGCCGGGCGGGGATCATCCGCGACGCCGGCATCCTCCACGACGTGGGCAAGATCGGCATCAGCGAAGCGATCCTGCAGAAGCCGGGGCCCCTCACCGACGAGGAGCTGGCGGCGGTGCAGGATCACCCCATCATCGGCGAGAAGATCTGCCGGCCGCTGCGGTCGGCCAACATGCTGCTCACCGTCATCCGCCATCACCAGGAACGCTACGACGGCAACGGCTACCCCGACCGCCTGCGGGCCGAGGAGATTCCCATCGAGGCGCGGATCGTCGCCGTCGCCGACGCCTACGACGCCATGACCTCGCCGCGGCCCTACCGGCCGCCGCTGTCGAAGCGGCAGGTGATCGAGATCCTGCGCCGCGAGTCCGGCAAGCAGTGGGACCCGGAAGTGGTGCGCGAGTTCATCCACATGCTGGAGGAGGAAAAGGACCTGCTGGAACAGGCGTAGCCGCGCCCGCCGGCGACCGGGCGGCCGGGCGGCCGCGGTTTCCCGCCGCGATCAGAAAGCGAAGTAACGCAGCCAGACGTAGACGGTGGAGACCAGCACCGAGCCCACCATCACCGGCCCCCCGAAGATCAAGAAACGCTTGAAGGTGATAGGGTAACCGCTGCGCTCGCTGACGCCGGCGACGATCACGTTGGCGCTGGCGCCGACGATGGTGGCGTTGCCGCCCAGGCAGGCGCCCAGCGCCAGCGACCACCACACCGGCATCAGGCCCGGGTGCTGCACCAGGGCGGTGCCGGACAGGTCCGGCCAGAGTTCGCGGGCCATGTCGATGATCAAGGGGTTCATGGTGGCCACGAAGGGAATGTTGTCCACGATCGCCGAGGCCACCGCCGAGAGCCACATCACGAACATGGAGGTGGCCCACATGTTGCCGCTGGTGATGTCCAGCACCAGCCGCGACAGGTCGCTGATCAGCCCCGTCTTCACCACAGCCCCCACCATGATGAACAGGCCCATGAAGAAGAAGATCGTCGGCCACTCGATGTCCCGCAGGATGTCGCGCGGGTGCTCTCCCGAGATCAGGAACAGCAGCGAGGCGCCGGCCAGGGCCACCGTCGCCGGCTCCAGCCCCACGAAGCCGTGAATGACGAAGCCGACGGTGGTGACGCCGAGCACCAGCAGGCACTTGTAGAGCAGGGGCCGGTCCTCGATCACTTCGCTCTCGTCCATCTGCATCAGGTTGCGGCGGCGCTCCTCGGTGACCGAGAGCCGGCGGCGGAAGTAAAAGTGCATCGCCACCAGGAAGAGGGCCATGATCACCACGATCACCGGGGTCATGTTGAGGATGAAATCCATGAAGGTGAGCTGCGCCTTGCTGGCGATCATGATGTTGGGCGGGTCGCCGATCAGGGTGGCGGCGCCGCCGATGTTGGATGCCAGCACCTCGGCAACGAGGAAGGGCACCGGGTCCATGTCCAGGGCGCGGGTGATGAGGATGGAGACCGGGGCGATCAGGAGCACGGTGGTGACGTTGTCCAGGAAGGCGGAGGCCACCGCCGTCACCAGCGACAGGGTGATCATGATCCGCAGGGGATCCCCCAGTGCCGACTTCGCCGCCCGCACCGCCAGCCAGTCGAAGAGCCCGGTGCGGGCGGTGATATTGATGATGATCATCATCCCGATGAGCAGGAAGATGACGTTGTAATCGATGCCGGTCTCGGTGGAGAAGAAGGCCTCTTCCTGGCTGACGATGCCCAGGAGCAGCACCAGGCTGGCGCCGGCGATGGCCACGATCGCCTTGTGAATACGCTCGAAAGCAATGATCACGTAGGCGACGATGAAGATGGCGGCGGCGACTATCGTCTCCATTTAACTCCTTCCGGTACGCCCGGGTACCCGGCTGGCACCGGCATCACCGGCGGCCGCTCACCGGCCGCCCCCGCTCCCTCCCAGCATCACGCGGGCCACCTCGTGGAAGACGTCGTAGAGCCGCACCATGCCCACCACCTTGCCTTCCTCGTCCACCACCGGCAGGCGCCGCTGTCGTTCGCGGACCATCAGCTCGATCACCGTGGCCAGCCGGTCGTCGGGCTCCACCACCTCGAGCTGTTTCACCGGCGTCATCGCCTCGGCGACGGTTCGCTTCTCGGCCTGGGCGATCATCTCCTCGAAGAGGCCGTCCCAGCTGAGCTGCGCCAGGTGCTCGGACTCGCGCAGGAACGAGGGCTCGATGCCCACCAGGATGTCCAGCATGGCGATCAGCCCCTGCAGGTTCCCCTCCTCGTCCACCACCAGCAGCGACTGCGCCTCGGGAATCGCCCCCGCCGCCGTCTGCTGCTCCAGGCGTGACAGCTCTTCCACCGCCTCCCTGATGCTGGCGTCCAGGTGAATGGTGGTGATCTCCTCGCGCATCAGGTCGCAGACCTTGAGTTCGGACTTCATCGTGCTCTCCCTCGTCTCGTGTCCCGGCGCCCTGCCGCGGCAGCACCGGGGTTCCGCGTGCAGGCCTCCCCGGACCAGCACGGTGAAATCCTATCACGAAACCTATCACGAAAAGGGTGGAGATTATTGGTCCGCGGGGAGCAACCTGGGGCGGCCGGCCAGTACGCGGCGGCCATGCCGGGAGGGACGGCAGGGCGCTTCGCCCGGCCGGCGTCAGAGCTCGATGCGCGACTCGGGATTGGTGGACTTGCTGGGAGTGATGGTGACGGCGCAGGGCAGGTCGCGTCCCACCTGGCGCACCACCCGCTCGGCGGTGCTGCCGATCAGCTGGCGTCCCAGGCGACGGCGCCCCGACGAGCCCATCACCACCAGCACCACCTCGGGATCATCGTGGGCGAAGCGGATGATCTCCCGCGAGGCGTCACCATGCCGGATCTGGGTGTCCGCCTCCACGCCGGCATCGGCGGCCATCTGCGCCACCTCGTCCAGGATGCGGCGGGCGTGCGCCTCCAGCTCGCGGGTGACATCCTCGCGCACCGCCTCCCAGTCATAGGTGTAGCGCTCGATGTCCACCACCCGCAGAACCACCAGGCCCATGTCCATGCCCTTGGCGAGCTGGATGGCATGGCGGGCGGCGTCCCTGGCGGGGTCGGAACCGTCGGTGGCCAAGAGGATCTTGCCCATGAGATCAAACCCCCGTGATGATGAATGATACAGCAGGCGCGGGCAGGTATATCATTTCCAAACCAGGGGCTTTCAAACCCCCTGGGGCACCACCAGCACCGCGCGGTCGGTGTGGCCGATCACCGTCTCGGTGACGCTGCCCATCAGCAGGCGGGAAAGGCCGGTGCGGCCATGGCTTCCCAGCACGATGAGATCGACTCCCTGCTCCTCGGCGATGTTGGTGATCGCCGAGGCCGGTGAGCCCTCGACCGCCATCGCCTCGACCTCGACGTCGTCGGCGGCGAGACCCACCACCTTTTCCACGCTCTCCTCGGCGCTGACCCGGTCGGCCTCCGAGGTGAAAGCGGAGAGCGCCGTCAGCTTTCCACCGTACCGCCGCGCCAGGTTCAACGCCTCGGAGACGGCGGGCTGGTTGTGCTCCGAGCCGTCGGTGGCGAGAAGAATGCTTTCGAAACCGACCTTCGCCTCCGACGGCACCACCAGCACCTTGCAGGGCGCGTGGCCGATGACGCGGGCGGTGACGCTGCCCATGACCAGGCGCTCGACGCCGGCGAGGCCGCGGCGCCCCATGACGATGGTGCTGACGCCCTGCTTTTCCGCCTCCTCGACGATGAAAGCGTAGGGCTGCTCGCCCTCGTGGACCAGGGTCTCGCACTCGACGCCCTCTGCGGTCGCCTGTTCCTTCACCTGGTCCAGGTGCGCGCGGGCTTCCTTCTCCATCTGGGCCAGCTCCTCGCCGCCCTCGGCCATCATCACCATGTTGGCCTGGACGACGTAGAGGGCCAGGAGCTTGCCGGCCGCCCCCCCGGCCAGCTTGATTGCTTCCTTCACGGCCCTCTCGTTGCGGCTGGATCCGTCGGTTGCCAGCAGAATCTTTTCCATCTTGCGCCTCTTCCCCTCCGTTTCAGCAAATCATTTATCCAAAAACCGCGCCGCCCAAACGCCGGCCGCGCGTCAACCAGCCGCTACTCGCCGCCGCCGCCCATTATCAGGGGCCGGACGATGGCAAAGAGGAACTCCAGCGTCAGCACCAGGAAGATCAGCAGGTATGCGCGGCTGCGCAGCGACCGTGCCAGTGCCGCCAGGATCGCCGCCAGCGGCGCCAGGCCCAGCACGCAGATGCCCACCATGCTGATGGCGTCCATCTTGGTGAGGCGGGTAAGGAACCAGCCGTAGCCCTGCACGCTGGTATCGCTGACACTCTCCCAGAAGTCACCGGCAGGCTCGTGCCAGTGCTCGACGGCCTGCTGCATGTCCACGAAGGAGGGCGCCCCGAACATGTAGATGAGGCCGAAGACCAACAGGATGGCGATTCCCGCCCAGGTAACGACCTCCATGGCCCGGGCAAAGGAGATGTTTAGCGGGTCGACTTCGACTTTTCGTTGGTCATTCATCGTTCCTCCTAAAAGATCTCGAGGCCGCGCATGCCCTTGACGATGTTGAGCACCGCCGCCAGCAGCATGATCGCCATCACCAGGTACTTGACGAAGGCCGGCTTGGCCTTCACCGCCAGCTTGGCGCCGATGCGGGCGCCGATGGTGATGCCGATCACCGAGGGCACCACGATCAGCGGAATCACCGCTCCCTGCGAGAGGTAGATCCAGGCCGCGGCGGCGTCGTTGACGGTGATCACCGTCATGCTGGTGGCCACCGCCACCTTGATGGGAGCGCCCATGATCAGGTTGAGCACGGGGACGTTGGCCGAGCCGGCGCCCAGCCCGAACATGCCGGCGATGAAGCCGACCACGGCGAAGAAGATGATTCCCACCGGCAGGCGGGTGATACGGTAGCTCATCACCTTGTCGAGGGTGGGCTCGTACCAGCTGCCGGCGAGTCCCAGGGAGGCTGACATTTTATCCTGCTTGTCAACCTCGGGAAACTCCACCCGCTTGGAGGTGAGCATCACTACGAAAATCACCAGCAGCACCGCTCCCAGGGCCATGGTGATGTAGTACTTGCCGGTGGGGAAGGCGTTGGTGATCCAGAGGCCGACGACACCGCCGATGATGGAGGTGATCATCGACACGCAGACCAGCGGCGCCATCACCCGGATGTTGGCCAGCCCCTTGCGTATGAACTGGGGCGCCGAGGAGAGGGCGCTGGTGAGCGCCATCACCAGGCCGGCGCCACGAATGAAGTCGATGCTGAAGGGCAGGAATGCCGTGGAGAGGGGCACTAAGAGCACGCCGCCGCCGACGCCGGAGAGGGGGGCGATGATGCCGATGACGAAGGTGAAGGCGAAGAGGATGAAGGGCCAGAGCCACCAGGGGATGGAAGACGATCCATCCTGCGCCGCGGTGCCCGCCTCCTGGGCGTAACCGGCCTTGGCGAAAACAAAGGTCGCGGCTGTGACCGCGAGAAAGATCGACAACATGGTGACGACGCGCCAACTTCGCCTCATCTCAACAGCCTCCTCGTTACGGACCTGACGGCGTCGGAACCGATCCCGCGGACGCCGGCGCCCTCCCCGGGCGACCGCGACCGCCGCGGTTCCGTTCAAACGAACGTAATTAAATCACAACCGGCGGCGGTTTTTCCATCCGGGGGCAAAAACGCTCCCCGGGGCGGTCCCCCGGAGGCTCAGCGCTCGCACCACTTGCCCTCCAGGCAGCGACTCGCCTTCTTGCGTGATACCTCGGAGAAGCGGTCGTCCTTCACGCACAGCCAGATGTCCCTGGCGGTGCGATACTGGGCCCGGTCCTTGTAGAGGAACTCGCAGGCCCCTTCCGGCTTGTCGGGAAGCTCCCGGTCGATTGGCGTCTTCATCATCTTTCATGTGAGCGTGGAGGCTTGGCAAGTGCAGGCTACCGCCGAACCCCCCGTGACACAAGATGAGGGCGGCGCAAGGCAACCGCGGGCTGGAGGCGGAACCCCTCCAGCTGCAGCGACCGTGCCTCCCTTCCACGGCGGTGCCGGCCCCCTGTAAACGCGATCATGCGGGAAGATCAGCCCCGGCCGTTGCAGGCGGGCTCATTCCCTGCCAGGCACCCAGAGGCGGCTGGCAGCGCCCTTGCTGCCCGCCTTCTCGCCCTTGCCGCCGGTCTCGGCGGCGCCGGACGAAGTTTGCCGCTCACCCTCGCCTGCCTGCGTCGCACCGGCCGCTTCCCCGCCGCCCTCCGCCACCTTGGCGAAGGTTATCTGCATGCTGGCGAGGGCGCCGGCCAGCGCCTGCCGGTCCTGCGACTCCAGCCGCTCGCCCACCGAGTCCAGGAGCGCCTTGAAGCTGTCGATGGCAAGGCGGGCCTGCTCGAGGTCCTTCACCTCGCGATCCTCCTCGGCCACGCCCATCTTCACGTAGGCCAGCGTGCTCAGGCTGACCATGTATTGCTTGATCAGGTCGGGCACCCGCTGGCGCCGAAACTGCCGCTCCAGCTCCGCGCGCAGCTCCTCCTCGCTCATCTGCCCGCCGGCCGACCCGCTTTCCCCATCAGGGCCGGCCCCACCTGCCTGCTGTCTTTCTTCATCAGCCATAGCCAACCTCCGATGTCCCAGGAAACCTACACAAAAAAGATTCTACCACCCTCCCCGCCCCGCAAGAAAAGCAGCCGGGACGTTCTTTCCTAATATTCCTAATTTATTCAGAGTATGCAATATTTTATTCAATGGAATATAACGACAGTGTTCATAATTGCTGCAAAAGCCCGGAAAATCATTGCCTGCAAATAAACCGAAATGAATAATTATTCATTTCGTGAATATTTTAGGAATATTAGGAAAGAACGTCCCCGTTGCGGCGAGTCGTGTATACTTTTTTTGTTCTGAAAAGCGGCGTTGGGAGTAAGCATGTCTGAGCGAAGAATCGGTGTTATTGGCGGCTCGGGCTTTTACGAGCTGCTGGAGAATCCCCGCGAAGAGCGGGTGACCACCCCCTTCGGTGACCCTACCGACACCATCGCCATCGGCGAGATCGGCGGCCGCGAGGTCTGTTTCCTGCCGCGGCACGGCAAGGGGCACCGGGTGATGCCCTCCGACCTGCCGTACCAGGCCAACATCCTGGCCATGAAACAGCTGGGCGTGGAGTGGATCATCTCCGCCAGTGCCGTGGGCAGCATGAAGGAGGAGATCGAGCCCACCCACATCGTCATCCCCGACCAGTTCTACGATCGCACCCGCCACCGGCGCAGCACCTTCTTCGGCGACGGCTGCGTCGCCCACGTCGCCTTCGCCGACCCCATTTGCCCCGACCTGGCGGCCATCGTCGCCCAGGCGGGCCGCGACGTCGGCGCCGTGATCCACGAGGGCGGCACCTACCTCTGCATGGAGGGGCCGCAGTTCTCCACCCGCGCCGAGTCGCTCGTCTACCGCAGCTGGGGCGTCGACGTGATCGGCATGACCAACCTCCAGGAGGCCAAGCTCGCCCGCGAAGCGGAGATCTGCTACTGCACCATGGCCCTCGCCACCGACTACGACTGCTGGTACGAGGGCGAGGAGGACGTCACCATCGAGCAGGTACTCGAGTACATGAACAAGAACGTGGAGACGGCCAAGAAGATCGTCGAGGCGGCGGTGCAGCGGATTCCCGATGAACGCAACTGCATGTGCGCCGGCGCCCTGGAGAACGCCATCCTCACCGCCCCGGACGCCATTCCCCCAGAGACCAAGGAAAAGCTCCGGGACATCATCGGCAAGTACATCAAGTAACCAGCAGAAGTAGCCGGCAACGCCTGCAGGCAAACGAATCGCATCTTTTGAAGCTTATCGGGGACGTACTTTCCTTATATTCCTAAAATATTCACTGCATTGATAAGCACTCGTCAGCTAAATTCAGGAGTCATCAATACGAACCTTCGTTATCAATGACGGTCAAGTCCCAATTCTGCTGTAAATTCGCTTTCCGGTAGATTGGCTCATCCTAGCCGACTTTGACTAGCTTCCCGGTTGGTTTTTCTTCCTGCTGTTCCTTCCATTCGAAGTATTCCGTCATGTCGAAGTAGCGTTTGCCGGTAAACCACGCCTCGTGCTGTTCGGCCAGAAGTGCGCCGATCAGCCGCTGGGCCGAAGCTTCATTGGGGAAGATGCGGATGACCTTCTCCCGTCTGCGGACCTCATCATTCAGGCGCTCGGCCATGTTGGTGGTCCTCAGGCGTCGCCGGTACTTCTCGGGAAGCACGAGCACCGTAAGCGAGTCGTCCAGGCCGTTTTCCAGCACCTCGACTGCGCGTTCGGCCTTGCCCGCAAGTTTTTCCACGAGTTCTCCAAATGCAACCCTGGCCGCGTCTGCTTCATCTGCGCGGAAGATGCGCTTGAGGCCCGCGGCCATCAGAGTGCGCAGGTGCCGGGGCGTGCGGCCCAGCACGTTGCGGGTCAGGTGAACCTGGCAGCGCTGCCACATGACGCCCTGGAAGCGGCGGTTTATCGCCCCCAGCATGCCCTTGTGCGCGTCGGAGACGACGAAATCGACACCGGAGGGGCCCCTACTTTTAAGCCAGGTGAACATGTCGTCCCAGGTTGCCTCCGACTCCGAGTCACCCAGCATCAGGCCCAGGATCTCCCGGTGTCCATCCTCACTTACGCCGGTGGCGATAAGGGCGCTGGTGGAGCGTATCGCCCCGTCGCGCCTGACCTTGATCACCAGGGCGTCTATCACCAGGAAGGGATAGCTCATATCGCCCAGGGGCCGCTCGTTCCAGGCCCGCATGCGCTGGTCCAGCTCAGCGCAAAGGCGGCTGACCGTCGACCCCGAGAAGCTCTCGCCGCAGAGCTTCTCGGTAACGGCGGTGACCTTGCGGGTGGAGACGCCTTTCAGGACCATCTCCATCATCGCCAGTACCAGCGCCTGTTCGCTTCTCTGGTAGCGCCGGAACAGGTCAGTGGAAAAACCGCCGTCCCGGGTCTGGGGTACATGCAGCGTCAGTTTACCTACCCGGCAGGTGATCTTCCGGGGCCGATAGCCATTACGGTAGCTGTTTCTCTTGCTGCTGCGCTCGTAGCGTTCTGCGCCGATATGCTCAGTCAGCTGTTCCTTGAGCACCTGGTTGATC
>JAJRWQ010000048.1 GCA_024276735.1 Actinomycetes bacterium
ACGGCCTGCATGTACATCTGTCCCCACGACCTGATGGTGCTCGACACCGAGCGCATGAAGGCTTACAACCAGGAGCCGGAGCAGTGCTGGGAGTGCTACAACTGCGTGAAGATCTGTCCGCAGCAGGCGATCGAGGTCCGCAGCTACGCTGACTTCTCGCCGCTGGGCGCCTCGGTGATCCCCCTGCGGGCCACCGATGCCATCATGTGGACCATCAAGTTCCGCAACGGCCAGCTCAAGCGGTACAAGTTCCCCATCCGCCTGAGCCCGGAAGGCTCCGTGGACCCGTACGAGGGCCAGGGTGAGCCGAACTACGACGAACTCAAGAAGCCCGGCTACTTCAACATGTCCATCAGCTGATTCGAGCAGACGAAGGAGGTTGAATCATGGAAAAGGAAACCAACGAATTCCGCTACGTAGAAAAGCCCGAAGTAGTTGAGGTCGAAACCGACATCCTGCTTCTGGGCGGCGGAATGGCCGGCTGCGGAGCTGCGTACGAGGCTTGCGCCTGGGCCAATCCCAAGAATATCAAGGTGGTAATGGTGGACAAGGCGGCCGTGGAGCGCAGCGGCGCCGTGGCCCAGGGCCTCTCCGCCATCAACACCTACATCGGTGAGAACGAGATCGATGACTACGTCCGCTACGTACGCGGCGACCTGATGGGCATCATCCGCGAGGACCTGGTCTACGACTTGGCCCGCCACGTGGACAACTCCGTGGAGCTCTTCGAGCAGTGGGGCCTGCCCATCTGGAAGAAGGACGACGAGGGCCACTCCATGGACGGCCACCAGGCCCGCGACGCCGGCAAGCCGCTACTGAAGGACGGCGGCACCCCGGTGCGTTCGGGCAAGTGGCAGATCATGATCAACGGTGAGTCCTACAAGGCGATCGTCGCCGAGATGGCCAAGATCGCCCTGGAGCGCAACCGCGAGGCCACCGGCATGGAGCAGAACCTCTACGAGCGCGTGTACTGCACCAGGCTGCTGCTGGACGCCAACGAGCCCAACCGGGTCGCCGGCGCCATCGGCTTTAGCGTGCGCGAGAACAAGGTGTATGTGTTCAAGGCCAATGCCATCCTCAACGCCTCCGGCGGCGCGGTGAACGTCTTCCGTCCCCGCTCGGTGGGCGAGGGCATGGGCCGCGCCTGGTTCCCGGTGTGGAACTCCGGCTCCGGTTACGCCATGGGCGCTCAGGCCGGCGCGGAGATGACCCTGATGGAGAACCGCTTCGTCCCCATGCGCTTCAAGGATGGCTACGGCCCGGTGGGCGCCTGGTTCCTCTTCTTCAAGGCCAAGGCGACCAACGGCCTGGGCGAGGACTACTGCGAGAAGCACGCCGACGCCATCCACGAGCAGTTCGCACCGTACGACAACCCCATGGGCACCTGCCTGCGTAACCACGCGGCGATGATCGAGATGGCCGAGGGTAACGGCCCGATCATCATGCACACCGACAAGGCGATGCAGGCGCTGGCGCAGACCATGGACGCCAACCAGATCAAGCACCTCGAGGCCGAGGCCTGGGAGGACTTCCTCGACATGACCATCGCCCAGGCGGGCCTGTGGGCGGCCGAGAACGTGGAGCCGGACAAGGTACCGTCCGAGCTGATGCCTTCCGAGCCGTACCTGCTGGGCTCCCACGCCGGCTGCGCCGGTTTCTGGGTGAGCGGCCCCGGCGACATCGACGGCGCTCCCGACGAGTGGTCCTGGGGCTACAACCGCATGTCCACCGTCAACGGCCTGTTCATGGCCGGCGACGTAGTGGGCGCTTCCGGCCACAAGTTCTCCTCCGGCTCCCACGCCGAGGGACGCATCGCCGGCAAGGCGATGGTGGCCTGGGTGCTCGATCACCAGGACTACACGCCGACGCTCAAGGAGAGCATCGACGAGCTGGTGGCCGAGATCTACCTGCCGATGGAGGTCTACGGCAAGTACAAGTCCTACACCACCGCACCGGACAACATCGATGTCAACCCCAACTACATCAGGCCGCGCATGCTGCAGTTCCGCCTGATGAAGATCATGGACGAGTACGTGGGCGGCGTGTCCACCATGTACAAGACCAGCGAGAACCTGCTGAAGGTGGGCATCGAGAAGCTGCAGGTGCTGAAGGAGGACTCGCAGCGACTGGCGGCGGCCAACCTGCACGAGCTGCTGCGCTGCTGGGAGAACTACCACCGCATCTGGGCGGCCGAAGCGCACGCTCGTCACATCCTGTTCCGGGAGGAGACCCGCTACCCCGGTTACTACTACCGCGGCGATCACCCCGGCATCGACGACGAGAACTGGAAGTGCTTCACCAACTCCAAGGTCGATCCCGAGACCGGGGAGTGGGAGCTGAAGAAGGTCGACTACGTGCAGCTGGTATCGGCCCCGACGCCTGCGTAAGCAGACAGGCAGCGTACCGGTAACATTACCGGTAACATGGCGCTAGCGGGCGGGATGGGCCTACGGGCCCATCCCGCCCAAAAAAATGCCGTGGTGCGCCATGGGCGGGCCCCGGATGTAGCGTACTCATAGCGGACCACGGAAAGAGGCTTTGCTACCGTCTCAAGGAGGGACCTAATGGCAGAGAAAAGAGTTCTGGTCATAGGGGGAGGTATCAGCGGATTGACCGCCGCAGTCGAGGCAGCGGAAGCCGGCATGGAAGCGGTGATCGTGGAGAAGAACGCCTACCTCGGCGGCCGCGTGGCACAGCTGTACCGGTATTTTCCCAAGCTTTGCCCGCCGTACTGCGGACTGGAGATCAACTTCCGCCGCATCAAGACCAATCCCAGGATCAAGTTTTATACCCAGGCGGAGGTGGAGAGCATCTCCGGCAGCGAGGGCAATTTCGAGGCGACGATCAGGGTGAGCCCCCGCTTCGTCAACGAGAAGTGCACCGCCTGCGGTGATTGCGAGGCCGCCTGCGACGTGGAGCGGCCGAACGAGTTCAACTTCGGCATGGACAGCACCAAGGCGGCTTACCTCCCCCACGAGCAGGCTTTTCCCATGCGTTACGTGATCGACGGTGACGCCTGCAAGGGATCAGGCTGCAACAAGTGCGTGGAGGCATGCAAGTACGATGCCATCGATCTCTCCATGGAGGCCGAGACGGTGAAGGTGACGGCATCCAGCATCGTCTACGCCACCGGGTGGAACCCCTACGACGCCTCCAAGATCGACAACCTGAACTTCGGCGTGGCCAAGAACGTGATCACCAACGTGATGATGGAGCGGCTGGCGGCGCCCAACGGCCCCACCGGGGGCAAGATCCTCAGGCCCTCCGACGGCAAGGAAGTCAAGAACGTCGCCTTCGCCCAGTGCGCGGGCAGCCGCGACCAGAACAACCTGGATTACTGCTCCGCCATCTGCTGCATGGCCTCGCTGAAGCAGGCCACCTACATCCGCGAGCAGTACCCGGAAGACGGCGAGGCGACCATCTACTACATCGACCTGAGAACCCCCGGCAAGTACGAGGATTTCCTCAAGAAGCTGGAGGAAGACGAGAAGGTAAACCTGGTGAAGGGCAAGATCGCCAAGATCGAGGAGGACGCGGCCACCGGTGACGTGATCATCACCGCCGAGGACGTGCTGGGCGGCGGCAAGATCGAGGAGCGTTACGACATGGTGGTACTGGCCGCGGGCATGGAGCCCTCGGTGGTACAGGGTGGCCTGGCCGGCGATATCGGCAAGGAGGACAACGGATTCCTGCTGAACGCCTCGAAGCCCGGGATGTACGCCGCCGGCGTGGCCCAGGCTCCGGGAGACGTGGCCCAGTCGGTACAGTCGGGAACCAGCTCGGCACTGAGAAGCCTTCAGAGCGCCAGAGGAGGGGAGTAAGGATGGCTGACGAGAACACTGCACCGGAGAACGCCGCGGAAGAGACAGCGGGCGAGGAGACGAAGCCGGCCGAGCCCAAGGTTGGGGTCTACATCTGCACCGATTGCGGCATCGGTGACTCCCTGGACGTGGAAGCCCTGGAAAAGGTGGCCACCGAGGAGTACAAGGCTCCCATCTGTCGCACCAACGCCTTCCTCTGCAACCAGGAGGGCGTGGACCTGATAAACGGCGACATCGAAAACGAGGGCATCAACAGGATCGTCATCGCCGCCTGCTCGGCGCGCGCCAATACCGATGCCTTCGCCTTCGACCCCCTGAGTTATTACACCGAGCGGGTCAGCCTGCGCGAGCAGGTGGTATGGACCCAGGAACCGGGCGAGGAAAACACCCAGATGATGGCCGAGGACCAGCTGCGCATGGGCATCGTCCGGGCGCAGA
>JAJRWQ010000049.1 GCA_024276735.1 Actinomycetes bacterium
AGGAAGACGGCCGCCGCCTCCGGCAGTCGCACGGCGAAACCGTGATTCTGGGAGGTGATCTCGATCCTGCCGGTCTCCAGGTTCTTGACGGGATGGTTGGCCCCCCGGTGCCCGAACTTGAGCTTGTAGGTCTCCAGCCCCAGCGCCAGGCAGAGAAGCTGGTGGCCGAGACAAATACCAAAAACAGGAACTTTACCAAGCAGGCGCTTCACCGTTCTCACGGCATAGTCCAGCGGCTCCGGGTCACCGGGGCCGTTGGAGAGAAAGACGCCGTCCGGTTCCAGCGCCAGGATATCGTTGGCATGGGTATTGGCCGGCAGCACGGTGACGTTGCAACCGGCCGCCCCCAGCTGCTTGAGGATCGAGCGCTTGACCCCGAAGTCCAGCACCGCCACGTGCCTGCTGCCGCGGAGGAACTCCAGCTGGTACCGTTCCCGGCAGGTAACCTCGATCGCCAGGTCCCGGCCGGCGATGGCAGGCGTCTCCCGCACGCGCGCCAGCACCTGCTCCTCGTCGAAGTCGCCGGCGCAGACGGCGGCCCGCATGGCGCCGCGGCTGCGTATGCGCCGCGTTATCGCCCGCGTGTCCACGCCGCCGGCGCCGACCACGCCGGCATCCGCCAGCCAGTCGACCCAACCGCCCTCGGCGGTGCAGTTGCGGTCGAGGTTGTGCGCTTCCCGCACCACCACCGCCCGCGAGTGCGCGCGGCCGGACTCCTCGGCCGCGGTCCTGACCCCGTAGTTGCCCACCAGGGGATAGGTAAAGGTGACCATCTGGCCGTGGTAGGAGGGATCGGTGAGTACTTCCTGGTAACCGGTCATGGCGGTATTGAAGACCAGCTCCCCGTAAACGACGCCGGCCGCACCGAAGCCGTAGCCGTGGTAGACGGTGCCGTCCTCCAGGATCACGGCCGCCGGCGATCCCTGCGGCAGGCGCTTCCTTTCGCGATCGCTGCTGCTCAACTTCCGCCTTCCCCGAAGCGCTCGTCCCGGAAAGCCTCCCTGCCGCCGGCCAGCGTCAGCAGGATGCGGCCTTTCACCTTCCGGCCGGCAAAGGCAGTGTTGCGGGAGCGGCTGCGGAAGCGCTCCGGCTCGATCGCGTACTCCCCGGATATGTCCACCAGGCAGAGATCGGCCTCCGCTCCCTCGGCCACGGCTGGCGGCGTCAGCCCCAGGACCCGGGCCGGGTTGGTGGACATGGCCCTGACCAGCACCTCCAGCGGCAGGTCGCCGCCGGCGACCAGCTCCGTGTAGAGCACCGGGAAGGCCGTCTCCAGGCCGATGACGCCGAACGGCGCCTCCTCGAAGGGAACCTCCTTCTCCTGGGGGGCGTGGGGAGCGTGATCGGTGCCGATGCAATCGATGCCGCCGTCCGCCAGCGCCGCCACCAGCGCCCGGCGGTCCTCTTCGCTCCGCAGCGGCGGGTTCATCTTCGTGCAGGCATCGAGGCTGCGCACCGCCTGGTGATCCAGCACCAGGTGGTGCGGCGTCACCTCGCAGGTCACTTCCGCGCCCCGGGCACGGGCCGCCGCCACCGCCGCCAGCGAGCCGGCGCAGCTGACGTGCAGCACGTGCACCCTGGCCCCTTCGTAGGCGGCGATCTCCAGGTCCCGCGCCACCGCCGCGGTCTCGGCGCAGGCGGGAATACCCTCCAGCCCCAGGGCCGCCGACACCGTTCCCTCGTGCATCTGCCCTGCCGCCGCCAGCGACGCGTCCTCGCAGTGCAGGAAGAGCGGACGCTGTACCAGCTGGGCGGCCTGGAACGCCGCCCGCAGCAGCGCCCCCGACTCCACCGGGCGGCCGTCGTCGGAAAAGGCCACCGCCCCGGCATCGGCCATGTCCCAGATCTCGCTCAGGCGCTCGCCAGCGAGGCCGCGGGTTATCGATCCCGTGAAGGTCACCCGCACCGCCGCTTCCTTCTCCGCCGCCTCCAGCTGCGCTTCCAGCACGGCAGCGGTATCCACCACGGGGTCGGTGTTCGCCATGGCGGTGACGGCCACGTAGCCGCCCGCGGCCGCGGCGGCGGTGCCGCTGGCGATGTCCTCCTCGTCCTCCCGGCCGGGGGCGCGCAGGTGAGTCTGCAAATCGACGAATCCCGGCAGCAGCAGGCAGCCCGCGGCATCGAGCACCTCGAGGCCGGCGGCCTTGCCGGCCTTCTTGCCTACCGCCGTTATCCGGCCCTTCTCCACCACGACATCGATCACCGAGTCCAGCCCCTGGGCGGGATCGATGACGCGGGCGCCCCTGACGACCAGGTTAGCCCTGGTTCCCCTCCTGGTCATCACTGCCTTCAAGGTTCCATCCTTTCGCCCGGGGACGCCGGCGCTTGCGCTGCCGGTTCGATGTCGATCGAAATCCTCAATCCGCCACCGCCTGGACGGCCCTGGCGCCGGCGGTGTCCTGCAGTGCCGCCGCGTCGACGATGATGCGGTACATGATGGCCATGCGCACCGCCAGGCCCGCCTCCACCTGCTGCAGGATCAGGTTCTCACCCGAGTCCGCCAGCTCTGCCTCGATCTCCACGCCGCGGTTGATGGGGCCGGGGTGGAGCACCTTCTGCCCCCTTTTCAGGTGGCGGCGGCCCACGCAGTAACGGGCTATGTATTCTCTCAACGACGGCACCAGGATGGTGGAGCCGTGACGCTCCTTCTGCATCCGCAGCAGGTAGACCACGTCGACGTCGTCGAGCACGTCGAGGGTGTGGCTCACCCGCGCCCCCAGGGTTTCCACCCCCCGGGGCAGCAGCGCCGGCGGCGCCACCAGCGTCACTTCCATGCCCATCTTGCGGAAGCCGGCGATGTTGGAGCGGGCGACGCGGCTGTGCAGGATGTCGCCCACGATCGCCACCTTCAACCCCTGGAGCTCTCCGTACTCCCGCTGCAGGGAAAAGATGTCCAGCAGGCACTGGGTGGGATGACCTCCCTTGCCGTCGCCGGCGTTGATCACGTGGGCGTCCGTGTAACGGGCGATGAACGCCGGCGCCCCCACGTGCGGGTGGCGGATGACGATGATGTCCGGCGCGTAGGCGTTGAGCGTCAGCACCGTGTCCTTGAGCGACTCGCCCTTGCCCACGGCGCTGGAATCCGCCTTGACGTTGATCACGTCCGCCGACAGCCGCTTGCCCGCCAGCTCGAAGGAGGTGCTGGTGCGGGTGCTCTTCTCGTAGAAGAGATCGATGATGGTGCGTCCCCTGAGGGTGGGGACCTTCTTGATGTCGCGCCGGGAAAGGTCCAGGAAATCCTTGCGCGCCGTGGCCAGGATCGATTCCATCTCCTCGCGGGAGAGATCGTCGATCGACAGCAGGTCCTTATTCATCCCTGACCGCCTCCAGCACTACCTCGTCCACCCCGTCGACCTCCCGCAGGCGCACGTTGATGCGCTCGTCCTGGGAGGTCGGCAGGTTCTTGCCCACGAAGTCCGGCCTGATGGGCAGCTCGCGATGCCCGCGGTCCACCAGCACCGCCAGCTGGATGCGCGCCGGCCGGCCGTAGTCGAACAGGGCGTCGATCGCCGCCCGGATGGTCCTGCCGGTGAAGAGCACGTCGTCCACGAGGATGACTATCTTCTCGTCGACGTCGAAGGGCAGGTTGGTGCCGCGCACTTCCGGCTGGGTGAGCTTCGAGCGCACGGTGAGACTGCCACGGGCAGCCACGTCGTCACGGTAGAGGGAGATGTCGAGCTCGCCCACGGGGACCTCCCGGCCGGCAAACTCGCCGATATGGTCGGCCAGGCGCCGCGCCAGGTAGGCGCCGCGGGTGAGGATTCCCACCAGCGCCAGCCTGTCGAGCTCCTCCGTCTTCTCCAGGATCTCGTGGGCGATGCGGACGATGGTGCGCCCCACCTGGTCGGCGGGCACGACTGTCCTGTGAAAAAGACCGCTCACGCGCGGATCCCGGGAAAGGACACGCGCCGGCGGCCGGTGACGATGTTACCCTTGCTGTCTATGACGCTGCTCCCTTGTCAGCCTCACGGGGCGTGATTAAAGGGTTTGCACGGTCTGCTGGTAATCTACCAGACCGGTGAGCCTCCCGTCAAATCTCCCTTCCGCGCCCGGCTGCTTTCCGCGTCCGGGCGGCGGCTGCTTGCCATCCGGTTTGCTTGTTGGTACCAAGCCGGTTGGCCGACGGCATGGGCGCCGGCCGGGACGCTCCGGCCTCGGGGCTCCCCCGCGCAGCCGCGGCTCGCAGCCCGGCTGGTACGATAGAATGGAGGCGGAAAGCCAGGCGGTGAACCCGGCACGCCGGCACCGCCAGGGCCGCAGCGGCCGGGCCCGCGAAAACGGCCGAGCCCTACACGATGTCAAGGAAAGAAAACCCGGAAAACAGGGAGCGCCCGGCAGGAAAGCGGCGCCCGGGTGCGGGGCGCCCGGCGTCGCCGGCAGCCCGGCTCGGCGTGCTGGCGGGGGTGCTGGCGGTGATTCTCGCCGCCGGGGCCATCTTCCTGCTGCTGCGCCTGCTCGGCGCCGACCAGCCGCCGCCGGGAACGGTGACCCCGCCGGCCGTCGCCGGCGGCCGGCAGCCCATGCGTTCGGCCGCCGTCTACCGCGCGCGCCCGGCAGCCGCCGCCCTTCAAAGCCGCCCCGCCACTATATCGTCCACCACCTCGGGGTTGGCCAGGGTGGAGGTGTCACCCAGGTCGTCGACCTCGCCGGCGGCCACCTTCCTGAGGATGCGGCGCATGATCTTGCCGCTGCGGGTCTTGGGCAGGCCGGCCACGAACTGGATCTTGTCCGGCTTGGCGATGGGGCCGATCTCCTGCTGCACGTGCGCCCGCAGTATCCGCCGCATGTCGTCGCTGCCGTCGTAGCCGTCCCTCAGGGTGACGAAGGCGTAGAGGGCATTGCCCTTGAGCTCGTGGGGAAAGCCCACCACCGCCGCCTCGGCCACCGCCTCGTCGGAGACCAGCGCCGACTCGATCTCGGCGGTTCCCAGGCGGTGGCCGCTGACGTTGATCACGTCGTCGATGCGGCCCAGGATCCAGAAGTCGCCGTCCTCGTCGATGCTGGCGCCGTCGCCGGAAAAGTAACTGCCGGGGAACCGCTGGAAGTAGACCTCCTTCACCCGGCGATGCTCGGGATCGCCGTAGGTGCCGCGGATCATTCCCGGCCAGGGCCTGTCGATCACCAGGTATCCCCCTTCCCCCGGATCCGCTTCCGTGCCGTCCTCGCGCAGTATCCGTGCCGAGATGCCGGGGAAGGGGCGGCCGGCCGATCCCGGCTTGAGATCCATTGCCCCCGGGAGCGGCGAGATCAGCACGCCGCCGGTCTCGGTCTGCCACCAGGTGTCGACTATCGGCAGCCGTCCCTTGCCCACGTAACGGTGATACCAGATCCAGGCCTCGGGGTTGATGGGCTCGCCCACCGACCCCAGCAGCCGCAGGCTTTCCAGCGAATGTCCCTCCAGCCAGCGGGTGCCCTCCTTCATCAGGGCCCGGATCACCGTGGGCGCCGTGTAGAGGATGCTCACCCGGTGGCGGTCGACTATCTCCCAGTAGCGGTCCGGACGCGGGTAGGTGGGCACGCCCTCGAACATGATGCTGGTGGCGCCGTTGCTCAGGGGCCCGTAGACGATGTAGGTGTGCCCGGTGATCCAGCCGATGTCGGCGGTGCAGAAATGGGTGTCGTCCTCGTGGTAATCGAATATCCACTTTAAGGTGAGGTGGGCGTAGAGCAGGTAGCCGCCGCCGGTGTGCAGCACTCCCTTGGGCTTGCCGGTGGAGCCGCTGGTGTAGAGGATGAACAGGGGATCCTCGGCGTCCAGCTCCCGCGGCCGGCAGTAGTCGCCGATATCGTCCGCCGCCATCTCCTCGTGCCACCAGAGGTCACGCCCCTCCACCATGGGTACGGGGCTGCCCTCCACCCGGTCGACGACGATGACCTTCTCCACCGTGGGGCAGTGCCTCAGCGCCTCGTCTGCGTTCGCCTTCAGGGGCACCACGCGGCCGGCGCGCATGCCGCCGTTGGCGGTGACCAGCATCTTGGCGCCGCAGTCCCGTATGCGGTCACTGAGGGAGCCGGCGCTGTAGCCGGCGAAGACCACGCTGTGAATGGCGCCGATGCGGGCGCAGGCGAGCATGGCTATCACCAGCTCGGGAACCATCGGCAGGTAGAGGCTCACCCGGTCGCCGCGGCAGATGCCGTGCTTGCAGAGCACGTTGGCGAAGCGGTTCACCTCGTGCGCCAGTTGCTGGTAAGTATAAGTCCTGTAACGGCCGTCGTCGGACTCCCAGACCAGCGCCGCCTTGTTGCGACGCCAGGTGCCCAGGTGACGGTCGAGGCAATTGTAGGATACGTTGAGCTCGGCCCCCTTGAACCAGGTGATCTGGGGCACGTCGAAATCGTATTCCAGCACCGAGTCCCAGCGGCGGAACCAGTGCAGGTGCTCCGCCGCCATCTCGCCCCAGAATCCCTCGGGGTCCTCCAGGGCGCGGCGGTGGAGCTCCCGGTACTGCTCCAAGCTGCCGACGTGAGCGTGCTTGCTGAAGTCGGGCGGCGGCGGAAAAACGCGATCCTCGTGCGCCAGGACCTGGATCGCTTCCGCCTCTTCCGCTCCGCCCCTGTCCGGTTTCGTCTCTTCCCTGCCCGTCAACGCTCGACCCCCTGTCTCCAAGTCGTGTGACCCGTTCTCCCCGCTTGCCGCGGGGACTATTCCTCTCTCCGTTTCTCCACTCCCTACCTTTCCCCGCTGAGCGGCTTTTCTCACTGCTTTTTCGGCCCGCGGGCGCGACATTCAAGCCCTGCCGGGTTTCGCCCCGCCGGGAACGCCCCGCGGCCCGCGCGGCCGATATACCCCCGCGGGTCTCATGAACGCGCCGGCGCCGCCGAAGATAGCTATCAGAACAAGGTAGTGCCGTTTAGGAATAAAAAAACCGTTTCCGGGGTGGAGGCGATGAATTTCCCGAGCTTTCGTAAACGCCTTTTTCTGTACCTCGCCGGGGGAGCATTCCTGGGCCTCCTCTACGCCCTCTTCGTGCTGGCGATCGAGAAGGTGACCCACGACGAGGGGGCGGGCTACTTCATTCCCGGCGCCGCCCTCTTCTTCGGGGCCGTGGCGGTGGCGATCGCCATGGGCGAACGCCAGATCAGGCACCAGGTGAAGATGCTGGAGGAAGCGCGCAGGAAGTTCTCCTCGCTGACCCTGGAGGCCATCGCCCGGAAGAACTGGGAGATCAGCTTTTCCGATCCCTCGATACCCACCTGCTGGCGGGAGAAGGGCTGCAACGCCGTCGACTGCCCCTCCTACGGCAAGGAACACGTGCGCTGCTGGTTGATCGCCGGCACCTTCTGCCGCGGCGAGGTCCAAGGGCGCTTTGCCCAGAAGTTCGGCAGCTGCACCAAGTGCGAGATCTACCAGGCGGCCGTCCAGCGCGACCCCATCAACGAGATCAACGAGAACTTCAACAACGTGATGTGGGTGCTGCGCGAGCACGAGGAGCTGCTCGCCGACAGCAACGCCAGGCTGAAGAAGCAGTTCGTCAAGCTGGAACAGCTGCAGCAGAAGACCCGGGAGATGGCCGACTCCGACATGCTCACCGGCCTCAGGAACCGCGCCCATTTCCAGGACCACCTGCAGCGGGAGCTCCGGAAGGCCGGGCGGGAAGGCGGCACCCTGGCGCTGGCGATCATCGACCTCGACTACTTCAAGTCGGTGAACGACGAATTCGGCCACCAGACGGGCGACGCGGTGCTGCGCGAATTCGGCAGCTTCCTGCGGAGGAAGCTGGACAGGGGCGGCTACGCGGCGCGTTACGGCGGCGAGGAGTTCGCGGTGGTGCTCTCGGGGGCCGCGGCACCGGAGGCGCTGGCGCTGGCGGAGACGATCAGGCGCGACGTCAAGGAGGTGGCGGCGGCAGTGGACATACCGTCCCGCTACGTGGGTGCCAGCATCGGCGTGGCCGACTTCCCCCGCTGCGCCGGTGATGCCGACAGCCTCATCTCCGCCGCCGATACCGCGCTGCTGTTCGCCAAGCGCAGCGGCCGGGACCAGGTGGCATATTTCTGCGATATCTCCGGCGCGGAGCTGGACGCCGGCGATGTCGACGGCCTGCGCGGCACCCTGGCCGGCGCCGGCCTGAGAACCCTCAAGGCACTCGCGGAGGCCGTGGACACCTCCGACAGCTACAGCACCGTGGAGACCGCGCGCCAGGAGCAGATGGCCAGGGAGATGGCCGCACAGCTGGGCCTGGACGCGGAGCGGGTGGAAGCACTGGCGCTGGCAGACAGGCTGCACGACATCGGCAAGGTGGGCGTGCCGGGTTCGATCCTGCGCAAGAAGGAGACCCTCTCGCCCGAGGAGATGTCGAAGCTCAAGGAACACCCGCGCATGGGACACCGACTGCTGGAGGACGCCGACCGCGTCAAGGAGCTGATGTCGGCGATCCTCTACCATCATGAACGCTGGGACGGCAAGGGTTACCCGGAAGGGCTCGAGGGCGAGGAAATTCCGCTCATGGCCCGCGTCATCGGCATCATCGACGCTTACCGCTCCATGCGGTCGGACCGTCCCTACCGAAAGGCGATGGACAAGGCCGCGGCCATCGAGGAGTTGCGCAAGGGCAGCGGCAGCCAGTTCGATCCCCACCTGGTGGACCGGTTCATCGAGCTGCTGGAGAAGGACGAGCCGGCGGCCGATGCCGCCTGAGCGAGTTGGAAGAAAACAGGGCTTTTGCTGCGGCCGCCCCGCCTCCGGCGGGGCGGCCGCAGCCTTCGGTACCTACTTGATCTCGAACTCCTTGTGGACAGGCTCGGAGTTGTCGGTGCCCAGGTCGAGCACCACCTCGTAGCGGCCCCGGGGCCAGCCGGCCCGCGGCTGCGTCAGCGAAGAGTTGAAGGGACCACTGCCGGACTCGTCGGCGGTGAGCGTCACCGAATCGATGTCCTGGGGATCATCCAGGTAACGCCAGGTTATCTTCAGTTTCGTCCCCTCGGGCGCCGAGTTCAGTCGGCCGCTGCAATACACCACCGGCGCCGACGCCGGCAGCACCGCCGCGTCGGCGCTGCACTCGTCGCCGTCCAGTCTCTCGCACATCTTCACGTCGTCGACCGACGCCGTGGAGACGCTGCA
>JAJRWQ010000050.1 GCA_024276735.1 Actinomycetes bacterium
CCACGCCGGCATCTCCGACGGCACGGCGCTGCTGCTCACCCGCCTGCGCTGGCCGGCGACGGTGATCTTCGCCTTCCTGGCCGTGGAGGGCACCTACCGCTACGGCCCCGGCGGCGGGCCCCGCTGGCGCCTTTTCAGCCCCGGGGCGCTCTTCTCCACCATCGGCTGGGTGGCGGTGACCCTGGTCTTCGGCTTCTACGTCAACAACTTCGCCTCCTACGACCGCATCTACGGCACCCTGGCGGCGGTGGTGGAGTTGCTGGTCTGGTTGTGGATGAGCGCCATGACCTTCCTGCTGGGCGGCGAGCTGAACATGGCCTGGCACCGCTTGCGGCACCACCCGCCGGCGACGCCACCGCCGACCGACGGCGGTGTTTGAAAGACCCGCCGCCGCTGGTAGAATAATGGTGCAAGCCGAGCGGCCGCTCCGCCGATGCGCGGGCTCCTTTTTAGGGCGGAGGCCGAAACCATCGGCGGAGAGGAAAGTCCGGACACCGCAGAGCAGGGTGCTGGGTAACGCCCAGTCGGGGAAACCCGCAGGCAAGTGCCACAGAAAGCAGACCGCGGGCCTGGCGCCGCGGGGCTCCGGCTTCGCAGCGCCGGCACGCAAGGGTGAAAGGGTGCGGTAAGAGCGCACCGGAGGCGTGGTGACACGTCTGCCAGGTAAACCCCACCCGGTGCAAGGCCAAGTAGGAGGGTGCTATCGGGTTGCTCGCCCGGCCCTCGGGTAGGCTGCTAGAGAAGGGCGGCAACGTCCTTCCCAGATAGATGGCCGCATAGAACAGAATCCGGCTTACGGGCTTGCTGAACAAGGGCTCTCCCCACGGGGAGGGCTCTTGCATAAGGGCGCGCCGTGGGCGGCGGAGCCGGGGCCGCGGGGGCCGGAAATCCAGCGAAGCAGCAGGGCCGGGAGGCGACTTGGAAAACGGTTCGGGCAGCGGCAAACCACGCAAGGCGTACGTCGCCGGCAGGCGGATGGACCGGTACCGGAAGAAGGGCCGGCTGCGGCGGCAGAAATCACCTTCCCCCGGGAGCTCCAGCGGCCAGGCACCAGTGCCGGCCCCTGGCGGCGGCCCCGGCGGCACCCCCTGGTACCGGCGCGGGCGGGTGTGGGCGGTAGTCGCCCTGCTGCTGGCGATCGCCCCGGCGGCAGCCCTGGTTTCCTTCCGTTTCGCGGTGGAGCCCGGCGAGGGGGCGCCCGCCGCGGTGGCTCCCCCGGCCGTGACCACCCCCGAGGACCAGCTGCTGGCGTCCATGTCGCTGGAGGCGAAGGTGGGCCAGATGGTGATGGTGGGGTTTGCCGGCGAGGACGTGGACGGGGAGATCACCACCCTGGTGCGCGACCGCAAGGTGGGGGGTGTCTTTCTTTCCCGGGAGGATATCGACGACGGGGAAGAGGTCGCCGGGCTTAACCAGTACCTGCAGGCGCTGGCGGTGCAGGGCGGGGCGCCGGCCGGGCTGCTGATCGCCGTCGACCAGGAGGGTGGCCGCACCCGCAGCATCGACAGCATCGGCCCCTTCTACTCCCAGCCGATGATCGGCGAGATGGGCAAGGTGGCCGGGGAGGTCGCCGAGCAGCAGGCGTCGTTCGCCGCCGGCTACCTGGAGAAACTGGGAATCAACACCAACCTGGCGCCGGTGGTGGACGTGAGCGACGGCTGGGGCTCGCTGATGTACGCCCGCAGCTACGGCGAGGACGCCTCGCTGGTGGCCTATGCCGGCTCCATGGCGGTGCGGGGCTACCGCAAGTCCAACTTCGTTTCCTGTCCCGGCCATTTCCCGGGCCAGGGGGCTGCCGACGAGGATCCCGAGGACGCCATTCCCCGCGTGGACGCGGACCGAGGGCAGCTGGAACAGAGGGAGCTGCCGCCGTTCTGGGCGGTGATCGCCGAGCAGGCGCCGATGCTGATGGTGGGGCACGTGGTGGTGCCGGCCCTCGATCCCACGGAGCGGCCGGCGACCATGTCGCAGCCGGTGATCACCGGGCTCCTGCGCGGCGAGCTGGGTTACCAGGGTGTTGTCATCACCGACGACATGGAGCTCGCTGCCATCGCCGACAACTGGGACGTGGGCGAGGCGGCGGTGGTGGCCATCGAGGCCGGCGCCGACATGGTGCTGGTGGCCCAGACCTACGAGGCCCAGGTGGCGGTATGCGACGCCATCCTGGCGGCGGCGCGCTCGGGGCGCCTGGGCGCCGACCGCGTCGACCAGTCGGTGAAACGCATCCTGGCGATGAAGCGGCAGTACCACCTGGCGCCGTAGCCCGCCGGCCGCCTGCTACCAGGAACCGTCCCCTGCCACCAGCCGTTCCACGCGGCCGTCGTGCTTGCGCAGGATCAGCACCGTGTGCCCGGAGTCGGCCGCCGTGGCCCGCATCTCGTAGCCGGAGGTGTCGCCGCCGGTGATCTCCAGCATCGGGTTGATCCGGGGGTTTACCGTCTTCAGCTCGGCCACGCTGGCGGCGTAGCTGCCGTGCATGCGGTAGTACTCTTCCTGCAGCGCCTCCGCGTTCTCCAGCACCGTTTGCGCCGCCAGCAGCGCCGCCCGCTCGTCGGCGCCGGTAGTAGTGGCGCCCGTGGCCGGCGGCGCCGTGTCGCCGGCCGGCCCTTCCCCGCCGCAGCCGGCCGCCGGCAGCAGCCAGCAGCCCAGGAGCAGGGCGATCAGGGCGATCACGGGGCGGCGTTTCAATGTCTTCGTCCTCGTTCCGGTCGCGGTTGCCTGCAGAGTTTTTCGCCGCCGGCACGGAAAAGCCTTGCCGGCGCGGGCGGCCGCGGCGCCGGCCGCTTCGCCCTGCTGCTTTCGCGGGCGGCCGCGGGCGTCTAGACTATCCTGCATGAGGCTGGAACTTCCATTTGCAGGCAGAACGGTGGCGGTGGAGATCCCCGGCCACCGCTTCGCCGGCGTGCTGGAGCCGCCGTTGCCGCCGGCCGCCCCCGAGCCGGGGAAGCTGCTTTCGCGGGCGCGGGCGGCGGCGGGCGGCGAGCGCTTTCTCGCCGGCGGCCGGCCGCTGGTGCTGGTGAACGACGCCACCCGGCCCACGCCCACGGCGGCGATGCTCGCCCATCTCTGGCCCGCCCTCCGCCACCGCCGGCCCCGCTTCCTGGTGGCCGCCGGCACCCACCGGCCGCCCACCCGCGGCGAGTGCCACCGCATCTTCGGCGACCTGTGGGAGGAGGTGGCGGCGGACGTCGCCTTTCACGACGCCGGCGACGCGTCGCGGCTGGTGGAGCTCGGCCGCACCCCCGCAGGCACCCGGGTGCTCCTCAACCGGCAGGTGGTAGAGGCGAAAAAGATCCTGGTGCTGGGCTCGGTGGAGCCGCATTACTTCGCCGGCTTCACCGGCGGCCGCAAGATCTTCCTGCCCGGCGTGGCCGCCGCCGGCAGCATCGAGCAGAACCACCGCCTGGCGCTGGACGGCGCCGCCCGGGCGCTGGCGCTGGCGGGCAACCCGGTGCACGCGGACATGGACGCCGCCCTGGACCTGCTGGGTGACCGGGAGATCTTTGCCCTGCTGGTGGTGCTGGACCGGGAGCGGCGGCCGCAGGCCGCCTTTGCCGGTGACATCCGTGCCGCCTTCCGCCGGGCGGCGACGGCCGCGGCGGAGCTCTGCGGCGCCCCCTGTCCCCGGCGCGAGGAGATCGTGCTGGCGGCGGCGGCGCCGCCCCTGGACCGCGATTTCTACCAGGCGCAGAAATCGGTGGAGCACGGCCTGCTGGCGCTGCGGGAGGGCGGCATCCTCGTGCTGGTCTCCGGCTGCCGGGAGGGCGTGGGCGACGCCGCCTTCCTGGAGATCATGGATGGGAGGCCGCCGCGGGCGGTGGTGGAGGAGGCCCACCGCGAGTACCGCCTGGGCCGCCACAAGGCCGCCCGCCTGGCGGCGGCGGCGATGAAGCACCGGCTGTGGGCGGTAACCGGCGTCGGCGACGAGGTGGTTTCCCGGGCCTTCATGCGCCCCTTTGCCGACGTGGGCACGGCGCTGGCGCAGGCGCTGGCGGCGCGCCCCCACGGCCGGGTGTGGTTCCTTCCCGACGCCGGCAACGTGGTGCCCCGCTGCGGGGAGGCGCCCGCCTGAAACCTCCTGCCGCCTCCGGTGGCCTGCCTCAGCGCGCCTCGGCGTACAGCCGGAAGCTCAGCCGCGGCTTCATCCTTCCCCGCCGGATCCGCCGCAGCACCTTGCGGCGCAGCTCCGGCGTCAGGATCTGGGCGTAGAGGGCGTCGTCCATGAACTCCCGCTCGCTCACGGAGACGTCTTCGAAGTGCTCCGAGAGCAGCGCCGCCAGCGATTCCCGGTCGAAGCGGGAGCGGTGGTCCCGGTCCAGCTCGTGCTCGAAGACCAGGCCGGCGGCGGCCAGGGCGTCGCTGGCGCCGCAGTTGGGCGTGGTCAGGAGCAGGTTGCCCCGGCTGACGCGGCGCGCCTCCGCCACCAGCGCCTGCGGTTCGGCGGCATGCTCCAGCACCTCCACCATCATCACCGTGTCGAAGCTGTCGTCGGCGAACGGCAGCGGCCGGCCTTCCTCCAGGAGCACCGCCTTGATACCCAGGCGGCCGGCGGCCTCCACGTAGTCGGGGTTGATGTCGGCGCCGGTCACTTCGAAGCCGGCGTCCGCCAGCCGCCGGGCGTAGCCGCCGGTGGCGCAGCCCAGGTCGAGGATGCGCTTGCCGGCGCGCTCGGCGACGAAGGAGACGATGCGCTCGCTCACCACCGAGAGGGGGTCGCGGTCCAGGTACCAATCCTTGGTGTCGCGTTTTTCCACGGGCAACTCCGCGAGATCATACTTTTTCTCGATAAGAATACACCGAATGGCCGATTTTTTTCGCGCCCGCTGCTGCTATGCTGGCCAGGCCGGCTGCGGTGGTGCCAGGACGGGAGAGCCGCACGTGCAGGCGTGAATCGGCGGCGCCGCAGCCGCAGCAGGCCTCGGGGCTGCTCCCGGGAGATCCCTTGTGGCCAGTTATCGTTTCGAAGTGGCAAGCAGCAGCAGTGGCAGCGCGAGCGGAAAGCGAGGAGAGATGGCGAGGAGAAGGCGGAGCGCCGCACCGGCGACAGCGACGGTAACATGTCTGTCCGGTGAAATTCACAGGGGAAAGCTGGGCAACGGGAGCGCGGGCAAAGTTGTGGTGCCGGGGCCGGCGTGGCCTCGGCCGCGCCGCCTCGGCGTCACCCTGGCCTTGGCCCTGGTGGCCTTCCTGTGCCAGCTGCCGGCGGGGGAGGCGCGGGCCGCCAACGGGCCCTGGCAGGTCTCCGCGTTTCCCCTGGCTGCCGGCGCGGGAGACCAGGTCTCGCCCTCGGTGGACGGCAGCCGCGTGGCCTTCGTCGACGGCGGTGCCGCCGCGGGCGAGCGGCTGCTGGTGCGGGACGCGCTCGACCCCGCGTTTCAGCAGCTCGTCTACCTGGGAGAGGTGGCGGCGGGCCCGGAGATCGACGGCGGCGCCGTGGCCTGGCAGGACGCGGAGGGCGGCGTCTGCCACTGGCTGCCCGGCACCGGGTTGGATAAGTGCATCACCACCGGCCCTGCCGCGCGACTGGCCTTCTCGGGCGTGGTGGCCCTCACCGGCGAGGAGGACGGTGGCAGCGTCATCCGCCGCGTCCACTTCGTCTCCGGCCTCACCCGCAAGCTGGACAGCCACGCGCTGACGGCGATGCGGTACGACCCCGACATCGAGGGCGATACCGCCGTCTGGGTGCGCATGCGCGGCTACGGCTCCAGCTACTACGAGCCCCTGCTCGTCTCCTACGACATCGCCGACAACAGCTGGCGCTACCTCACCGCCGTGGGCGGTGGCAAGGCGGACGACGGCAGCAGCGTCTACCAGCGGCGGCGGCCGGTGATCGACGGCGACCGGGTCTTCTACCAGCAGCGCCGGAACCAGCCGGGGTCCGACTGGGACATCTACGAGGCGGTCCCGGACACGTACGGGGTGCCGCTGGTAGAGCGGCCCGGCGACCAGGTGGCCGCGACCGCGGACGGCCGCTTCCTGGTCTACCAGGACGACCGCGGCGGCGACTGGGACCTGTACCTGTACGACCTGGAGGCCGGCATCGAGCAGCCGCTGTGCACGGCTCCCGGCAACCAGGTGAGCCCCTCGGTGAGCAGCAGCGGCGTCGTCGCCTGGCAGGACGACCGGGGCGGCGACTGGGACGTCTACGCGGCGGTGCTGTCCCCGCCCGCGGACGCCGGCGCGCTACCGCGGCTGACGCTCTCCCTGGAATCGGTGTGCTGGGACGACTTTGCCTCCTACCTCGCCCGGACGCTGACCGTGGGCTACCGGGTCGATGATATCGGCGCCGGGCCGGCGGCCGCGGCGCAGGTGGAGAGCGTGGTCACCGGGCCGGCGGCGGTGCTCTTCCTCGACGACCTGCCGCTGCCCCTGGGCGACATTGGGCCGGGGGAAAGCGCGAGCTTCGACCTGCACTTCCAGGTCCCCGCGGGAGTGGCGCGCTTTCAAACCCGGCTGGCGGCAACGTGTGCCGCCCCGGGCGGTGGCAGGGCCTCCTTCCCGGAGCACCCGCCGGCGTGAGAGCCGGGCGTTGCGGGTGGCGGGGCCGACAGCCGCCCCGCCGCCCGCCCGCGGGCGCTGCCGGCGGCCTCCCGCGGGCGGGGAGCAGCCTTGAAAATACCTTGATTTTCAGGAGGTTTTGCCTTAACCTGAAGCTGATGGTTTGCTGCCGCTTCCTTGCGGCTGCTTTTGCTGCTGTGATATACTTTTTTAAACTGTGGCAGTGATTCCAAGTGGGTTCGTTGGCCCACTTTTTTTTGCCCGGCAGCGTGCAGCGTAACGGCAGGGGGCGGTATCGTGAAACGCGACCAGATACTTGCCGAGGTGGAACAGGCCCTCGCCGAGAGCATGCCCGAGGTGGAGGTCGTGGACGTGGAGCTGGCGGGCGGTCGCGGCGGCAGGCTGATGAGAGTTTTCGTGGACCATCCCGCGGGGGTGGACCACCAGCTTTGTGCGCAGGTGACGAACGCACTGGATCGTTTCCTGCGCCGTTACACGGTCGAGGTGTCCTCGCCGGGTATAGAGCGCAGGCTGCGGACCCCGGAGCATTTCCGGGCCGCGGTCGGAAAAAAGATAAGACTCAAGACCTATGGCCCGGTGGAAGGACGTCGGAACTTCACCGGTTTTTTACGTTCGGTAACGCCCGAACGGCTGCAGTTGGAGACCGACGCCGGAGAGGTCTCCATCGGGTTCGAGGACATAGCCGGCGCCCGGACGGTTTTCGATTTCGACGGCCCGGGAACGGCTTGATGGTTACGACCCCGGTTGCTCCCTGGGCCGTACAGCGATAAAGGAGCGAGCAGTGAGCAAAGAGATCGTTGAGGCACTGAGGCTTCTCGAGCAGGAGAAGGGCATCGACTTCCAGGTGCTGCTGACGGCGCTGGAGGATGCCCTGCTATCCGCGTACAAGAAGACTCCCGAGGCCGTGGAGTTCGCCAAGGTGGAGATCAACCCCGACGACGGCGAGATCGCCATCTACGAGCTGATCCTGCCCGACCATCCGCCCACCCTGCCGCCGCCCGCCGAGGCGGAGGCGCCGGAGGCGGGCGGGGAGGCCGCCGAAGGGGAAGAGGCCGCGGAAGCCGGTGAGGAAGAGGAGCTGGTGCCGGACCCCTCGATGTACGACGAGAGCGAGATCGAGAAGGTGCGCATCGAGACCCCGGAGGACTTCGGCCGCATCGCCGCCCAAACCGCCAAGCAGGTGATCCTGCAGCGCATCCGCGAGGCGGAGCGGGGCATGATGTACGAGGAGTACAAGGACCGCATCGGCGAGATCGTCACCGGCCTGGTGCAGCAGAGCAACCGCCAGTACACCCTGATCGACCTGGGCAGGGTTGAGGCGCTCCTGCCCAAGGAAGAGCAGGTCAGCAGCGAGCGCTACGACCACGGATCCCGCATCAAGGCGGTGATCAGCGAGGTGCGCGACCAGACCAAGGGCCCCCAGGTTATCGTCTCCCGTGCCAGCGAGGAGCTGGTGCGCAAGCTGTTCGAGCTGGAGGTGCCGGAGGTGGCCGACGGGCTGGTGGTGATCAGGAGCGTGGCCCGCGAGCCCGGCTACCGCTCCAAGATCGCCGTGGAGTCCCTCGACGACAGCATCGATCCCGTGGGCGCCTGCGTCGGCCCCCGCGGCTCGCGCGTGCGCATGGTGGTAAGCGAGCTGCGCGGCGAGAAGATCGACATCATTCCCTACAACGAGGACCCGGCTTACTTCGTGGCCAATGCCCTGAGCCCCGCCAAGGTGCTGCGCGTCTGGCTGCAGGAGGACGGCGCCGACGAAGAGGGCGAGGCAGCCGCCGAGGGCGAAGGCGAGGGCGAGGAGAAGAAGAAGGCGGCCACGGTGGTGGTCCCCGACGACCAGCTGTCCCTGGCCATCGGCAACAAGGGGCAGAACGTGCGCCTGGCCCACAAGCTCACCGGCTGGCACATCGACATCATCAGCGACAGCAAGATGGCGGAAGAGGAAGAGTCCGCCGAGGAGGAAGTGGAGGAGCTCGACGGCCGCTGTGCCGCCCTCACCCAGAGCGGCAAGCGCTGTCCCAACGCGGCGCTGCCGGGCTCCCGTTACTGCGGCATTCCCGCGCACCAGGCGCTGGCCGAGCAGGAGGAGGCCGGCGAAGAGGCGGAAGCAGCGGCGGAGACGGCGGAGCCCGAAGATGAAACCGGCGCCGCCGACGAAGCTCCCGCCACCGACACGGAAACGGCCGCGCCCGGTGACGCCGTCGACACCGGCGAAGACGGGGCCGGTGACGGCGAAGAAGCGCCCGCCGCGGGCGACGGGGCCGCGGTCACCGCACCCGAGGCGTCGGAAGACCAGGAGGAGTGACCTTGGTCCGCCGCGGGCACATCCCGCAGCGGATGTGCACCGGCTGCGGGCGCCGGTTTGCCAGGAGCGGCCTGGTCAGGTTTACTGTAGTCGAGGACGGGGACACGCGGATCGCGGTCCTCGACCCCGGGGGAAAGGCTCCCGGCAGGGGAGCATACGTATGCCCGTCGCGCCGGTGCCTGGAGCGCGCCCTTTCCCGCAGGACCCTTGAGCGGCGCCTGCGGGTGGAGCGGGTACACCCGTCGGTGGACGATCTCTTCGACGCAGTGGCCACCCGGGCAGCGGGCGGCGCTTCGCCGGGAAACACGCGTTGCGATACGGCAGGTGAAAGCTGATGGCGAGGAAGAGAGTTTACGAGATAGCGAGAGAGGCCGGGCTCTCCAGCGCCGAGGTGCTGGAGAAGCTCAAGGCTGCCGGCATCGAGGTCAAGGGAGCGCTGTCGGGAGTCGATACCGAGGCAGCGGCGTCGGCGCTCGCCGGCGGCAAGGAGCCGGCCGCCCCGTCCGCGCCCGCGCCCGGCGCCAAGGCGAAGAAGAAGCAGGGCGGCGCCGGCAAGGCGGCGAAGAAGGCGGCTCCCGGGGCGGCTGCCAAGCCCCGGGGCGAGGCGAAGGCGGCGCCGGCCAAGAAGGCGGAGGAGAAGCCCGCGCCGGCCAAGAAGAAGCGCCGCCAGCGGCCGGCCGCCCAGCGTCAGGGCAAGGGCCACGGCAAGGGCCGCTTCGTGATCATCGATTCCGGCCCCGCCAAGCACCGCGGTTTTGCCCCCACCGGCCGTGCCCGGCCGCGGCGGGCCAAGCACAAGGCCCACAAGAAGGAAGCCGCCGCCGTGGAAGCCGAGGCGGCTCCCGCCGCCGCGGCAGCGGTAAGTGACAAGCCGGTGAAGATCGATGCCGGCGCCACCGTCAAGGACCTCTCGGCGGCGATCGGCGTCTCCACCTCCGAGATCATCAAGCGCCTTATGGGCTACGGTGAGATGGTCACCATCACCCAGTCGCTCAGCGACGAGGCCATCACCACCGTCTGCGAGGACCTGGGACGCGAGGTGGAGATCGCCCACGTGGAACAGGAAGAGGAAGAGGCGATCACCGACCGCCCCGAGGACCTGAAGCCGAAGCCGCCGGTGGTGACCATCATGGGCCACGTGGATCACGGCAAGACCTCGCTGCTGGACGCCATCCGCGAGACGGAGGTGACCGCCACCGAGGCCGGCGGCATCACCCAGCACATCGGCGCCTACCAGGTGGAGCACGAGGGCAAGCGGATCACCTTCATCGATACCCCTGGTCACGAGGCCTTCACCGCCATGCGGGCCCGCGGCGCCCGCGTCACCGACGTGGCGGTGCTGGTGGTGGCCGCCGACGACGGCGTGATGCCGCAGACGCTGGAGGCCCTCGACCACTGCAAGGCGGCCAACGTGCCGGTGGTGGTGGCGGTGAACAAGATCGACAAGCCGGAAGCCAACCCGGAGCGGGTGCGCCAGGAGCTCTCGGAGCGGGGCATGGTGCCCGAGGAATGGGGCGGCGACGTGATCTTCAACGACGTCAGCGCCAAGAAGAAGCAAGGGCTGGAGGACCTGCTGGAGACCATCCTGCTGGTGGCGGAGATCCAGGAACTGAAGGCCAACCCCGACGCCCCGGCCAGCGGCGTGGTGATCGAGTCCAAGCTGGATCCCGGCCGCGGCGTAGTGGCCACCGTGCTCATCGGCAGGGGCACGCTGCACATCGGCGACGCCATCGTCGCCGGCGAGGCAGCGGGCAAGGTGAAGGCCATGAGCGATTTCAAGGGCAGGGCGCTCAAGGAGGCGGGGCCGGCGGTGCCGGTGGAGATCCTTGGCTTCGATACCGTGCCCCAGGCGGGCGAGTTCTGCAAGGTGGTTGAGGACGAGCGCCGCGCCCGCGCCATCGCTTCCCGCCGCGCCGAGCGCATCAAGGCGGAGATGCTGGCCAAGCGCCGCGCCCTCACCCTGGACGACGTGATGGCCCGCATCAAGGAGGGCGAGGTCAAGGACCTCAACCTGATCATCAAGGCGGACGTCGCCGGTACCGTGGAAGCGCTGGAGGAATCGCTGAAGCGGATCCAGCACGAGGAAGTGAAGGTGAACATCATTCACACCGGCGTCGGCGCCATCAAGGAGTCGGACGTGATGCTGGCGGCCGCCTCCCAGGCGATCATCCTCGGCTTCAACGTCCGGCCCAACTCGGCGGCCAAGACCATCGCCGACATGGAGGGCGTCGACGTGCGCACCTACAGCGTCATCTACAAGGTGACCGAGGACGTCGAGGCGGCGCTCAAGGGGATGCTGGCGCCCAAGTTCGTGGAGGAGGAGCTGGGAGAGGCGGAGATCCGCAAGACCTTCAAGGCCTCGAAGCTGGGCACCATCGCCGGCTGCTACGTCACCCGCGGCAAGGTGACCCGCAACGCCCAGGTACGGGTGGTGCGCGAGGGCACCATCGTCCACGAGGGCAAGCTGGCTTCGCTGAAGCGCTTCAAGGAGGATGCCCGCGAGGTGGAGGAAGGCTACGAGTGCGGCATCCTGCTCGAGGATTTCAACGACATCAAGGAAGGCGACGTCCTTGAGTTCTACGAGACGAAAGAAGTTGCTCCGAGCTGACGGCTATGTCGGTATCCTGGCGGCGGACATCCACTTTCCCGAGAACGGTTCCCTGAAGGACAAGCGCCGGCACCTCCGCAGCCTCAAGACCACCCTTGCCCGCCGGTACGGGGCCTCCGTTTCCGAGGTGGGCTTCCAGGACCTCTGGCAGCGCACGCGCCTGCTGATTTCCATCACCGCCGCCAGCAGCAGCGACCTGGAACGCGCCCTCGACCTCGCCTTCGGCCAGCTGGAACAGGGGGAGGGGCTGCTTTCCGCGGTGCACCGGGAGATCATCAAGGTGGAGGCGGATTGAGATGCAGGGACCGAGAATGCGCCGCGTCAACGAGGCGATCCGCGAGGTACTGAGCGAGGCACTGGTCTCCGGCCTCAAGGATCCCCGCATCGGCTTCGTCACCGTGGTATCGGTGGAGACCGCGCCGGACCTGCGGTCGGCGAAGGTCTACGTGAGCATCCTGGGGGACGAGCGCCAGCAAGAGGACACACTCACCGGGCTCTCCCACTCGCACGGCTACCTGCAGTCGCTGATCGCCGGCCAGCTGGAGCTGAAGCGCACGCCCCGCCTCACCTTCGTGCTCGACGAGAGCATCGAGCGGGGCATGCGCATCGAGCGATTGCTGAAGGAGCTTGGGCGCGAAGAGTGACAACGCCGCCCCCTGCGGGGTGCTGCTGGTGGACAAGCCCGCGGGCTGGACCTCGCACGACGTGGTCGGCCGCCTGCGGCGCTGGTCGGGGGTGAAGAAGGTGGGTCACGCCGGCACCCTCGATCCCTTCGCCACCGGCCTGCTGCTGGTGCTGGTGGGCAGGGCCACGCGCCTCTTCGATTTCTTTTCCCCCCTGGAGAAGCGGTACCGGGTGACGCTGCAGCTGGGCGCGTTCTCGTCCACCGACGACGTGGAGGGGGAGCTCGAGCCGGTGGAGGACGGGCGGCTGCCGGGGCGCTCCCGGCTGGAGGCGGCACTGGCCCGCTTCCGCGGCCGCATCCGGCAGCGCCCTCCCGCCTACTCGGCGGTGAAGGTGGGCGGCGAGCCCCTCTACCGCAAGGCCCGCCGCGGGGAGGCGGTGGCGGCCCCGGAGCGGCAGGTGGAGATCTACCGCCTGGAGCTCGAGGGCTACGATCGCCACCAGGGCCGGGCCGTGCTCGACGTCACCTGCTCCGGGGGGACCTACGTCCGCAGCCTCTGCCGCGACGTCGGCGCCGCCCTGGGCTGCGGCGGCTACGCCCGCGAGCTCCGGCGCCTGGCGGTGGGTCGCTTCGACGTGGGCGACGCCCTGTCCCCGCGGCAGCTGGAGCAGGTGCCGCCGCCGGAGGTGACGGGCACCGCCAACACGGCTTTTATTTCCTGCCTGGGTGCGTTATATTTCCTTCCCGTGAGAGAACTGGATCCGGCGGAAGTGGATGCCGTCAGGCACGGCAGGCCCATCGCCGGCACCGCATCCGGGCCCGTTCGCCTCGCCGCCGCCGGCAGGCTCGTGGCCGTCTACGGTCCGGGCGATGCCGATGGACTCATCTACCCGAGGGTGGTACTCGCATGAGGATCTACCACAGCAGGGAGGAGGTCCCTCCCGCCAGGCGCGCCGTCGCCATCGGCACCTTCGATGGCGTTCACATCGGTCATCGCCGGATCATCGGCGAAGCCGTGGAGACGGCCCGCGCCAGGGGACTGCGCAGCATGGTGATCACCTTCCACCCCCATCCCCTGGCGGTGATCGCCCCCGACAAGTGCCCGCCGATACTGACGCCGCTCAACGTCAAGGCCGACCTCATCCAGGACCTGGGCGTGGACGAGCTGCTGATCTTCCCCTTCGAGGAGGAGTTCTCCCGCATGTCGCCGCGTGAGTTCTGCGACCTGCTCTTCGGCAGCGGCGTCGGCGCCGTGCACGTGGTGGTGGGCGAGAACTTCCGCTTCGGGCACAAGGCCGCCGGCGACGTGGATTTCCTCGCCGAGTACGGCGGCGAGCGCGGCATCGAGGTCACCGCCGTGCCCCTGGTGAAGGCGGGCGGCAAGCCCATCTCCTCCACCCGCATCCGCAAGCTGCTGATGCAGGGGGAGCTGCAGGAGGTGCGCGAGATCCTGGGGCGCCCACCCTCGACCCACGGCAAGGTGGTGCACGGTGACAAGCGCGGGCGCACCCTAGGCGTGCGCACCGCCAACATCGATGCCTACGTGGGCTGCATCTTTCCCGGCCGCGGCGTCTACCTCGCCGATCTCTACGTGGGCAAGACCCCCTATGCCTGCCTGGTGAACGTGGGGCACAACCCCACCTTCTGCAGCACCGACGAGGAGAGCGGCGAGCGCATGCGCATCGAGGCCCACATCCTGGACTTCGACCGCAACATCTACGGCATGGACGTGCGCATCGACTTCCTGGAGTACCTGCGGGACGAGCAGAAGTTCGAGAGCCCGGAGCAGCTGGTGGAGCAGATCGAGAAGGACATCGCCGCCGCCCGCAGCTACCAGGGCTTCGCCGCCCGCAGGAACTGAGGCGCCTCTCAGGCGGCCTGTTCCCCGGCCTCGCCGCTGGCCGCCGGCAGCCGGAAGGTGAAGGCCGATCCCTTGCCCGGCTCCGACTCCACCTCGATCTCGCCGCCGTGCTCGCTGATGATACGCTGGGCCACCGACAGCCCCAGGCTGGTGCCCTTGCCTTCCTGCTTGGTGGTGAAGAAGGGATCGAAGATCTGGGCCTTCTTCTCGGCGTCCATGCCCACGCCGGTGTCGCGGATGGTCACCTTCACCCAGGTGGATCCCCCCTCGGAGCGGCTGGCGGCCGCGCTCAGCGTCAGGGTGCCGCCCTTGGGCATGGCGTGGATGGCGTTGGTGATGATGTTCAGGAAGACCTGCTTGACGTGGTTGGGATCCACCACCACCCGTGGCAGCCCCTCGTCGAAGCGGGTCTCCACCTTCACCGAGGAGAGGCGGGCCTGGTTTTCCGTCAGCGCCAGCGCGTGCTCGGCCAGCTCCTGGATGGAGACGGGCTCCGGCCGGAAGTTCCGCTCCTGGTGGGCGAAGTCCAGCAGGTTGCGGACGATGTCCCGCGTCCTCAGCGCCTCGCTCTCGATGACGCCGATCTTCTCCATCACCGCGTCCGGGTCGAGCTTGCCGGTCTTGACCAGCATGGCGTTGGCGAGGATGCCGGTCATGGGGTTGTTGATATCGTGCGCCACCTCCGCTGCCAGCTCGCCGATGGCGGCCAGCTTCGAGGAACGGAACAGCTGCTGCTGCAGCTTTTCCTGCTCGCGCACGCGCTGCTCCAGCGAGGCCATCATGTTGTTGAAGGTCTCGCCCAGGGTGGTGATGCGGTTGGAGCAGGCGCGCCGGTAGACCTCGCACTTCTCGCAGCGGCCCAGCTTCTGGGCGAAGACGCCCTGGACCTCGCCGCCGCAGTGGGTGCCGGCCACCTGTCAGCAGCGCAGGTTCTCCGACTGGTAGGAGGGGCACTCGCGGCGGGTGCAGTTCTTCAGCTCCCAGCAGCGCACCAGTTCCTTGTTCTCGTACCGGATGCTGAAGCTCTCCTCCCGCTCGGCCCGGGTGATGAGGCCGGCGCTCTCGTTGGTGGCCTGGGTGAGCTCGGTGTTCTGTTTCTCCAGCTGCTTCAGCAGGCGGCGGTTCTCCACGGCGATGGCCACCTCGCTGCCCACCGCCACCAGCAGCTGCATGGTCTCCGGGGTGAAGTCGGCGTGCTCGCCGGCGACGCAGATGGCGCCCTCCAGGGTGTTCTCGTAGCGGACGGCCACGCAGGCGACGGTGCGGGTGTCGCCCTCCCGGCCCTTGCTGCTGATCAGCGCCGGCTCGCCGGAGCGGGTGGCCTCCCGGGCCGCCCGGTTGAAGACCTCCATGGAATAGACGTCCTTGCGGCCGCGGCAGACGGCGGGCGCCAGCCCGCCCTGCTCGTCGATGACGAAGATGCAGCCGCAGTCGGCGGCGCTGATCTCCATGGTCTTCTCCAGTGCCTGGTCCAGCAGCTCGTCCAGCCCCCCGGCCTCCGACATCTCGTGGGCGAACTCGTAGAGGATGGCCAGGTGGCGGCTGTGCCGCCTCAGCTCGCCCTCGCGCTCCTGCAGCGAATCGGCCATCTGGTTGATGGTGGTGGCGAGCTCTTCCAGCTCGTCCTCGGTGTCGGTCTCCACCCGCACGTCCAGCTCGCCGTCGCCGATGCGGCGGGCGCCCACCTGCAGCGAGCGGATGGGGCGCACCAGGCTGGCGGCGAAGAAGTACCCCAAGAGCAGGGCGATCACCGCGCCGTAGCCGCTGTAGGCCAGCGCCTGTGCCCGCACCTCGTGGAGCTGGCGGGTGCTCTCCGCGGGGCTGATGGCTCCCGCCTCGGCCATGCGCTCCAGGTGGCTGCTGAAGACGTCCATGGTCTTGAGGCTGATGATGGCCGCCGGGATCAGCGCCACCACCATGAAGATCAGTGCCGTCTTCTGGAAGATGCTCCGGCGCCAGCGGCGCGGGTGTCGCTGCCCTGTCATCGGCTCACCTCGTCACCAGTGACAGTATGGTCAGCACCAACCCCGCCACCAGCAGCCAGCCGGCGAAGGCCAGCAGCAGCGGCCGCGAGCCCAGGGAGCGGATGCTTTCGAAGTCCACTCCCAGGCCGATGCTGGCCAGCGCCATCGACAGGCAGAGGGTGGCATAGGGGTAGAAGGATTCGCGTGCCGCCGCGGCGGTCTCCTGGAAGGTGAAGACCAGCGCCACGGCGATGAAGACCGGGATGAACCAGGCGCGCCTGGCGGCGGCGGTGACGGTGCCGGTGAGGCGGCCGCGGTAGCCGCCGGCGGCGGGCAGATGCGTCAGCGTCCCCAGTGCCACCGCTGCCGGCGCCAGGGCGGCGATGCGCAGCATCTTCACTGGCATGGCGTAGGCCAGGGCGGCGTCGCCCATGTGCGAGGCCGCCAGCTTGACGATCCCCGTCTGCTGCAGGGTGGAGCCGCAGAGGACGCCGTAGGCGGCGGATCCCAGCTCCAGGAGGTCGGCCAGCAGCGGGTAGACCAGTACCCCGGTGAGCCCCACGGTGGTGATGACGATGAGCGCCATCGAGGTATCGCGGTGGCGGGCATCCACCACCGGCGCCAGCACGGCGATGGCCGAGGCGCCGCAGATGGCCGAACCGGAGGCCACCAGGATGGCGGTGCCCGGCCCTACTCCCAGCGGTCGCGACAGGGCCAGCATGGTGATGAAGAAGATCGCCACCACCGACAGCACCAGCGCCACGGTGGGAACGGGCATGCGGGCGAATACCAGGAAGTCCAGCCGCGTGCCGTAGAGGATGATCCCCGCGGGGATGAAGACGGCGCCCACCAGCCGCACTCCCGGCTGCCTGCCGGCGGCGGTGCCCAGGACGTTGCCCAGGACGATGCCGAGTATCAGGGAGAGCGCCAGCGCGTCCAGGGAGGGGCTGTGGCGGGAGAGCTCGAACGAGGGCAGCGCCACGGCGGCGCAGAGGAGAATGCCCGGGATGTACCCGGTGACGCTGCTCTTGGGGAGCGGCCGACCTGCCGCCCTGCTCCCTTCGCCTGAATACCCCATGGACACCCCCTGGCGCGGGAGCCCTCACGCCGGCTCCTGGTAAAAGATTATCGGCAGCCGGCCCCCTTTTGTTGAACCGCGACTGTTAGCCTTTTATTTGCCGCTGTGCTAAGCTCTTCATTATTGATTCCCCACGGAGACTCCGGTTGGAAAGGAGGTGGACAGTGGCGCTCACCAAGGAAAACAAGGAGCTGGTAATCGAGAAGTTCAGCAGCCACGAGGGCGATACCGGCTCACCCGAGGTACAGATAGCGCTCCTCACCGAGCGTATCAACGGCCTCACCGAGCACCTGAAGACGCACAAGAAGGACCATCATTCCCGCCGCGGGCTGCTGAAGATGGTGGGGAAGAGAAGGCGGTTGCTCAATTACCTGCAAAACAAGAATGTCAACCGCTATCGTGCATTGGTAAAGGAGCTGGGACTGAGGAAGTAGGATCGGGAACGCGGCCCGGAAGCGGCCGTCGCTGGTCGGTCCCCAGTCTCACGGGCGGGCACCTGCTTTTCGGCGGCAGCCTTCTCTCCGTGGTCCGCGCGATTCCATCCACCTCCTCCCTCTCCGCTCGCTGCACCCGGGCAAGACTACCGCGCCTGGAAGCTTCATGCTCTAGGCCTGAGGCTGAGGGCCCTGCGGGACCCTGAGCCTTGAGCCTAGAGCCGGGCCGCGGGAGTCGTGCTTCCGCGGCTTTTGCAGTCGCGGACGCGGGTGCCGGACTCGAGGAGAAGAGAATTGCTTCAGCAAAAAAGCATAGTAGAGAAGAGCGTCAAGGTCGGCGGCAAGACCGTCTCGCTGGAGACGGGCAAGCTGGCCGCCCAGGCCAACGGCGCCGTGGTCGTCCGTTGCGGCGACACCATGGTACTGGTAACAGCAACGGCGCGCACCGAGCCCAAGGAGGGGATCGATTTCTTCCCCCTCACCGTGGACATCGAGGAGCGCATGTACGCCGCCGGCAAGATCCCCGGCGGTTTCATCAAGCGGGAGGCGCGGCCGAGTGAGAAGGCGATCCTCACCGCGCGCCTGATCGACCGGCCCATCCGGCCCCGCTTTCCCAAGGGTTTCTCCAACGAGACCCAGATCATCGCCACCATCCTTTCCACCGACCAGGAGAACGCCTACGACGTGCTGGCCCTGCTGGGGGCCTCGGCGGCGCTCACCATCTCCGAGATCCCCTTCCAGGGGCCGATCGCGGCGGTGAGGGTGGGCCGCCTGGGCGGCGAGCTGCTGATCAATCCCACCCTGCCCCAGCAGCAGGAGTGCGACCTGAACATGATCGTCGCCGGCACCGAGGATTCCATCCTGATGCTGGACGCCTCGGCGGACGAGGTGAGCGAGGAGACGGCGATGGACGCCGTGCGCCTGGCCCGGGAGCCGATCCGCCAGCTCTGCCGGCTCCAGCAGGAGCTGGGAGAGGCGGTCGGCAAGGAGAAGTGGACCGTCGAGGAGCCGGAGGTGGACGCCGATCTCTACGCCCGGATCGATTCCCTGGCGCGGGCCGACTTCGAAGCCGCCAACGAGGTGGCGGACAAGCAGGAGCGCGCCGAACGGGTGGAGGCGATCCGCGAGCGCGTGCGCGGCGAGCTGCTGGGCGACGACACCGGCGACGACTTCGCCGCCGAGGTGGAGTCCATCCTCAGGGACGTGGAGAAGGACGTGGTCCGGCGCAGCATCGCCGTGGACAAGCGGCGGCCCGACGGCCGCGGCCTGGAGGAGATCCGGGAGATTTCCTGCGAGGTGGGCGTCGCCCCCCGCACCCACGGCTCGGCGCTGTTCACCCGCGGCCAGACCCAGGCGATGACCCTGCTCACCCTGGGCGCCGTCGGCGACGAGCAGCGGATCGACGGCCTGGGCCTGGAGGAGAGCAAGCGCTACATCCACCACTACAACTTCCCGCCCTTCTGCGTGGGCGAGACCGGTTTCATGCGCGGCCCCAAGCGCCGCGACATCGGCCACGGGGCGCTGGCGGAGAAGGCGCTACTGCCGATGATCCCCGACGAGACCGAGTTCCCCTATACCATCCGCCTGGTGAGCGAGATCCTGGAGAGCAACGGCTCGTCCTCGATGGCGGCCACCTGCGGCTCCAGCCTGGCGCTGATGGACGCCGGCGTGCAGATCAAGCGGCCGGTGGCGGGCATCGCCATCGGGCTGGTGGTGCGCAGCAGCTGCCGCGCCTGCGGCCACGAGGGCGTCTTCCTGCGCCGCTGTGACAAGTGCCAGTCGGAGGACGTGGACCGGCACTACGTGATCCTCACCGACATCGCCGGCATCGAGGATCACCTGGGCGACATGGACTTCAAGGTGGCCGGCTCCTCCGAGGGCCTCACCGCCATCCAGATGGACCTGAAGATCAAGGAGGGAATCACCCCCGAGATCATGGAAGAGGCGCTGCAGCAGGCCAAGCGCGGCCGCGAGTTCGTGCTGGCGAAGATGCTGGAAGTGCTGCCGGAGCCGCGCGAGGAGCTCTCCGAGTACGCGCCGCGCATCTTCACCATCCAGATCGACCCCGACAAGATCGGCGTCATCATCGGCAAGGGCGGCGAGACCATCCGCGGCATGGTGGAGGAGTTCGACGTCTCCATCGACGTGGAGGAGGACGGCACCGTCTTCATCTGCAGCAACGACGGTTCCAGCGCCGAGGGCGTCATCAAGCGCATCACCGACCTCACCAAGGAAGTGGAGAAGGGCGACGTCATCGTCGGCAAGGTGGTGAAGATCACCGACTTCGGCGCCTTCGTGGAGCTGAAGCGCGGCGTCGACGGCCTGGCGCACATCTCCAACCTGGCCGATCACCGGGTGAAGCGGGTGGAAGACGTGGTCAAGCGCGGGCAGATGGTGAAGGTGGAAGTGATCGACGTGCGCGAGGACCGCGGCAAGCAGCGCATCGGACTCAAGGTGGTTGACCCCAATCCAGAAGTATAAGCTGCAACAGCTCGACGGCGGCGGGCGGGTGATCTGCGAGCAGCTCCCCGCCGTGCGCTCGGTATCGCTGGGTTTCTGGATCGGCTCCGGTTCGCGCCACGAGCGCCCGGACGAAAACGGCATCAGTCATTTCATCGAGCACCTGCTCTTCAAGGGCAGCGCCCGGTTCGGTGCCGTGGATATCGCCCGCATCTTCGATTCCTTCGGTGCCGACATCAACGCCGCCACCGCCCGCGAGTACACCGTGGTTCACGCCCGCTTCCTGGACGCCCACCTGGAGGAGGCGTTCGAGGTGATGGCCGACATGGTAGTGCGCCCGGCGTTCGCGGAGATCGACCAGGAGCGCGAGGTGGTGGTGGAGGAGATCGCCATGTACGAGGATTCACCCGCGGACCTGGTCGCCGACTACCTGGTGCAGGCCGTTTTCGGCGATCACCCCCTGGGCAAGAGCGTGCTGGGAACGGTGCCGGTGATTGCCGGCATCGACGAGCCGCGGCTGCGGCGCTACCACGCCGAGCATTACACCCGCCCCAACCTGGTGGTGGCCGCCGCCGGCAACGTGGAGCTGGAGCAGCTCGCCGAGCTGGCCGCGCGGCACCTCGACGGCGCGGGCGCGGACGACGCCGCGCCCGGCGACCGGGAGCCGCCGCCGGCGGAGCCGGCGCCCCGCGCCTGCTTCTACGAGAAGGACACGCAGCAGTACCACGTGTGCATCGGCGGCCCCGGGCTGCCGCGCGGGGCGGCGGACAAGTTCGCCCTCTCCATCCTCGACGCCCTGCTGGGGTCCACCGTCAGCTCGCGGCTGTTCCAGGAGGTGCGGGAGAAGCGCGGCCTCGCCTACTCGATTTATTCCTATGCCTCCTTTTACGCCGACACGGGGCTGGTGGGCATCTACTTCGGCTGCCGCAGCGAGAGCGTGGAGCCGGTGACCGCCATCGTCCGCGAGCAGCTGCAGTCGCTGATGGACGACGGCGTTCAGGCGCAGGAGCTCGAGCGCGCCAAGGAGAGCGCCAAGGGCAAGATCGTCCTGGGCATGGAGACCACCCACAGCCGCATGAGCCGCCTGGGCAAGCTCACGGTCACCGGCTCGGAGATCCTCTCCATCGACGAGATCATCGAGCGCATCGACGCCGTCACCGCGGAGGACGTGGCGCGGGTGGCGCGCCGCTTCTACGACCCGGCCCGGCTCACCGCCGTGGCCATCGGCCCCGAGATGGGGGTGTTCGACGCGGCGGCGGCGGAGCTCGGCGGCAACCGCAACCTCTCGGTAAGGGCGTGTGGATGACCATGGAGGCGGCACCGGGAAAGACGCACCTGGACGCGGTGGAGGAGAAGGTGCGCGCCGGCGAGCGCCTCTCCTTCGAGGACGGCATGGCCCTGCTGGAGAGCCGTGACCTCCTGCGCGTGGGGGCGATGGCCGACCTCGCCCGCAGGCGCATCGCCGGCGACGAGGTCTACTTCGTCAACAACCGGCACATCAACCACACCAACGTCTGCGGCAACCGTTGCCGTTTCTGCGCCTTCAGCGTCGAGGAGGGCGGCGAGGGCGCCTATACCATGACCCTGGACGAGGTGCTGGAGCGGGCGCGCGAGTCGCTGGCCGACGGCATCACCGAGCTGCATATCGTCGGCGGCGAGCATCCCTCGCTGCCCTACGATTACTACGTGGAGATGATCGCCGCCCTGCACCGGCTGGACCCCCCGGTGCACATCCAGGCGTTCACCGCCAGCGAGATCGCCTTTTTTGCCCGCCGCGCCGGCAAGAGCGTGCGCGAGGTGCTGCTGGAGCTGAAACAGGCGGGACTGGGTAGCCTCCCCGGCGGCGGCGCCGAGATCTTTTCCGAGCGGGTGCGGGGCCAGGTTTGCAGCCGCAAGATCTCCGGCGACGGCTGGCTGGAGGTGATGCGCACCGCCCACCAGGTGGGGCTCAAGTCCAACGCCACCATGCTCTACGGCCACGTGGAGACGCCGGCGGAGCGAATCGAGCACCTGCTGAAACTGCGGGAGCTCCAGGACGAGACCGGCGGCTTCGGCAGCTTCATCCCCCTTTCCTTCCACCCGGCCAACACCGAGCTGGAGCACCTGCCCGGCCCCACCGGCTTCGACGACCTGCTGATGCTGGCGGTGAGCCGGCTGATGCTGGACAATTTCCGCAACATCAAGGCTTTCTGGATCATGACCGGCGTCAAGCTGGCCCAGGTATCGCTGCATTTCGGGGTCAACGACATCGACGGTACCGTGGTGGAGGAGAAGATCACCCACTCCGCCGGCGCCACCACTGGCGAGGCGCTGGCCAAGGAGGAATTGGTGCGGCTGATCCGCGACGCTGGCCGCGTGCCGGTGGAGCGTGACACCCTCTACAACGTCGTGCGCCGTTACCAGGCCTAGCGGCACGGCGCCGGGTGCGGCCCTGCCTGCGGCTGCCTCCCGGGACCGGGCCTTGGGGCCATTGCGAGGAAAGAGATGGCGAGCACCAGGGAAAAAGAGGACCTCCAGCGGGCGACGATCCGCATCGGTCACTTCGAGTTTCTCAACGGCTACCCCCTGTACTACGGGCTGGAGCGGGGCGCCGGCTGGAACTGCTTCCAGCTGGTGAGCGGCGTGCCCACCCGCCTCAACCGGCTGCTGCTGGAGGGCGGCCTGGACATCGGCCCCATATCCTCCATCGAGTACGCCGCCCACGCCGGCGAGCTGCTGCTCTTGCCGCGCATCTCCATCACCGCCGACGGTGCCGTGGACAGCATCCGCCTCATTTCCCGGAAGCCCATCGAGACGGTGACCGCGGTGGGGCTCACCGCCCAGAGCGCCACCTCGGTGGTGCTGCTGGAGGTGATCCTGGAGCAGGCCTACGGGCTGTCGCCGCGCTACGACCGGCTGGACGACGCCGCCGGCGGTGGTGACCTGGCGGCGCAGCTCGCCGGGCGCGACGCGGTGTTGCTGATCGGTGACCGGGCGCTGGAGGCGCATTACGGTGACACCCGGGGGCTCTACAGCTACGACCTGGGCAGCGAGTGGAAGCGGCTCACCGGCCTGCCGATGGTCTTCGCCCTCTGGGCGGTACGTCGCTCCTTCTACCGGGAGCGCCCGGAGGAGACCCTGGAGGTACAGGACCGCCTGCTTTATTCCCTGGAGTACTGCCGCGGCCACTGGGACGAGGTGGTGGCGGCGGCGGCCGGGGTCTACCCCTTCTCCGAGGAGCTGCTGCGCTCGTATTTCCGGCGCCTGCGCTACGATCTCACCGACGAGTACCGCCGGGGGCTTACGGAGTTCTACCGCCGGGCGGCGGCGGTGGGCGCGGCGGCGGCGGTGCCGGAGCTGGAATTCGTGGGAGGCTGAAGGTGGCGGCGACGGAGATCATAGCCCGCCTCGAGGCCGGCGGCCGCCTGGGCGAGGAGGAGGCGGTGGCGCTGCTGGCAGGCCGCGACCTGCTGGCGGTGGGCGCGGCGGCGGGCGCGGCGCGGCGGCGGCGGGTGCCCGGCGACCGGGTCACCTACGTGGTCGACCGCAACATCAACTACACCAACATCTGCATCACCGGTTGCGATTTCTGTGCCTTCCACCGCCCCCCGGGCTCGCCCGAAGGCTACCTGCTGTCGCTGGAAGAGATCTTCACCAAGATCGAGGAGACGCTGGCGCTGGGCGGCACCGGCATCATGATGCAGGGAGGGCTGCACCCGCGGCTGGACATCGATTATTACTGCGACCTGCTATCGCGGATCAAGGAGCGGTTCCCGGAGATCACCATCCATTCCTTCTCGCCGCCGGAGATCCACCACGTGGCGAAGGTGAGCGGCCTGGAGGTGCCCGAGGTGCTCATGCGCATGCGCGATGCCGGCCTGGACTCGCTCCCCGGCGGCGGCGCCGAGATCCTCGCCGACGGAGTGCGCCGGCGCATGAGCCCGCGCAAGATCGACAGCGACACCTGGCTGGCGGTGATGGAGGCCGCCCACGGGGCCGGCCTCAAGACCACGGCGACGATGATGTTCGGGGGCATCGAGTCCCTGGCCGACCGGGTCGAGCACCTGCGGCGGCTGCGCGAGCTCCAGGACCGTACCGGCGGCTTCCGGGCCTTCATCCCCTGGACGCTCCAGGACGAGAACACCCGCATGCAGGGAGAGGCCGGCTCCAGCGGCATCGACTACCTGGTCACCCTGGCGGTGAGCCGCCTCTACCTGGACAACTTCGACAACATCCAGGCTTCGTGGGTGACCCAGGGGCTGAAGCTGGCCCAGGTGGCCCTCGCTTTCGGCGCCAACGACCTCGGCAGCACCATGATCGAGGAGAACGTGGTGGCGGCGGCCGGCGTCAGCTACCGGGTGAGCCGGGAGGAGCTGGAGCGGGCCATCGCCGCCGCCGGCTTCCGGCCGGCCCAGCGGCGCCACGACTACACGCTGGTCTAGTTTCCGCCGCCGCGCGCTGACCCGGACCCGCCGCGGGCGGGGGACGGGGTTGAAAAAACGCTGCCGCTGCCCTGCCGGCCTGCCGCCGCCGTGGCCACCAACGCCACCGCAATTGACTTTACCCCGGGGCTGCTGCTAGAATCTGTTACAAGTTTGAGAAAACTTTCACAAGCTCGACGGTCTGCCACGGCTTTCTGGGGGGAGCTGGAAGCAGAGGTTGGCACCGCCGAGTTTTGTTGTTTTTTCGGGGCTTGTAACGCGTGCGGGTGCGGCCGGCCGGGGAACCGGCGGCGCCACGTGGCCGGAAGGTGGCGAGGGCGATGATCGAGGCAGCGAAGACGATCAGGGCCGGCGAGGAGATGCTGGCGGAGATCGAGCGCCGTTCGGGGCAGGATGTTTCCTCCTGCTACCAGTGCGGCACCTGCAGTTCCACCTGCACCGCCACCCTTGCCTTCGACTACCCGCCGCACCTGTTCATGCGCCTGCTGCAGCTGGGGCTGGTGGAGCGGGCACTGGCCTCGCGCACGGCCCAGATGTGCTACGACTGCATGACCTGTTCCTCGCGCTGTCCCGTGGGCATCGACGTCGCCGACGTGATCGAGACCACCAAGAACATCGCCGACGAGTCCGGCCGTTCCCGGCCGCCGAAGGAGGTGGCGCTCTTCCGCCGCCTCTTCCTGAGGAACGTCTGCCGCCACGGGCGCCTGCACGAGGCCGGCCTGCTGGCCTGGTACAACATCAAGAGCGGGCAGTTCTTCAACGATCTTTCCCTGGTGCCGTTGGTGCTGAGGAAGAAGAAAGTGCACCTGGTGCCGCCGCGGATCCGCCAGCGGCGCGAGCTCAGGCGCATTTTCCGGCAGGCAAAGACGAAACCGGGGGCCAAGTGAGCAAGTACGCCTACTTTCCCGGCTGCTCGCTGGCCAGCAGCTCCATGGAGTACGACACCTCCTTCCGGCTGGTGGCGCGGGAGTTCGGCATCGAGCTTCAGGAGCTCGACGACTGGAACTGCTGCGGCGCCTCGCCGGCGCCCCACCACTGGGTGGAGGTGCTGGGGGTGCTGCTGGCGGCGCGCAACCTGCACATCGCCGGCGCCGGCGAGGCGCCGCTGGTGGCGCCCTGCGCCGGCTGCTACAACCGGTTGAAGCACGCCCAGTACAAGCTGGAGCGTAACCAGGAGCTGCGCCGCCAGACCAGCGAGGTGCTGGGGGAAGAGGTGCGTTACCAGACCGAAGTGTTGAACATCGTCAAGATGCTCAACCGGGAGATCAAGCCCGGGGCGCTGGCGGAACGCGCCCGCGAACGCTTGGCCGGCGTCAGGCTGGCCCCGTACTACGGCTGCCTGCTGGTGCGCCCGGCGGAGGTGATCGGCTACGACGATCCCCGGGACCCGAAAAAGATGGAGCCGCTGCTTAGGGCCACCGGCGCCGAGGTGCCCCACTTCGCGCTCAAGAGCGAATGCTGCGGCTCCTACATGGGCCTGGCCCGCAAGGAGATCGTGCTCCGCGCCAGCCACCGCATCATCGAGGCGGCGGTGGCGGCGGGGATCGACGCCCTGGTCACCGCCTGTCCCCTATGCCAGCAGAACCTGGACCTGCGCCAGGGGCAGATCAACAGGGCCTTCGGCACCTCCTTCCGGCTGCCGGTGCTCTACTTCAGCCAGGCGATCGGGCTGGCCCTGGGTGCCTCGCCCGAAGAGCTGGGCATCGACTCGCTGGCGGTGGAGCCGGACGTGGACCGCTGGCTGAAAGGAGCGGCCTGATGCGCATCGGCGTCTTCGTCTGCCAGTGCGGCACCAACATCGCCGCCACCGTCGATACCGAGGCGGTGGCGGAAGCGGCCATGTCGATGCGCGACGTCTACCACGCCGAGAGCATCCAGTACTCGTGTTCCGATCCCGGGCAGCGGCAGGTGATCGCCGCCGCCCACCAGCACCGGCTGGACCGGGTGGTGATCGCCGCCTGCTCGCCGCGCATGCACGAGACCACCTTCCAGCGGGCGGTGATCCAGGCGGGCATCAATCCCTTCATGCTGGAGATGGTGAACATCCGCGAGCAGTGCTCGTGGATCCACGAGGACCGGGAGGTGGCGACCACCAAGGCCATCGACCTGGTGGCGGCCGGCGTGGCGCGGGTGCGCGGCCAGGTGCCGCTGAAGCGGGGACGGGTGCCGGTGGTGGGTGAGGCGCTGGTGGTCGGCGGCGGCATCGCCGGTATCCAGGCGGCGCTGGACATCGCCGATGCCGGCATGCCGGTGACGCTGGTGGAGCGGGAACCCACCATCGGCGGCAACATGGCGCGGCTGGACAAGACCTTTCCCACCCTCGACTGCTCGTCGTGCATCCTCACCCCGCGTATGGTGGAGCTCAAGCACCACGAGAACATCAGGCTGATGGTGAGCTCGGAAGTGACCGCCGTGCGCGGCTACATCGGCAACTTCGAGGTGGACATCCGCAAGAAGGCCACCTGCGTGGACGAGGAGAAATGCACCGGCTGTCGCATCTGCGAGGAGAAATGCCCCAGCAGGGCGCCGGACGAGTTCAACGCCGGCGTGGGCGAATCGAAGGCGATCTCCATCGCCTTCCCCCAGGCGGTGCCCCTGGTGGCGGCGCTGCGCAAGGAGCACTGCCGCCAGTTCATCAAGGGCAAGTGCGGCGTCTGCAAGAAGGTCTGCCCGGCGGACGCCGTGGACTACGAGCAGGAGGACGAGCTGCACACGGAGAAGTTCGGCGCCATCATCGTCGCCACCGGCTACCGGCTCTTCGACTGGGAGGGCGCCTACCCGGACTACGGCGGCGGCCTCTACCCGGACGTCATCACCTCCCTGCAGTACGAGCGTATGCTCTCGGCCTCGGGCCCCACGGGCGGTCACATCGTCCGCCCCTCCGACGGCCGGGAGCCGCGGGACATCGTCTTCCTCTCCTGCGTGGGCTCGCGCGCCGAGTCGGTGGGACGCCCCTTCTGCTGCAACGTCGGCTGCATGTACATCGCCAAGCAGGCGATCCAGACCCGGGAGCACCTGCCCGACTCGCGCTGCTACGTCTTCTACATGGACGTACGCGCCTGCGGCAAGGGCTACGAGGAGGTCTACCGCCGCGCCCAGGTGGAGGCGGGGGCCGTCTACCTGCGGGGGCGGGTGGGCAAGATCTATCCCCGCGGCGACAAGCTGGTGGTGATGGGTACCGATACTCTCATCGGCGACCAGGTGGAGATCGAGACCGACCTGGTGGTGCTGGCGGTAGGCTTCGCCGCCGCCGAGGGCGCGGGGGAGCTGGCGCGGCGGCTGAACATCGCCTACGACGGCTACCAGTTCTTTACCGAAAGCCATCCCAAGCTGCGGCCGGTGGAGACCACCACCGGCGGCATCTTCCTTGCCGGCGCCTGCCAGGGGCCCAAGGACATCCCCGCCTCGGTGGCGCAGGCGAGCGCCGCTGCCGCCAAGGCCATCCGCCTGCTCTCGCGGGAGGACCTGGAGACCAGCCCCATGGTGGCCGAGGTGAACCACATGCGCTGCATCGGCTGCTTCAAGTGCGCCGAGGTTTGTCCCTACAATGCCATCGAGAAACAAAAGCTGCATGACGGCCGCACGGTGGCGGTGATCATCGAGTCCCTGTGCCAGGGGTGCGGGCTCTGCAACGTGGCCTGCCCGCCGCAGGTGATCTCGCTGCGCGGCTATACCGACAACCAGCTGATCTCGGAAGTGGTGGAGGTGCTCAGGTGATGGCGGACGCCGGCAAGGGACACGCCTGCGGCGTGCGGCGCCGGGGCCGCGACGACGAGATCAAGCTGGTGGGCTTTCTCTGCAACTGGTGCTCCTACGCCGGCGCCGACATGGCGGGCACCTCGCGGCTGGCCCAGCCGGCGGCGCTGCGGATCGTGCGCGTGCCCTGCTCCGGGCGCGTGGACCCGCTGCTGGTGATGAAGGCGTTCCAGGAAGGAGCGGACGGGGTGCTGGTGAGCGGCTGCCACCCCGGCGACTGCCACTACAACGAGGGCAACTACTACGCCCGCCGGCGGCTGGAGCTGCTGAAGCGCATGCTGCCCTACTACGGCGTGGAGCCGGAGCGCTTCCACTACACCTGGGTGAGCGCCTCGGAGGGCGGCCGCTGGGCGGAGGTGGTGGCGGAATTCACCGCCGCGGTGGAGCCGCTGGGCAAGCTGCACTACGCCGGCGGCGCGCCGGCGGCCGCGGCCGGGGAGGAAGACGGCGATGGATGAGCTGGTAAAGGCGATAACCGCGGCGCTCGAGGATTGCGAGCTGGTGCTGGGCTGGGCGCGAGACCCCGCCACCGGCGCCGGCCGGCCGGAGCGCTTCACCAGCGCCGGGCAGGCGCAGGAAGCGATCTTCGATGCCACCTGCGTGCACAACCTGGCGGTGCACCTGCCGCGGCTGAAGCAGCGGCGGGTGGGCATCGTCGTCAAGGGATGCGACGCCCGCAGCGTGGTGGAGCTGGTGGTGGAGCGCGAGGTCGAGCGCGAGCGGGTGCAGGTGATCGGCGTCGGCTGCGACGGCGTCCTGGACCTGAAGCGCATCTGGCGCCGCCACGGCTACGGTGTCGCCATCGAGGACGACGGGGAGACCCTGCTGGTGGACGGCAGCGAGGTGGAGCGGCAGCCGCTCCTGCAGCACAAGTGCCGTCACTGCCTCGATGCCGATCCCTCCATCTACGACGTGGTCGTGGGCGGGCGCACGGCGGAGGGCCCCGAGCCCCGCGGCGAGCGGCAGGAGCTGGCGGAGCGCTTCCGGGAGATGACGCCCTCCCAGCGGCGGGATTTCTGGCGCCGCCAGTTCGCGCGCTGCATCCGCTGTTACGCCTGCCGCGAGGCCTGCCCCATGTGTTTCTGCCGCGACGTCTGCATCATGCAGACGCAGGTGCCCCACTGGGCGGGCGGGGAGGTCAATCCCAAGGAGGCGGAGATGATCCAGCTGATCCGCGTGGGCCACCTCGCCGGCCGCTGCACCGGCTGCGGCGAGTGCGAGCGCGCCTGCCCGGTGGAGATCCCGCTGATGCTGCTGATGGAGGAACAGAACCGGGCCCTGGAGGAGATGCTGGACTACCGCGCCGGCACCGACATCGAGGCGCGGCCGCCGTTGCTCACCTTCGATCCCGACCGTGACCTGTGGGGTGACGAGTAATGAAGTTCATTGCCCGGGAGGACATCCCCCGCTGGCTGGAGCGCCTGGCGCAGGCGGCGGCGGTCTGGACGCCCCGGCGGGCGCCTGACGGCGGCGAGACGGTGCTCTTCCTTCCCTGGGAACAGGGCAGCGAGCCGGAGCTGGACCGTTTCACCGATCTCTCGGCCAAGCACCTGCTGCTGCCGGCCAGCGAAAAGCTTTTCCCCTTCCAGTACCGCCTGGGCGGCGAGGGTGAGCAGATCGAGATCGGCGCCGCCCCGGCGACGCCGGAGTCGGTGGTGCTCTTTGGCGCGCGGGCCTGCGACGCCCGGGCGACGGTGGTGCTGGACGCCCTCTTCATGCAGTCGCCGGAAAAGGGCTACCTCGCCCCCTACTACCGCCGCCGTCGCCAGGCGCTGGCGGTGATCACCCTGGCCTGCACCCGCGCCGACGCCGCCTGCTTCTGCTCCTCCTGGGAGGAGGGAACCGCCTCGCGGGAGGGCTCCGACGTGATGCTCTTTCCCCACGAGGACGGTTACCTGGCGGAAGCAGTGACCGGCAGGGGCGAGGAGCTGATCGGCGGCGAGCCGTTCAGCGAGCGCGACGCCGGGCCGCCGGACACCGCGGTCACCGACCAGGTGCCGCTGGCAGGGCTCCAGGAGAAGTTCACCGCCGTCTTTTCCCGGCTGGATTTCTGGGAAGAGGTCACCGCCAGGTGCATCTCCTGCGGCTACTGCACCTATGCCTGCCCCACCTGCCACTGCTTCAACATCTTCGACGAGATGCGCGACGACCGCTGCGGCGAGCGCTGCCGCAGCTGGGACGCCTGCATGTTCTACCTCTACACCCTGGAGACCTCCGGCCACAACCCGCGGCCGACGATCGCCCATCGCTACCGCAACCGCATCGGCCACAAGTTCAGCTACTACCCGGAGAACCAGGGCACGTTCCTCTGCACCGGCTGCGGCCGCTGCATCCGCGGCTGCCCGGTGTCACTGGACATCCGCGACGTGCTGAGGAAGGTAGGTGATGCCCGATGACCACCACCGCGCGCGCGGGACGGGCGGCGGCGGAGCCGCTGCGCCCGGAGCCGGCCACCATCGTGGAGGTGATCGAGGAGACGCCCAACATCAAGTCGCTGCGGGTGGTGTTCGACGACGGGGAACTGATGAAGAGTTTCTCCTTCGCTCCCGGGCAGGTGGGCCAGCTGGGCATCCTGGGGGTGGGCGAGGCCACCTTCGCCATCTCCTCGGCACCCTCGGAGAAGGACTTCCTGCAGTTCTCGGTGATGAAGACCGGGGTGGTCACCACCGCCATCCACGAGCTGGCCGCCGGCGACAAGGTGACGCTGCGGGCGCCGCTGGGCAACAGCTTCCCGGTGGAGGAATGGCGGGGGAAGAACGTGCTGGTGGTGGGCGGCGGCATCGGCATGGCGCCGCTGCGCTCGCTGTTCATGCACCTGATGGATCACCGCGAGGACTACGGTGACCTGCAGCTGATCTACGGCGCCCGCACGCCCGCGGACGTCTGCTTCTCCTCCGACTGCAGCCTCTGGAGCGAGAAGCGGGACGTGGACTTCATCACCACCATCGACGCCGAGCACCCCGAGTGGGGAGGGCGCGTGGGCCTGGTGCCCTCGGTGCTGGAGGAGGAGAACCCCTCGCCGGAGAACAACGTCGCCGTCACCTGCGGCCCGCCGGTGATGCTCAAGTTCGTGTTCGAGAGCCTGGAGAAGCTGGGCTTCAGGGAGGACCAGGTCTACACCACCCTCGAGCGCCGCATGAAGTGCGGCATCGGCCTCTGCGGCCGCTGCAACGTCGGCCCCCGCTACGTCTGCGTCGACGGCCCCGTTTTCTCGCTGGCGGAGCTGCGGCGCCTGCCCGACGAGCTGTGACGGCGGCCACCCGCCCCCTGACTGAGAACGCCGCGGGCTCCTGCTAGAATGGTGGCGCCGCAGGCAAGCAGAACCGGGAAAGGGGGAACCACGGATGAAGATCGAATGGATCGGGCACAGCTGTTTTCTTGTCACCGCTGCCTCGGGCCGCCAGTTGGTCACCGACCCCTACGACATTTCCGCGTATCCCGACCAGCTGTTCTACCAGCCGGTGTCGGCGACGGCCGACGTGGTGACGCTCAGCCACGCGCACGGCGACCACGGCAACGCCGCCGCGGTCTCCGGTGACCCGGTGGTGATCACCACCCCCGGGGTCCACGAGGTGGAGGGTTTCACCATCAGGGGGGTTCCCACCTTCCACGACGGGGAACAGGGGTCCTCGCGGGGCGAGAACGTCGTGTTCGTGATCGGCGTGGACGGGCTCAGCCTCTGCCACCTGGGCGACCTGGGGCACGAGCTCCAGCCGGAGCAGGTGAGGGAGATCGGCCCCGTGGACGTGCTGCTGCTGCCGGTGGGGGGCACCTTCACCATCGATGCCGCCGCCGCCGGGAGGGTACAGCGGCAGCTGGAAGCGGCGGTGACCATCCCCATGCACTTCCGCAACCGGCAGTGCTCGTTTCCCATCGATGGCGTCGATGTCTTCCTGGAGGGCAAGGACGGCGTGGAGCGCCCCGGCACCTCCTTCGTGGAGCTGACGCAGGAAAACTTCCCCGCCGGGCCGAAGATTATCGTGCTCGAGCCCGCCGCCTGAGGCGGCCCCGGGCCGCCGGCGTTTTCCCGGTCCCCCCGTGGCGGCGACGCTGCCGTCATGGCCAGGGAACCGGGGCGGGAAAAAAAGGAGACAGCATTGGCCTTATTGTTGATTTTCTTGTTCGTGATCGGCTCGGTATTCGGCAGTTTCCTCAACGTGGTCATCTACCGGGTACCCCGTGAAGAAGGCTGGCGCCGGCAGCTGCGGAGCCTGCTGGCTCCCGGCTCCCGCTGCCCCGCCTGCGGCGGCGATATCGCCTGGTACGACAACATCCCCATCCTGGGGTACCTGCTGCTGGGCGGCAAGTGCCGCCGCTGCGGCGAGCCCATCTCCCGGCGTTACCCGCTGGTGGAGCTGGCCACGGCGGCGCTCTTCGCCCTGGCGGGCTGGAAGTTCGGGCTCGACTGGGCACTCTTGCCGGCGCTGATCTTCATCGCCGCCCTGGTGGCGATCTTCTTCATCGATCTCGATTTCTACATCATCCCCAACGTCATCGTGCTGCCGGCGGCAGTGGCGGGGCTGGTCCTGGCCGTCGCCGTCGACCCGGGGCGCTGGCTGGAGCTGCTGATCGCCGGCGCCGCCGCCGGCGCCTTCTTCTTCGCCATTGCCTTCATCAAGCCCGGCGGCATGGGCATGGGCGACGTGAAGCTGGCGGCGATGCTCGGCTTCTACCTGGGAAAGGCGGTGATCGTCGCCGTCTTCCTGGGCTTTCTCCTGGGCGCGGTGGCGGGGCTGGCGCTGATCGCCGCGGGGCGCAAGGGGCGCAAGAGCCGCATCCCCTTCGGGCCGTTCCTGGCGGCGGGCGGGCTGGTGGCGCTGTTCACCGGCACCTGGCTCCTGGACACGTACCTGGGGCTCTTCAACCAGAGCATGTAAACGGGGGCGGCGCCACCCGGTGCTCCGGCCGGCCTTAACACTTCTTAACACGGGCGGGCGAGAACGGCGCTGCTTTCCGGTATAATTTCAATTGCGGCGCGGCCCTGGGCCGGCGGCTCGAGTTTCGATATCCGGAGGTAGGTTCTTTGCAGATCAAGTCGTACTACTGGGCGATCTTCGCTGCCATCGGGGCGATAGTAGTGGTGCTGGTGATCCTGCCGCTGGTCTACCGCGGCGGCGACCAGGACTCGCCGCACTCGGCGGTGGACATGGCCGCCATCCACGACTCCGAGCCGGTGGACTTCACGCCGCAGATCGAGGCCTACCAGGAGCTGATCGCCGCCAATCCCAACGACGCCCTGGCGCTGGCGGGGCTGGGCGAGTTCTACATGGGCACCGGCAACTACCAGCAGGCGGTGGACCAGCTCAACAAGGCGCTCGCCATCGAACCCCAGAACCCTTCGTACCACCGGCTCCTGGGCGAGGTGTATTACTCGATGCGCATGCCGGACGTGGCCATCCACGAGTTCGAGAAGGGCCTGGCCAGCGATCCCAACAACCAGCAGATCCTCCTGGACCTGGGCAACGTCTATGCCCAGACCGGCCAGCCGGACAAGGCGCGCGAGCTCTGGCAGCGGGCCTACGACATCAATTCCCGCAACCGCTGGGGCCACGTCGCCCAGCAGCTGATCGCCCAGCAGGAGAACCCCGAGAGCAGCGCCAACGCCCCCGACCTGTAGGCGCCCGCCACCGCTCCCCACCTTCTACCCTGTCCCACGCCCCACCTCTCCCCCCGGTGGCTGCCGCGAGCCTGGAACAGCCGCGACGCGCCGGCCTTCCTGCCTGAAAACCCCGTCGTAGGGGCGAGATCACGGGCTTCCGGGGTCATGCAACGTGGATTGCAGGCGGCCCCTGGCCCGGCTCGATTGCAACGAAATCTGCGAATTTTTACGCAAATTGGGAGAAAACCCGGGGGGAAAGGACCATTTTTTTGCATGAAGAAGCTTTACTTGTGGGGAATGGTGGTATAAAGTGGTGAAAATTTAACCGGCCCCCAAGGGAAAAATGGCGAATTTCAAGTTTTTCGGGTCGTACCAACACAATATGGATTCGAAGAACAGGGTGGCGATTCCTGCAAAGTTTCGCCAGAGCATCGGCGACGAGGAGTTGGTGGTGACGGAATCCTTCGAAGGCTGCCTGATGGTGATGACCCAGTCGGACTGGCAGCGGCTGGCGGCCCGGAAGCTGGAGAACCTCGATTATTTCGACAGCATGAACGACCGGGGCGTGGAGCGGATGATGGTGGGCGTGATGGAGATCTGCAGCCTGGACAAGCAGGGACGCATCAGCCTCACGCCCCAGCTGGTGCGGCTGGCGGGGCTTCGCAAGGAAGTGATTCTCATGGGCGTGAGGGACAAGTTCGAAATCTGGGACCGCAAGCGCTGGGAGGCCTACCGGGCCGATTTCCGCAAGCGGATGGCGGAGGGACGGTGAGTGCCCGCCGCCTTCCATCAAACCCAGGTGGAGGGAGAAGGGATCATGCACCTGAACGACGGAATGGAACAGGCGGTACCTGACAGCGGCCACCAGCCGGTGCTGGCCGACGAGCTGGTGGAGCTGCTCGATCCCCGGCCGGGGGACAGGGTGGTCGACTGCACCTTCGGTGCCGGCGGCCACGCTGCCCGGGTAGCGGCGCTCATCGGGGAAGAGGGTGACTTCTATGCCGTCGATCGCGACCCCCTGGCGAGGAGCTATTACGAGACCTTTTACCGGCAGCAGCAGTGCCGCTGCCACTTCATCCAGGGCAACTTCGCCGACGTGCTGGCGGACATGTACGAGAGGGGGCTGACGGTCAACCTGGTTTACCTCGACCTCGGCGTCTCCTCCATGCAGCTGGACCGTCCCGAGCGCGGCTTCTCCTACAGTTACAACGCGCCCCTGGACATGCGCATGGACCCCGAGGGCGGGGTGACCGCGCGCCAGCTGGTGAACGAGCTGCCCTACGACGAGCTGGTACGGATCTTCCGCGAGTTCGGCGAGGAACGTTATTCCCGCCAGATCGCCCGCCGCATCGTGCGCGAGCGGGAGCAGCGGCCCTTCGAGACCACCCTGCAGCTGGTGGACACGGTGAAGGCGGCCATTCCCACCCCGGCCCGTTTCGGGGCCGGCCATCCCGCCCGGCGCGTCTTCCAGGCCCTGAGGATCGCGGTCAACGACGAGCTCAGTTCCCTGCAGCGGGGGCTGGAGAACGCCCTCCGCATTCTCGCTCCCGGCGGTTGCCTGGTGGTGATCAGCTTCCATTCGCTCGAAGACCGCATCGTCAAGCGTTTCTTCAATTCCCGGGTGGGGCGCTGCGAGTGCCCGCCCGATCTTCCCCGCTGCGCCTGCGGCGCCGAGGCGGAGCTGAGGGTGCTCACGCGCCGGCCGGTGACGCCCACCGCGGCCGAGCGCGCTGCCAATCCCCGCTCGCAATCCGCCCGGCTGCGGGCGGCGGAAAAGCTCGACTGAGGAGAAGGCATGGGAAGCACGGCCAGGAAGGACTGGGGTTTCGAGGACGCGGTCGCCGCCCTCGAGCAGGAGACGCAGCGGCGGACCCCGGTGCGGCCGGCACCCCGGCCGGCGGCCCCGGCGGCCGGCGGCATGATCCGCGCCGGCTTCCTGCTCACGGCGGCGGTGGCGGTGATGCTCATCGGCCTGGTGGCGCTGCACGTTTCCATCCTGCAGAAGCACCGCGAGTACAGCGAGCTGGTGGACGAGAAGAATTCCCTCGCGGCGGAGAACGCCCATCTCTCGGGCGAGGTGGCCGCCCTGCGTTCGCCGGCGCGCATCGAGGCGATCGCCACCGGGCAGCTGGGAATGGTGTCCCCCAAGAATATCGAGTACGTCTACATCGGTCCCGACGGCGCCAGGAGCGACTATGCCCGGGTGGATTACCCGCCGGGCGCCGCCGGAGGATCGCCGGCGACCCCCTAGGCAGCGGTGCTGGCCAACCCGGACAGGCGCATCCGCTGGCTACTTCTCGGTTTCGCATTGCTCTTCGCCGCCATCGTGGCGCGCGCCTCTTACCTGCAGGTGGTCCAGGCGCAGGAATACTCGCAGATGGCGGATTCTCTCCACGTCACCGAGATCGACCTTCCCGCCCGCCGCGGCACCATCTACGACCGTAACGGCAACGAGCTGGCGGTGGGCGAGGAGATGAAGACCATCTACGTGGACCCGCGGCAGGTGGAGGACCCGGTGGACGCCGCCCGCCGCCTGGCGCCGATCCTGGGCATCCCCGAGAACGAGCTCTACGCCCGGCTCACGGCCGAGGGCGGTTTCTCCTACTTGGCGCGCAAGCTCGATCCCGCCAAGGCGGAGGCCGCCATGGACCTGGGCATCGACGGCCTGGGAACCATGAGCGAGGAAAAGCGCGTCTATCCCCAGAAGCAGCTGGCCTCCCAGGTGCTGGGCTATGCCGGCATCGACAACGAGGGCCTGGCGGGGCTGGAGCTGGAGATGAACTACGTGCTCGCGGGCGACCCCGGCCGGGAGCGGGTGATGCACGACGTCAGTGGCAAGCACCTGGAGATGCTCAACCTGGACGAGGGCCGCCGCGGCACCGATATCCGCCTCACCATCGACCAGTCGATCCAGTACCAGGCCGAGAAGGTGCTGGACGAGACGGTGGACAAGTGGGAGGCGAAGGGGGCGGTGGCGATCGTGATGGACCCCGACACCGGTGACATCTACGCCATGGTGGACGCCCCCACCGCCGATGCCAACCGCTTCGGCGAGCTACCCGAGGAGCGGCGGCGCAACCGCGCCGTCACCGACACCTACGAGCCCGGCTCGGTGTTCAAGGCCTTCACCGCCACCGCCGGCCTGGAGGAGGGCGCCATCGCCCCCGGCGAGAGGCTGCACCTGCCGCCGGTGCTGGAAGTGGGCGGGCGCAGGATCAAGGATTCATACGAGCGCGGCCCGGTGGACTGGGACCTGCAGAAGATCCTCGAGAACTCGAGCAACGTCGGCGCCGCCATCATCGGCATGCGCGTGGGGCCGGAAAAGCTCGACGCCTGGATCCGCCGGCTGGGCTTCGGCAAGCCCACCGGCATCGACTTCCCCGGCGAGGCCACCGGCATCGTCCTGCCCCTGGACCAGTGGTCCGGCTCCACCATCGGCAACGTGCCCATGGGGCAGGGCATCGGCGTTACCGCCATCCAGATGGCCACCGGTTACTGCGTGATCGCCAACGGCGGTTTCGCCGTCAAGCCGCGGCTGGTGGCGGCGGTGGGCGACGACGAGCTGCCCACGGCGCTGGGAGAGCGCCTGATCAGCGGGCGCACCACCAGCCTCCTGCGCCGGTACCTGACCACGGTGGTGGACGGGCCGGTGGCGCCGGGGGCGCGGGTGGATGGGTACGAGGTCGCCGGCAAGACCGGCACGGCCCAGAAACCGCTGCCCGACGGCAGCGGCTACTCCAACAACGCTTACGTGTCGTCTTTCATCGGCATGGTGCCGGCGGACGATCCGCAGCTGGTGATCCTGGTGGTGGTGGACGAGCCCCATCCCTCCGCGGGAGGCGCCGAGGTGGCGGCGCCCGCCTTCGGCGAGATCGCCGCCTTCTCCCTGCAGCGGCTGGGGATAGCCCCGTGAGCGGCCGGCGCCGGGACGAAAGGGTGATATGTGTCGTGTCATGCTGTAGAATTACCGGCCGATGAGGGCGGAGTCCTACCTCACCCGCCTCGACGGACTGCTGGCGTCCGTGGTCTACCAGCCCAGGGTGACCGGCAAGCGCGCCGCCGTTTCCGTCGCCTGCTGGCGGGCGCCGGCGAAGCCGGTCCGGGGTACGTGCACCACCGTCACCCGCGTTCCCGGTCGCAGCGTCCGCAGCCGCGCCGCCGGGGTGACGGCATCGGCCACGCCGGTGTGTGGTTTCCGCCTCTCCCTGCACGGATAATGATATTCCAGGAGCTGGAATCGCCCGGGAAGGCGCCGGCCTTGATAGCCATGACCATTGGAGATATCTGCCGCGAATGCGGCGGGGAGCTGCTGGCGGGATCTCCGTCCCAGGCAGTGACCGCGGTGACCACCGATACGCGCCGGCGGCTGGAGGGCGCGCTCTTCATCGGCATCGCCGGCGAGCGCTTCGACGGCGCCGACTTCATCGGTGACGCCCTCGACGGCGGCGCGGCGGCGGTGATGGCGGCGGCGCCGGCGGCCCGGGAGCTGGTGCAGGCACGGGGAGAGGAAGGGCTCGGCGATGCCGCGGTGATCGCCGTCGCCGATGGCGGCGAGGCGCTGCAGCGACTGGCCGCGGCCACGGCGCGCCAGAGCGGCGCCCGCATCGTCGCCGTCACCGGTTCCAGCGGCAAGACCTCCACCAAGGATTTCATCGCCACCATGCTCGCCGCCCGCTTTTCCGTCGTCGCCAGCCGCGGCAGCTTCAACAACGAGGTGGGGGTGCCGCTGACCCTGCTCGACGCCGGCGAGGACACCCGGGTGATCGTGGTGGAGATGGGCATGCAGGCGCCGGGCGAGATCGCGGCGCTGTGCCGCATCGCCCCGCCGGAGGTGGCGGTGATCACCAACGTGGGGCCGGCCCACCTGGAGTACGCCGGCAGCCTGGAGGGGGTGGCCGCCGGCAAGGCGGAGATCGCTGCCTCGCTGCCCGCGGGCGGCGGCCTGGTGACACCATACGGCGAGAAGCTGCTGGAACCCCACCTCGAGGGCCTGGAGCTGGAGCGGCTCACCTTCGGCTTCGATCCCCGCGCCGACGTGCACCCCTTGCGCGAGGAGCCCGGGGAGGACGGCATCGAGGCCACCATCGACCTCTGCGGCGAGAAGCTGGAACTGGGCTTTGCTTTCACCGCCCGCTACCAGCTGGCGAATGCCATGGCGGCGATGGCCGCCTGCCGGCTGCTGGGGATGCCCGCGGGGGAGATCGCCGCCGCGGCCGGCGGCATCGGTGCCGGCGGCCGGCGGGGCGAGGTACTGTCCCTCCCGGGAGAGCGGCTGCTGATCGACGATTCGTACAACGCCAACCCCCTCTCCATGGAGGCGGCGCTGGAGCACCTGGTGCGCCTCGCCGGCGCCGGCCGCAGCATCGCCGTCCTCGGCGACATGGGCGAGCTGGGCGCCGACGCCCCCGCGCTTCACCGCCGCGTGGGCCGGCGGGCCGCGGAGCTGGGGGTGGACGTGATCGTGGGGATAGGCAGGCTGGCGGCGGAGTACCTCGAGGGCGCCGCCGGCGTGGAGGCCCGGCCCCACGACCGTTGCTTCGCCGACCACGATAGCGCCGCGGCGTACGCGGATTCGCTCTCGGCGCCGGGAGACGTGCTGCTGGTGAAGGCCTCGCGTTTCATGGAGCTGGAAAGGGTGGTCGAGCGGCTCCGCGGCGGGGACGCCGGGGACGGGGAGCGGGGATGACCATGTTTCAACTGCTGGCAGCCGGCCTCGCCTCGATGCTGATCACCCTCTTCCTGGGGCCAAAGTTCATACAGTTTCTCAAGCGAAACGAGTTCGGGCAGGAGGTGCGCGAGGAAGGGCCGCGGGCGCACCTGGAGACCAAGCAGGGGATCCCCACGCTGGGCGGCCTGCTGATACTCACCGGCATCGCCATTCCCTTCCTGATCCTGGGCGACTGGGGCGTCGGCGGCTTCCTGGTGCTGTTCGCGGCAGTGGCCAGCGCCGCCATCGGCTTCGCCGACGACCTGGCCAAGATCAGGAAGAAGCGGTCCCTGGGGCTGAGGGCGCGCGACAAGCTGGGCCTGCAGCTGGGGATCGCCGTGGTGCTGGGGCTGCTGGCGGTGCGCTACGGCGGCGTCGAGGAGACGCTGGTCTTCCCCATGAGCGACTTCGCCCTCCACCTGGGGGTCTTCTACTACCTGCTGATCTTCCTGGTGGTGGCCGGCACCTCCAACGCCGTCAACCTCACCGACGGCCTCGACGGCCTCGCCGCCGGCGCGGTGGCGGTCACCATGCTCACCTATACCGGCATCGCCTTCATCACCAACCAGACCGACCTGGGGGTGATATCCGCCTGCGTGGTGGGCGCCTGCGTGGGCTTCCTCTGGTTCAACTCCTTCCCGGCGGAAGTGTTCATGGGTGATACGGGGTCGCTGGCGCTGGGCGGCGCCATCGCCGCCATGGCGGTGCTCACCAAGACGGAGATCCTGCTGCTGGTGATCGGCGCCATCTTCGTCGCCGAGGCGGTATCGGTCATCATCCAGGTGTTCAGTTACCGCTCGCTGGGCCGGCGGGTGTTCCTGATGACCCCGGTGCACCACCATTTCGAACTGATGGACTGGTCGGAGACGAAGATCATCATGCGTTTCTGGATCGTGGGCGCGATCTTTGCCGCCACCGGGTTCACACTCTTCTACCTGTACGCGGGGAGGTGAGCCATGGCTGCGGGCCGCCACGGCCCGCGGCCGGCGCAATGAGACTGGCGGAGCTGGAAGGCGCGAAGCGCATCCTGGTGCTGGGCATGGCCCGCTCGGGCACGGCTGCCGCCCTGGCGGCGCGGCGGGTGCTGCCGGGGGTGGAGGTGGTGGTCGCCGACCGCGAGCCGCAGCCGGCCGGTGACGGCCTCGCCCTCCTGGAGCAGGCGGGGGTGGAGACGGCGGCGGGGCGCGAGGACACCGCCCTTCTCGACGGCTGCGGGCTGGTGGTGAAGAGCCCGGGGATCCCGGCCGGCACGGTGCTCCTGGAGGAGGCGCACCAGCGGGGGATACCCGTCTGGGGCGAGGTGGAGTTCGCCCGGCGCTTCCTGGACAACCTGATGGTGGGCGTCACCGGCACCAACGGCAAGACCACCACCACCGAGCTCATCGGCCACCTGCTGGACAGCGCCGGCTGGCCCCACCGCGTCGCCGGCAACGTGGGCACGCCGCTCTCGGCGCTGGTGGGCAAGGTGGACCGCCGGGAGATCCTGGTAGTGGAGCTCTCCAGCTTCCAGCTGGAGGACGGCATCGAGCTGAGGCCGGAGGTGGCGGTGCTGCTCAACCTGGCCGAGGACCACCTAGACCGCCACGGCAGCCTCGAAGATTACCGCCGCGCCAAGCTTTTCATCTTTGCCAACCAGCTGCCGGAAGACCTGGCGATCCTCAACTGCGACGACGCCAACGTGGCCGGGGAGGCGATACCGGGGCGCGCCGCCCGCCTCTGGTTCGGGCACGCGGCCACCCCGGAAGGGGACGAGCCGCCGGTGAGCGGCACGCCGGAGGGCATCGTCTACCGGCTGCCGGCGATAATCAGCGCCGCCGCCGGCGTGCGCTCGCAGCTGGCGCGCGCGGGGGGCGGCGGCAGGAGTGGCACCGCCGGCGGCGAAGATTCAGACGGTACCGCGACGAGGGTGATCGGCTGGCCCGCGGACAGGCTCGCGGGTGAACACAACCGCGAGAACGCGCTGGCGGCGGCGGCGGTATGCCTTTCCCTGGGCCTGGGAGCCGGGGAGATCGCTGCCGGCCTGGAGACCTTCCCGGGCGTGCCCCACCGGCTGCAGAAGGTGGGAACCGTGAACGGCGTCACCTTCATCAACGATTCCAAGGC
>JAJRWQ010000051.1 GCA_024276735.1 Actinomycetes bacterium
ATAAATTATCATAATACCCCTCTTTTTTGCAAATTTATGCGCCCCGGGACGTTCTTTCCTAATATTCCTAAAATATTCACCCGGTGAATAAATATTCATGAGGCGAATCAGGACAATATAGCCAGGCATGATGATGTAAAGATAAAAATCCCTTTATTTACAGGAGGAAATCATTACGTTCCCGCAGATGTAAGCTCGGGAAAGAAGCAATTCGAAACAGACCCTCTGAATAAATATTCAAGAAATGAATAAATTAGGAATATTAGGAAAGAACGTCCCCGCTGCGCAGCGTGGCGGAGAGGTCGCGGGTGAGGGCGGCGACCACGGTGTTGCGGACGGAGTCGACCTCGTCGTCGGTGAGGGTGCCCTCGGGGGAGCGGAACTCCAGGCGGAGGGCGATGCTCTTCTTGCCCTCCCCCAGCTGCTCGCCTTAGTAGACGTCGAAGACGCGGGCGCTGCGCAGCAGCGGCGCCCCGGCGCGCAGGGCCGTATCCACCACCTGCCGGGCGGTGACGTCCGCATCCACGATCACGGCGATATCCTGGAACGCGGGCGGGTAGTTCACCAGGTCCTCGAACTCCACCGTCTCCACGCCGGCGGCGATGAGCGCATCCTGGTCGATTTCGAAAGTCGCCACCGGCCCCTCGATGTCATAAGCTTCCAGCACCCGGGGATGAATCTCGCCCACGTATCCCGCCGGCTCGCCGTCGACGAGGATCTCCGCACTGCGGCCGGGATGCAGGAACGGCTCTGCCGACGGGCGCACCGAGAAAGAGCCGCGGACGGTATCGAAAACCGCTTCCACCAGGCCCTTGGCCGCGAAGAAGTCGGCCCCCGACTCCACCTTCAGCCAGGTCTCGCCCGCGAGTGAGCCGCACAGGCAGGCACCCACCTTCTTCCTTTCCTCCGGCAGTCCGCCTTCGCCGTTCTCCAGGTACACTCTCCCCAGCTCGAACACGTTCACGTCCCTGTTCCCCCAAGCGAGGTTGTCGGCGGTCACCGCCAGCAGGCTGGGCAACAGCAGCGTCCGCATCACCGACTGGTCGCTGGAAAGGGGATTGGCCAGCTTCACCGTCCGACGGCGGGGATCACCCTCTTCCAGGCGCAGCCGGTCGGCGAAGTCGGGGGCGATGAAACTGTAGGTGATGACCTCGCTCAGGCCCACGTCCACCAGGGTGCCGGTGATCCTGCGCTCGGCCGCTTGGTAGGGAGTGAGCCCTCCCCGCGCCCTCATCTCTCGCGGCAGCGTGGAAGGCAGGGCGTCCAGCCCGTAGACGCGGGCCACCTCCTCCACCAGGTCCACCTCGCGCTCCACGTCGCGCCGGAAGCTGGGAACCGTCACCCGCCAGCCATCCTTTTCCTCGTCGACCGCGAAGCCCAGCCTGGCGAGGATCGCCTTGCTCTCCTCGGCCGGCACCTCGATCCCCAGCAGGCCGTCGATCTTCTCCCGCCTGAGCCGAATGACCTCCCGGTGCGCCTCTCCCTCGCGGATGTCCACCTGGCCGGGAACCAGCCTGCCGCCGCAGAGCTCCACCATCATCCGCGAGGCCATGGCCAGCGCCTTGGGCACCAGCTCCGGGTCCAGCCCCTTCTCGAAGCGGGTACTGGAATCGCTGCGCAGCCCCAGCGCCATCGAGGTGGCAAGAATGTTCGGTCCGTGAAAGTTGGCCGCCTCCAGGAGGATCTCGGTGGTATCCCCGGTGACCTCGCTCGCCTCGGAGCCCATGATCCCGGCAACCGCCGTAGGCTTCTCGGCATCGGCGATCACCAGCATCTCCGCGGTGAGCCTGCGGGTGGTGCCGTCGATGGTGGTTATCTCTTCGCCCTCGCGCGCGCGCCGGGCCACCAGCCGGCGGCCGGCGATCCGCTCAAGGTCGAAGGCGTGCATCGGCTCGCCCAGCGCCCACATCACGTAATTGGTGACGTCCACCACGTTGTTCACCGGCCGCATGCCGGCGGCGACGATGCGCGCCTTCAGCCACGCCGGCGACTCGCCCACCTCGACGCCGGTGATGAGCCGGGCACCGTAACGCGGGCAGAGGTCGGCATCCCCCACGGAAATGGTGATCGCATCACCGATATTACCGCCGGCGGCCGGCTCGATGTCGGTCACCGGTTCCGGCGCCAGCCCGGCGCCGGTTATCGCCGCCACCTCGCGGGCGACGCCGTAGACGGAGAGGCAGTCGGGGCGGTTGGGGGTGACTTCCAGCTCGAGTACTTCATCGCTCACGGGAAGGTATTCCACCAGGGGAGCCCCCACGGGGGCGTCCCCGGGAAGGATCATGATGCCCGGCGAGGACTGGGCCAGCCCCAGCTCCTCCTCGGAGCACATCATGCCCCGGGACTCCACCCCCCGGATCTTCGCCGCCTCCAGCCGGCGGCCGTCGGGCAACACGCCGCCCGGCAGGCAGACGGCCACCTTGTCGCCTTCGCCGAAGTTCTTGGCGCCGCAGACGATCTCCAGGGTCTCCTCCCCCACGTCCACGTCGCAGAGCAGCAGCCGGTCGGCGTTGGGATGGGCACCCACCGATACCACCCGCCCGATGACGAAGCGCTCCAGGTTGCCGTCCGCGTCGGGAATGCCCACGCGTGAAACCCGCTCCACCTCGGTGCCGGTGAGCGCCAGGCGCTCGGCCAGCTCCCGGGCGGTCATCTCCACCGCCACGTATTCTTTTAGCCAGGAAAAGGGAACCTTCATCCCGCCATCACCTCGTCCCCGCCCGGAGCGGGGAAATCCCGCGCATCACTGGAAAAACGGCTGCCAGCAAATCCATCAGAACTGCTCCAGGAAGCGCAGGTCGTTGTCGAAAAACATTCTCAGGTCGGTCATGCGGTGTTTGAGCATGGCGATGCGCTCCACGCCCATGCCGAAGGCGAACCCCTGCACTTCCTCGGGATCGTAATCCACGAAGCCGAAGACGTTGGGATCCACCATGCCGGCGCCGAGTATCTCCAGCCAGCCGATGTGCTTGCAGGCGCGGCAGCCCTCCCCGCCACAGATCATGCATGAGACGTCGATCTCCACGCTGGGCTCGGTGAAGGGAAAGAAGTGCGGCCGCATGCGGATCTCGCGCTCCTCCCCGAACATGGCCTTGGTGAACGCCTCCAGGGTCCCCTTGAGATCGGCCATGGTGACGTTCCTGTCGACGGCCAGCCCCTCCACCTGGTGGAACATGGGAGTATGGGTGGCATCGGAATCGCGGCGATAGACCTTGCCGGGGCTGATGATGTAGACGGGCGGCTGCTGCTTCTCCATCACCCGCACCTGCACCGGCGAGGTCTGGGTGCGCAGCAGCAGGTCCGGGCGGCCGTCGATGAAGAAGGTATCGTGCTCGGAGCGCGCCGGGTGCCCCTCGGGGGTGTTGAGCGCCGTGAAGTTGTAATAATCGGTCTCCACCTCCGGCCCTTCGGCGATGCGGTACCCCAGGCCGGCGAAGATGTCCTCTATCTCCCAGAGCGTCTGCGTAAGCAGGTGCACGTGACCGCGGGGAAACGGCCGCCCCGGGAGGGTGACGTCTACCCGCTCGGTGGCCAGGCGCGTCTCCAGCTCCGCCCCCTCCAGCTCCTGGCGCCGGTCACCTATAGCCTGTTCCAGCGCCGCCCGCAGGCGGTTTCCCAGCCGCCCCACCACCGGGCGCTCTTCCGGCGACAGCTGGGGAATGCTCCTGAGCAGCTGCGACAGCTCGCTCTTGCGCCCCAGGTACTTCACGCGGGCGGCCTCCAGCTCGTCCGGCGACGCCGCCTGCCGGATCTCCGCCGCCGCCTCGTGGATGGCGGCGAGCCCCGCGTGTTCCTTGAGTTCCTGCTCCAAGCTCATGTGTAAGAAAATCGATGGTCGATTGATCCGAGGCCGGTGGCCAAACGAAACTTTAACACTTAGTCCGGGGCGGTGCTAGCGGTCGGCGCCTTGCGATTCTGACCGGGAATGACCGTGGTGCTGTCTCATGTCTTCGGTCTCCCGGCGGCCACGTGGGCGACGCTCCCCTTGCAGACAGGCAATGCAGGCATAAACCGGCAATCCGGAAATCGACTCCAGCAATCGAGCACGAACGTAACGGCGGACCCAACCAAGCAGCAGGCAAATTCCATCTCGGGATGATTTGGTTACGGCAGGGGAAATACGGCTACGCCAATACAAAACGCAGAAAAAGATATGACGTCCCCGGTGTCTCTCTTTCCCGGGCTGTCTCAGCTTTCCTCGTACAGGCTGCGATGCTTTATCAGCACGATCACGAACAAGATGGCGATGACTACTAAGCCTATTATCGAAGGCGGATACCATCCTTCGACCTCGCCCATCCTGGAGGAAAAAAGACCGAAATCCCACAAGCCATGAAAAATTATCGGCACCAGGATCCCTCCCGACCAGCGGCGGAGAATGTAGAAGTAATACCCTGACACCGTCGCCAGCAGGACCTGGGGAAAGGCAGTGAGTCCCTCGGTGAAGAAATTCGTGGAATGAGCAAGGCCGAAGATGGCCGCGGTCAGCAGCGCCGCCTTCATTTCGGTGCCCACCGCGTCACGCAGGGAAACCAGGACCACACCCCGGAATGTGAGCTCCTCGCCGACGCCAACCGTCATAGATACCAGCAGGCCGAAAAGGACCAGGTAGAAGGGATTGTCCAGGATATTCCCGTAATTGGTGCTGACCAGTATAGAGATGACCATGAGGATGGGAATCCACCTGGTCCAGCCGGGAGCACGCAAGCGCTCGTAGGCTACCCGCCGCCACCATCCCAGCAACGAGATGACCAGCACGATAAAAACGGTGGAAACGAGGACGCCGAAATAAACAGTCTTGAAACTCTTGCCAACGGAATCAAAGGTTGCGTACTCGGCTTGCGAAAAATCGAACAGCAGTCGCGGCAGAAGCTGGATGATCAGCAAGTAGAAGATCACCATCACGGCGAGCCAGAAAAGATTCAGCTTTTTTGAATCTCGACCTCGAGCGTTCATTGGATGCTGGATTACAACCTGCCTTTTCCTCAAGTGAATGTCATCACGAGTATATTCGACAAGAATGCTGCCGGAACCTTTAACCCTGCCCGGTGCATGCTGCATCGTCTTTTTTATGGCAGGAGACGACTTTCACCAAGTCCACGGGTTCCCAGCCGGTGCTCCGTGTTCCCCAACAACGCCCCGCTCACCATTCCAGGCGGGAGCGTTTCGTCGATACGCTTCACTTGACCGGCGCCCGGCGCCAAATAGTGTCTAACTGCGGATGCTGGATTCTGGACCCTGGATTCTGGACTAAATCACTCGCGTGCCGCCGCCGGAACGAGAACCGATGGTTTTATCCAGTATCCAGTATCCAGCATCCAGTGTCCAGAGTCTGCTTTTCATCTCTTCCCAGATCGTGAAACATGGTTGACGGGATTTTTTGTTCTGTTCCAAACCCCGGGGAGCCGCAAATATTTGGATGCTGGATTCCGGACGCTGGATAAAAGCAGATTCCAGATTCTAGACGCTGGACACTGGATTAAACCGTCAAGCCTCGTTTCCACATGGATATCCGAATGATTTTATCCAGAATCCAGAGTCCAGTGTCCAGCATCCGC
>JAJRWQ010000052.1 GCA_024276735.1 Actinomycetes bacterium
CCCCACGTAGTAATGGTCGAAGCCCATTTGCTTGGCCCGCTCCAGGGCCCGCCGGAGCACGTGGCGGGGGTCACCCTCGTAGGGCTCGCGGTCGGGGGTGAGCACGTCGCAGATCATGCGCGCCACCGCCTTCTCGCCCGGGCGCCAGGGGAGGATGCGGAAGGTGGTGGGATCGGGCATGGCGATCATGTCGCTCTCCTCGATGCTCTGGTAACCGGTGATCGAGGAGCCGTCGAAGCCCATGCCGTTCTCCAACGCCGTCTCCAGCTCGCTCTCGGTGATGGCGAAGCTCTTCAGCTGCCCGGTGATGTCGGTGAACCAGAGGCGGATGAACTTGACGTCCTTGTCCCGCACTAGCTTGAGTATGTGCTCCTTGTTTGACATCTCGGTTTATTCCTCCTTGTGGTTGGTAAAACTTGCTTGGGCGGTAGCGCCCATAAACTATACCGGCGGGCGCCGCCGTGCTGAATGTCCGCGCGGGCAATGTTTCGCGCCGCAAAGATATACTTTTATATAAAATCCGGCCGCCGGCAGGCAACCCGCGGGCGCCCCGCCGGCGCCGCCGCGGCGGTGATGCCGGCGGCGGCCCCGCGTCCCGGGGCCGCCGCCGGGCGCAATGCCACTAGATGGCGTCCACGCCGCGGTCGCCGGTGCGGATGCGCATGGCGTCGGCCACCGGCAGCAGGAAGATCTTGCCGTCGCCGATGTCGCCGGTGCGCGCCGCCTCCGCCAGCACGCTCACTATCCGCTCCACGTCCTCGTCGGGAACCACGATCTCCAGCATCACCTTGGGCAGCAGGTTCACCTTCACCTTCAGCCCGCGGTAGTGCTCGATGTGTCCCTTCTGGCGGCCGTGACCCTTCACTTCCCAGACGGTCATGCCCACGGTGCCTATCTTCTCCAGGGCCTCCTGCACCGGGTGCAGGCGCTCGCCCTTGATCACGGCCTTGATCATGGTCATCTTGCTTTCGGCAGCCGCCATCTATATCAACTCCTCGGGATACGCCTTGCCGGCATGTATGGTCAGGTCGGAACCCAGCATCTCTTCACCCGGCGAGAGCCGGAGGCCGACGGTAACTTTCAGGAGGCCGTAGACCACGGTGGAGATCACCAGGGCGATGACGATACAGGCCACCGTGCCCGCGAGCTGCGACAGGAAACTGACGCCGCCCAGGCCGCCCAGGCTCTCCAGGCCGAAGATGCCGGCGGCGACGCCGCCCCAGGCGCCGCAGATGCCGTGCAGGGGCCAGACGCCCAGCACGTCGTCGATGCGCAGCTTCTCGTTGGCCCAGAGAAAGCCCTTGACGAAGATGACGCCGGCCACGGCGCCCACCACCAGGGCGCTCACGGGGTGCATGATATCAGAACCGGCGCAGACCGCCACCAGGCCGGCCAGGGCGCCGTTGTAGACGAAGACGCTGTCCCGCCTGGACACCAGCATCGCTGCCAGCAGGCCGCCGCCCATGGCCATCAGCGAGTTGGCGGCCACCAGGCCGGAGATCTTCGGCAGCGTCGCCGCCGAGGCGACGTTGAACCCGAACCAGCCCACCATCAGGAACCAACTGCCCAGGGCCACGAAGGGGACGCTGTGGATGGCGACGGGCCGGCTCTCGCCGTCGAGGTAGCGGCCCATGCGCGCCCCCACCATGATGATCACCGGCAGCGCCAGCCAGCCGCCCATGGCGTGCACCACCACCGAGCCGGCGTAGTCGTGGAAGCCGGCACCGAAGGCGCCCGCCAGCCAGCCGTCGTCGGCGCCCAGCACGTTGAAGCGGCCCCATACCAGCCCCTCGAACAGGGGGTAGGCGGTGGCCACCAGCACCGCGCCGCCGATGACGTGGGGCAGGAACTTCATCCGCTCGGCGATGCCGCCGCTGATGATCGCCGGGATCACCGCGGCGAAGCAGAGCAGGAAGAAGAAGTGGGCCAGGTCGTAGGAGCGGTCCTCCAGCATGCCCGTGGCGCTGCCCAGGAAGGTGATGCCGTAGGCGAGGGGAAACCCAACGAAGAAATAAACCAGCGTCGAGACCGCCCAGTCAGTGGGTATCTTGGTGAGGGCGTTGACGACGTTCTTCTTGCGCACGCTCCCGGCTTCCAGGAAGGCAAAGCCGGCGTGCATGGAAAAGATCAGCACCGCTCCCCAGATGAGGAATAACACGTTGCCGGCACTGACCAGTTCCGTGAGGCCTTCAGGGGCATTCATAGGCTGCTCTCCTTCTCTTGCTACCGGCGCCGCGGGCAGGCCCCGCGGCGGCCGTGGTGTGCCTGGACGCGGATGATTATAGAGGCCGGCAGTCCTCCACTTCTTGTCCTGGAGGATAGAATCGCAAGCTGCTGATTTGTACCGGCGGCATAACGGCTGCCCGGCCGGGTCCGGCCGCAGGGAGAAGGGCGGCCGCCGGGGGCCGCCCTTCGTGCCGGCGGGCGGGACTGCGCGTCCAGGCACAGGAGAGCAGGCCCGCCGGCATCGCCGCCGCGGGCGGCGGCGGCGAAACCTGACCACCGTCAGCCAATGGCCTCCCGCCCCCGCTCGCCGGTGCGTATACGCACCACCTCCTCCAGGGGCTGGACGAA
>JAJRWQ010000053.1 GCA_024276735.1 Actinomycetes bacterium
ACCGTGGATGGTTGCCTCACCCAGCAGGAGCTCTCGAAAGTGCAGCCGGGACTGGGCACCATCATGATCGAGGTCGGCTACCGCGCCTGGGTAGCTCCCTACGCCGCTCACGGCGGCAACTGGGAGCTGGCCAGGTACGAGGTCAAGGAGATGGCGGAGTACATGGAGAGTGGTGCCATCACCAGGCCGGGCAACTCCAACGCCCTGCTGTACTTCATGGATGATGACGGACTGCCGCAGGTGGAGAGTGCCCTGAACGCCGAAGACATCACCGCCTTCGACACCGCCTACGCGCACATGCTCGACCAGTGCAACGCCTGTCACGTGGCCAGGGGGCACAGCGAAGTGAACTACCACATGCCCTCCACGCCGCCGCAGGACCTGAAGCTGACGCCGTAAGACGGCGCCCGGCGACGCAAGTGAACGAGGAGAGCCCGGGGGAGAGCCCCCTGGGCTTCTCCTCGTTCCCCGTAGATGAAAAAAGCCAGCCAGTGAAAGGGTAGCCATGAGTTCCCAGCAAGTCTCTTCCCGAAAGACGATTATCGTTTTCTCCCTGGCGGTGGCGGGTGTACTGATCCTGCTGGCTTCCACGTTGCTTCCGTGGTACGGCTGGAACGTGGACGCCTCGGAGCTGTCCGACAAGCTCGGCGAGATCGATTCCTCGATGGTGGCCAAGGTGGCGCCGGGGATGAAGTCGGCCCCCGAGGTGCTGGCCACTTACGGGGGCATGAGTGCCGGCTCGCTCGCCGACCGTGCCAACCTCTGGAGCCTGCTCAACGCCAGCGGCCTCTTCTACGCCACGGCGGCGTTGCTGGGGGTCATCGTTGCCGCCTCGGTGAGCATTCTCGTCGTCGAGCTGGGCGGCGGCTGGGGAGAGGAAAAGCGCCCCCGGGGCTCGCGCACCCTGCTGGCGCCGGCGACGTCCCTGCTGGTGCTGCTGGCGCTGGTTGCCTACTGGCCGCTGATGGACCGGGCGGATTCGCTGTGGATGCAGCGGAACCCGGCTCCCAACGTTAAAGCCGCCGCCTGGCGCCAGGAGGCGGTGGGTCAGGGATACTTCACCATCGACGGCGGGCGCTCCTACGGTTTCTGGGTCGCCGCCGCCGGAACGGGGCTGTTGCTCGCAGTCGCGGGCATCCAGGTTTTCGGGCGGCGCCGCGCGGAGGAAACCGCGACGACTACTGAGTGAGCCCCCGGTCTTCGTCCTTCTTGCGGTTGAGGTAGTAGATGGCGGCCTGCGTGCGATGGGAGACGTGGATCTTCTGGAAGATGGAGCTGACGTAGTTGCGTACCGTCTTCTGGCTCAGGAAGACCCGCTCGGCTATTTCCTTGTTGGTGAGGCCTTCGGCGATCAGCTCCAGGATCTCCTTCTCCCTCTCGGTGAGGGAGTCGAGCCCGCGCACCGGGGCGCCTTCGCAGATTTCATGGATCCGGTCCACCACGGCCTTGCTCAGGTGAGGATCCAGCAGCGACTCGCCGCGGCCCACGGCGAGAATGGCCTCGTACAGCTGGTCGGCGTCCACCTGCTTGAGCAGGTAGCCGGATGCCCCGGCCATCACCGCGGCAAAGATGGCCTCTTCGTCGGAGTACGAGGTCAGCATCAGCACCCGCACCTCCGGTGCCGCCGACCGGATCCGCCTGCAGGCCTCGATGCCGCTGCCGTCCGGGAGGCGCACGTCCATCAGCACCGTGTCCGGCCGCGTATCCATGGCGCTTTTCACCGCCGCCGCGGCGGTTTCCGCTTCACCGGTTATCTCGATATCTTCGTGGGCCCCCAGCAGGGTCCTCAGCCCGGTGCGTACGACTTCGTGGTCATCGACGATCAGTACCTTCATGGTTTCGGCTCCATTTTTCATGTTCCCGTCTCCAGCGGCGTCGAGGCGAGCCCGGCCTCGTCCCTTTCAGCCTGGGAACGGTAGGGGATCCAGAGGGTGACCAGCGCCCCCCGGTCGTCCGTCCGGTTGGCGATGGAGAAACGGGCCCCCATCTCCTCCGCGCGGCTGGCGATATTGCCCAGGCCGCCACTGGATTCCTCCAGGGGGGTTTCATCGGTAATGGCGGGGTCGATGCCGACGCCGTCGTCCTTCACCGAGAGCGTCAGCCCTGCTTCCCCGAAATCGAGGCAGATGTCGGCGCGGCTGGCCATGGAGTGGCGGCTGATGTTGCTCAGGCACTCGCGGACGATGAAGACTATGTTCTGCTGCTGCTCGGCGGTGAGTCTCCTGCCGTCGCCGCGGATCTCCAGGCGGGCGGTCACCGGGCCGGCGGCGGAGAATTCATGCACGATGTGCCGCAGGTAGCCGTAGAAATCCGGTGCCCCGTCACGGGAATCGAGCCGGAAGATGTAGCCCCGGATGTCCGATATCACCTTGTTCAGCAGCTCCAGGATGTGGCCGATCTCGCCCTTCACCCTTGCCGGGTCCTCGCAGACGGCGGTGGATGCGGCCTGCAGCTGAAGGCCGGCGGCGTAGATGTCCTGGATGACGCCGTCGTGCAGATCGCGGGCGATGCGGTGCCTGTCCTCCAGCAGGGCCTGCTTCTTCTCGGTTGCTTCCAGCCGGTGCCGGATCTCCAGGTCGAAGACCGAGAGCGTGCGGATGACGAAGACGGCGATGAACAGCCCTACCAGCGCCCGGTAGAACTGGATGGGGAAGTCGGTGGTGGTGAAGACGTTGTAGTAGTTGAGCCACGAGAGCGGTCGCACGCCGTGTCCCGGCACCACCAGCCCGCCCAGCACCGCGTAGGCGGCGAAGGCGGCGGCGGCCAGGGTGAGGTCGAACTTGGTGGCGGGTGCCGGAAACTCCCGGAAGCTGCGGCGCTCCTCCCAGAAGACCACCGCCGTCAGCAGCGCTCCCGGGAAGCCCAGGAGGTAACGGATCCAGATCTCGCTGAGGTCGGAAGGAATGAAGAGCATGGCGGTGATGATCACCGCGGCGCTCCAGAGCGGGGCGTACCAGCGGACGAAGGAGCGGATGCGCGACACGAACGGCAGGCGGGGAGCGATCATCATCACCGCGAACTGGAGCAGGAAGGTGTAGGACACGGCCCAGGCCAGCGTCTGCAGGCTGGTGAGGAAGTTCATCCATTCCGGTGAAAGGTAGGAGGCCTGGATGGGGATGAAGACCATGCCCCATTCGGCGATACCGTGAATGATGCCGAACGCCGCCAGCAGCCACAGGTAGCGGGCGAGGCGGAAGTTGCTCAGGCTCCGGCGCTGGAGGGCGATGGCCATGCCGAAGGTGAAGTAGACCAGGCCGTAGGCGAAATTGACCACCACGATGTTCGTCTCTATGAAGTCGTGCAGGCCTTCCACGATCAACACCTGCCCCGCGTGGCCAATACAATAAATTTGATATTATGTCAACGCCGCTCCCAGGCGGCCGGGTATCCTCCGGGTGATAAAAGCGCTGGACGTGCAGGCTGTTTTCGGTTACAGGGATATAACGGTGTTACTTAATCAGTATATATGGTCATTGTGATTATGTTACTAGGGGAATACCCTGATAATAATTCCGCGGGAATCGCTCCCGCCCAGCGGGCCGTGGGCTGGCGGGAAGGGGCGGGGGCGTGGTATCGTTAGGTGCACCGCGGGCGGCCCCGGGGCAGCGGGCTGCCGCCATGGCGCCGGCATCCCGGCGCGATCAAGATCATCGATTTCGGAGGTAACCAAGATGGACTGGGGAAAGCAGAACCGAATCGACCGGATAATCAAGCCCGATACCGGCAAGACGGTGATGCTGGCGGTGGATCACGGCTATTTCATGGGGCCCACCACGGGCCTGGAAAAGCTGGATGCAGCCGTGAATCCCCTGCTGCCGTACGCTGACACGCTGATGCTCACCCGGGGAGCGCTGCGCAACTACATCGACCCCGGCGTGGACATCCCCATCACCCTCAGGGTCTCCGGGGGCACCAGCATCCTCAACCAGGAGGCCCTGCTGCACGAGGGCGCCACCTGCAGCATCGAGGACGCCATCAGGCTCAATGCTTCCTGCGTCGCCTTCTCCATCCTGGTGGGCGCCGACTACGAGCGTGACACCATTCTCACCTTCGCCGAGATCATCGACGAGGCCCAGGCATACGGCATCCCCACTCTCTGCGTCACCGCCGTCGGGCGTGACATGGTGCGCGACGCCCGTTACATGGCGCTGGCCTCGCGCCTGGGGGCCGAGCTGGGGGCGGACATCATCAAGACCTATTACGTGGACGGGTTCGAGAAGGTGACCGAGAGCTGCCCGGTGCCGGTGGTGATCGCCGGCGGCAAGAAGATCCCCGAGCGCGACGCCCTGCAGATGGCGCGCAACGCCATCGATGCAGGCGCCATCGGCGTGGACATGGGACGCAACATCTTCCAGTCCGAGGACCCGGTGGCGATGATCCAGGCGGTGCGGGCGGTGGTCCACGACGGCGCCTCGGTGGACGAGGCGTACGAGCTCTTCGAGAGCAGGAAGGCGGCGGTCTAGCAGGCGCCGCCCGTCCGGCCCTGCTCCCCGGCGCGGCCGCCGGGCCCCACACCGCACGCCATGCCCGTATGACCGAATCGAGAGACGACATCCCGGCGCGCATGCACGTGGCCATGTACTACAGCAACAGCGACGTGCGCCTGGAGGAAGCGGACGTGCCCCGGCCCGGCCCCGGGGAGCTGCTGGTGCGCATCGCGGCCAGCGGTATCTGCGGCAGCGACGTGATGGAGTGGTACCGTGCCCACAAGGTGCCGCTGGTGCTGGGGCACGAGATCGCCGGCGAGGTGGTGGAGACCGGCGAGGGCGTGGAGCGGTTCCGGGTGGGGGACCGGGTGGCGGTGACGCACCACGTGCCCTGTATGACCTGCCATTACTGCCGCAGCGGCCATCACACCGTTTGCGAGACGCTGAGGACCACCAGCTTCGATCCCGGGGGTTTCGCCGAGTACGTACGCGTTCCCGCGGTGAACGTGGAGCGGGGCACTTTCCTGCTGCCCGACAGCGTCACCTTCGTGGAGGGATCTTTCGTGGAGCCCCTCGCCTGCGTGCTCCGGGGCCAGCGGCATGCGCGGTTCTTTCCCGGCTGCTCGGTGCTGGTGATCGGCAGCGGCATCTCCGGCCTGCTGCACGTGATGGCGGCGCGGGCGCTGGGCGCCGGCCTGGTCGTCGCCGCCGACGTCGACGGCTACCGCCTGGAGGCGGCGCGCCGCCTGGGGGCGGAGGCGGTGATCGACGCCGGCAGGGAAGACGTAGCCGCCGGTTTCCGGGAGCTCAACCAGGGACGGGGCGCCGACCTGGTCCTGCTGTGCGCGGGCGCCCCGCCGGCGGTGGAGCAGGCGCTGGCCGCCGCCGGCCGCATGGGCACCGTGCTCTTCTTTGCCACCACCAGGCCGGAGGTGAAGCTGCCCCTGGCCGTCAACGACTTCTTCTGGCGCAACGAGGTGACGCTCACCAGCAGTTACGCCGGCAGCCCGGCGGACTGTCACCTGGCGCTGGAGCTGATCCGCGCCGGGCGGGTGCCGGTGGCGGAGACCGTCACCCACCGGCTGCCGCTGGCGGAAACCGGCCGCGGCTTCCAGCTGGTGACCAGTCCCCAAAAGTCCATCAAGATCATCATCGAGCCGTCCCGCCGGAACTGATCCCCGGCCGCTGCCTCCCCGCGGCCGCCCCCGTTTCGCCCCGAGGTTGCTTCCAGCCTGCGTAGATCCCGCTGCCCGTGCTCACGGATGCCGTCCGCGCTTCCGAAGCAAATAATGGAGGGGTTCCACGACGATCTGTGCATTCGGATCGGGGACCCGCTGTTGCGAGCGGAAGCAGGAAAGAGGTGTCCGGTCGAAGCGACCGGAAACGATGGCCGGAGGAAGCGGAAGATACGGACCCCCCACGGGGCGCAGGCTGGTGGCAATGGCGGCGGCGGCGCTACTGTTCGTGCTGACGGCGTCGCTGCTGCTTGCCGTGACGCTGGGCGCAGCAGTGCTCGGGTGGGGCGAGGGTACCGGCGGCGCCGGCGCCGGCGGCGGCAAGGGCCAGTCGCCGCTGCAGCCGGCCTACGCCGTCCGGGAGGACCCGCAGGATTCCTGGTCGGCCGGCGTCGACCTTGCCGGCGGGCAAAAGGCCCAGGTTCACTGGGACCCGCTTACCGGGGTGCCGGCCTTTCTCACCGGCCCGGTGACGCCGCCCGATGCCGGCGATGACTACGCCGACGTGCTCGCCTTCTTCGACCAGAACCGTGATCTCTACCGGATGCAGGATCCTGCCGGCGAGCTGGAGCAGGCGGGATCGCGAACCGACACGCTGGGCATGACCCACCTGCGGCTGGCCCAGGTGTACCAGGGAGTACCAGTCTTCGGTGCCCAGCTGGTGGTGCACTTCGATGGCAGCGGTGACATCACCGCCATCAACGGCGACTATTATCCCGGCATCGACGTCGCGGTGACGCCGGAGGTGGGGGCCGGGGAAGCGGTGGACGCGGCCCGTGACGGCCTGGGCGTGGATGCCGATCCGCCGCAGAAGGAACTGCCGCAGCTGGTGATCCTGCCGCTCGCCGGCGGTGATGCCCGCCTGGCCTGGAAGGTGGTGCTGGCGGCCGACCAGCCGCCGCTGCGGATGGTGGCCTTCGTCAACGCCCGTGACGGCGGGCTCATCAGTGCCTACGACGACCTGGAGAGCGCCCGCAGCCGCCTCACCTACTCGGCCAACCACGGCACCACCCTGCCCGGGACGCTGATGATCAACGAGGGCGGGCCGCTCACCGGCGATTCGGTGGTGAACGCCGCCCACGTCAACGCCGGCGCCGTCTACGACTACTACTACAACACCTTTGGACGCGACAGCCTCGACGGCTCCGGCATGACCCTCAAGAGCACCGTTCACTACAGCACCAACTACAACAATGCCTTCTGGAACGGCAGCCAGATGACCTATGGTGACGGCGACGGCTATGTCTTCTCGCCCCTGGGCAACGCCCTCGACGTCGTCGCCCACGAGCTGACGCACGGCATCACCCAGTTCACCGCCGGTCTCATCTACTCCTACCAGTCGGGTGCCCTCAACGAGTCTTACTCCGACGTCTTCGGCGCCATGGTGGACCGGGACGACTGGCTGATGGGTGAAGACGTCTACACGCCGCAGACTCCCGGTGATGCCCTGCGCAGCCTGGAGAACCCGCCGCTCTACGGCCAGCCGGACCACATGAACAACTACGTCGACACCAGCAGCGACCACGGCGGCGTGCATACCAACAGCGGTATCCCCAACAAGGCGGCCTACAACGTGGCCGCGGCCATCGGCAAGGACAAGATGGAGCAGGTGTGGTATCGTACGCTCACCGACTACCTGACCCCGGGATCCCAGTTCAGCGACGCCCGCGACGCCAGCGTGCAGGCGGCCGCCGATCTCTACGGCGCCGGCAGCCCCGAGGTGGCGGCAGTGGACGCCGGCTTCGCGGCGGTGGGCATCGGCGGCAGCGGGCCGCCGTCGGAGACCACCGCCCGCATCGAGATCGACCATACCTACCGCGGGGACCTGGTGGTGACGGTGGGTGTCGGTGACCCCGCCAATCCCTACTGGTCCAAGGTGGTCTCCAACCGCGAGGGCGGCTCCGCCAACGACATCTACCTGACGGTGGACATCTCCGGCGGCGCCGACCACCTGCCGCCCGACTGGAACAACCGCTGGTTCCTGAAGGTCTACGACGCCGCCGGCTACGACACCGGCAACATCGTCAAGTTCAGCGTCACCGACCACGGCACTACTTACACCGCCACCAACGTGCCGGTGCCGATCTACGATTACCAGACCGCCTACGCGTACGTTCCGACCGAGGACGACACGCCGCCCTCGGTGACGGCAACCAGGCCCGCCGCGGATGCCGCCGGCGTCTATGCCTCGACGGCCGTCGCGGTCACCTTCTCGGAGCAAATGAACCCGGCGAGCATCGACGCCTCCAGCTTCACCCTCGAGGACGACGGCGGGGCTCCCGTGCCTGCCGATGTCAGCTACGACAACGGCACCCACAAGGCGACGCTGCAGCCCCAGGCGGACCTGGATTACTCCACCACGTACACGGCGACCGTCACCACCGACGTCACCGACCTCGCCGGCAACCACCTGCCCGCCGAATACCGGTGGAGCTTCACCACCGCGCCGCCGCCCAGGGTCTACTACTTCCCCTGGTACGACATGCAGAGCCGGAACATGCGCGACTGGCTGGTGATGGGCAACGCCGGCGATACCGGCACGGCGGGCTTCGACGTCACCGTGGGCGGGGTGAAGATGTCGACGGCCCCCATCGAGGTGGATCCGGGCAAGACCGGCGCCGTCACCTATCCCGGCGTGATGGGAGGACCGGTGAAGGTGGAATCCCTCAACGGCGAGGCCGAGGTGGTGAGCAGGCGCACCCTCTACGGCGATTCCTTCGAGGAGATCGGCGGTATCGAGGAATCCCGCCTGGACAGCCACTACTACTTCAGCTGGTACGATGATCAAAGCCCCGGCGCCAGCTCCTGGATCCTGATCGGCAACCCGGGGGAGACGGCGGTGGCGGCGGACATCTACATCGACGGCGAAAAGATGAACTCCGAGCCTTATATCATCGAGGCCGGCGGCAGCGTTACGCCCGAGTTTACGGATGTCATGGGCGGTCCCGTGGAAGTGGTGGCCTACGAGCCGGGCCAGCCGGGAGCGCCGCGCCCGGTGATCGCCAGCGAGCGTACACTCTGGCAGGGCGATTTCAACGAGATCATGGGTATCCCCGCCGCGGAGCTGAGCAGCGAGTACATGTCGTCCTGGTATGACATGCGGAGCGAGGGAACCCGTTCATGGCTGCTGGTGGCCAACCCCCACCAGGACCGCCGCCTGGCGGTGGAGATCTGGATCGGCGGCGAGCGCATGACCGACTCCGCCAGCGGCGAGCAGTACTTCACGGTGGAGCCGGGGGAGAGCATCACGCCCCAGTTCCCGGGGGTGATGAACGGGCCGGTGGTGGTCAAGGGGTATGATGCCGCCGGCTACGACCCTGCCAACCCGGGGACGCCGAACCTCGACTTCATCACCTCGCAGCGTTGCCTGTTCGGTTCCTCCTTCGAGGAGGTAGTCGGATACGATGCCACGCGGCTTGCCGCCACCGAGCACTTCTCGTGGTACGACCAGCAAAGCTCGGGTGCCCGTGACTGGATCCTGGTGTCCAACCCGGGCGACCGCGAGGTGAAGGTGGAGATCTGGATCGGCGGCGAGCGCATGACCGACTCCGCCAGCGGCGAGCAGTACTTCACGGTGGGGCCGGGGGAGAGCATCACGCCCCAGTTCCCGGGGGTGATGAACGGGCCGGTGGTGGTCAAGGGGTATGATGCCGCCGGCTACGGCACCGCTGCCGCCGGGGCACCCGACGCCGAGATCTTCACCAGCCAGCGGGTCCTCTGGGGAGCCCACTTCAGCGAGATCTGCGGCACCGTCCTCGACTGAGTGCTACCTGCTTTTGGTCTGTCGCCGTCGCCGGTACGGACGGCTGCTATTTCTTGTCCTTGCGTGCCGGTACCACCAGCACCGGGGTCTCGCCCGAGCGCACCACCTTGGCGCAGACGCTGCCCATCACCGCGGAAGCGAGGGCGCCGCGCCCGTGCGAGCCGAGAACGATGAGGCCGGTGCCGCTCTCTTCGGCGAACTTGAGAATCTCCTCGGCGGGGTCGCCCGCCGCCACGTGGCCGCTGGCACGGATTCCCTTCTCCGCCGCCAGTTTCAGCACCTTGTCGACGATCTCCCGTTCCGGCCGGGAGCGCTTTTCCTTCAGCTCGTCGACGTTCACGTTCGTCATCTCCTCGGTCTCCTCGTGGAAATCGGGATCGATCTCGTAGGCTTCCCGGGGCGAGCTGGTGTTGGTGACGCTGACTACCTGCAGCTCCGCGTTGCAGGCCTTAGCGAGCACGAAGGCGTGCTCGGCCGCCCGCTCGGCGCGCTCCGAACCGTCGGTGGCGATCATGATCTTCGAGAACATGCAACCTCCCTCGTCGGGGCGGTGCCGCCGCGGGACCAGGATGCCTGCCTGTCGCCCCCGGCGACCCAGTGTGTGCTGTCGACCTCGAACAGCTTATTCTATGCGCAGAGCGCTGTGACCATCAAGGCGGAAGCACCACCCCGGCGCCTGTTTTTCGCGTCACGCGGGAACGTTCTGCCGTGCCCGGCGATGCAGGGGCGCGGTCTTCAGTCGGGAGGGAGGGCAGCCGGACGGGGGAGGGCCGGCGGGGAGGCTTCCCCCTGCGCGCCCCGCCAGGAACGCCTGGCCGCCCCGCGCAGCCGGGGCGGCCGTCGCCGGGCTCATTGCCAAGCCCCCGGTTCGCTGTCGTTGCCAGTGGCGGGTCAGCGGATCAATACGAGCAATAATGGTATGTTTACAATAAACGAGCGGGTGAGGTAGCATTGATTGTGACAAGCTCTGCCACCAACGATCCGGCGGGTGAGGCCGCGCATGACGACGGACAAAAGCATAACCGGAGCAAGGCTTTTCGCGGCCATCCCGCCGCTGGTGGTATTGGTCATCCTCCTGCTGGCCTTCCCGGCCGCTGCTCCCGCGGGAAGGAACCAGTGGACCAGCAGTGGTCCTTACGGCGGCGATATCAACACCATGGCCGTTTCCCCCGGCTTCGCCAGCGACCATACCGTCTTCGCCAGCGCTTTCGGCGGTGGTATCTTCAAGTCCACCGACGGCGGCGCCAGCTGGAGCACCGCCAACAGCGGCCTCGAAACCGGGGACGTGAACTCTCTGGTCCTTTCCCCCGGCTACGCCAGCGACCATACCGTCTTCGCCGGCACTTCCGGCGCCGGCCTCTACAAGTCCACCGACGGGGGTGCGAGCTGGAGCGTGACGGCTTTCAGCCCTACATTTGTCGACATCAATTCCCTGGTCATTTCTCCCGGCTACACCAGTGACCATACTATCTTCGTGGCTACCGACAACGGCGTATCCAGATCCAGCGACGGGGGCGACAGCTGGGTGACGGCGCAAAACGGCATCACCGGCGCGGTCAAGTCCCTGGCCATCTCCCCCTACTACGCCGCCGACCATACGCTCTTCGCCGGCACCTTAAGCGGCGCTGTCTTCAAGTCCACCAACGGCGGTGCGAGCTGGTCCGCGGCGGGCAGCATGTTCACCGAGATCAAGTCCCTGACCGTCTCCCCGAACTATGCCATCGACCACACGGTCTTCGCCGGCACCGACGGCGGCGGCGTCTTCAAGTCCACCGACGGCGGCGCCAGCTGGAGCACGGTGAACAACGGTCT
>JAJRWQ010000054.1 GCA_024276735.1 Actinomycetes bacterium
CGGCGGCGGGCGGCGACGGGGAAGGTCCACTCGATGAAGGTAGCTTTCGCAGGCACACCGCACTTCGGGGCGCTGGTACTGGGCGCCCTCCTGCGCTCGCGGCACCAGGTGGTGGTGGTTTTCACCCAGCCCGACAGGCCCGCCGGCAGGGGGCGCCGCCGCCGGGAGCCGCCGGTGAAGATCATGGCGGTGGAAGAGGGGCTGCGCGTGGAGCAGCCACCGCGCATCAGCACCGCCGAGACGGTTTCCCTGCTGGAGGAGCTGGGCGCCGACGTGCTGACAGTGGCCGCCTACGGCCAGATTCTCAAGCCGCCGCTGTTGGGGGCGCTTCCCTGCATCAACGTGCACGCTTCCCTGCTTCCCAAGTACCGCGGTGCCTGCCCGGTGGAACGGGCGCTGATGGCCGGTGAGCGGGTTACCGGGGTTTCCATCATGGAGATGGCGGCCGGCCTCGATACCGGCGATATCTACCTGCAGCGGCCGCTGGAGATCGCGGACGACGACGATGCCGGCAGCCTCTACGAAAAGCTGGGCATCGCCGGCGGCGCCGCCCTGGTCGAGGTCCTGGATGCCCTGGAGAGTAACGGGTTCCTGCCCCAGCCGCAACAGGAGATCGGCGCCAGCTACGCGGAAAAGATCACCGCCGACGACCTGCGCATCGACTGGAGCCGCCAGGCCTGGGAGATCGCCAACCAGGTGCGGGCGCTCTCGCCGCACATCGGCGCCTATACCGCCATCGGCGACAAGCGGCTCAAGGTTTGGAAGGCGGCGGTGGCCGGCGGCGGCGACGGCCCCGGGTCGGTGCGGGTCGAGGGCGAACGCCTGCTGGTGAGCTGCGGCACCGGCAGCCTGGAGCTGGTGGAGGTGCAGCCGGAGGGCGGGCGGCGCATGGGGGCCGACGAGTTTCTCCGGGGGCACCGCGCCGCCGTCGAGGGCGCGGTGCTGGGCTGAGCCGCCGGGCCCCGGTTTTCCCGGCGGGGGCCAGGGGCGGTTGCTGTTATAATCGGCCTTGCCGGCAAGGCTCGTCGCCGCTGGCGGCCCGGCGCCGGCCGGGGAGACGGGTGCCGTTCCGGGGCGTGGCGCAGCCTGGTAGCGCGCTTGCTTTGGGAGCAAGAGGTCGGCGGTTCAAATCCGCCCGCCCCGACCAACTTCGCCCGCGAGAGCTCGCCGTTGCAAGAATTATCCTTTTTCCCCGGGGGTCTCTCGCCCCCGCGGCGGCATCGGGGGAGACCTGGTTTCGGCACCCGCAGTGTCTCGTGGCCTGCCGGGTGCCGACGGCGCCCGGGCGGCCTGGATAGCCGCGGCGGGAAGCGGTTTTTCCACCTCGCCGGCGGCCTCGTCGTCGTGCCGGGCTCGTTTCGCAAGCCGCTGCCGCTGATGTATCATATGAATGCCGGAGAGGCGGTCTTTAGCCGCCTCGCGGGGAGTGGTTTTCCGCGGCCTGCTTCGGCGGAGCGCGGAAGCGTGGCGAGCGGGTGTAGCTCAGCTGGTAGAGCCTCGGCCTTCCAAGCCGATTGTCGCGGGTTCGAATCCCGTCGCCCGCTCCAGTTTTTCCGGGGGTCGTTGCCGGCAGTGAAGGCGACGGCGGTGCCCCGCGAACGGGTTCGTTTCCGCGCGGCACCCGGCAGTGCCCCCGGCGGCGACGATTACGCGGTGGATGTAGCTCAGCTGGTAGAGCTCCGGATTGTGGATCCGGCGGTCGTGGGTTCGAGTCCCATCATCCACCCCATTTTTTATTGCCGCCGCGCCGGCGGTGCCCGGAAGCAGCGGCGGCCGGCCGGCGGCGGTTTGCGGCATCACCGGGCTTGAAGACCAACTTGCGCCCGTAGCTCAACCGGATAGAGCAACGGACTTCTAATCCGTAGGTTGCAGGTTCGAGTCCTGCCGGGCGTGCCAGTAGCGATGCCGGCATGAGCAGGTGTTTTCTCGTCCGGGGCGGCTAGCGGCCGGCGGCGCGCATCAGCCTGACGCCCAGCGCCTGCCACCAGGGAGCGGTGTAGCGCATGCGGGGGCGCTCCACCTCGGCGGCCCTGACTACCTGCCTGACGATCGAGGCGGTGGAGCGCTGTTCCATGCGCCGGAAGTACTTCTCCTCGCCGGCCTGGATCTCGGCCAGCAGCTTCCGGAAGTATGACTCCCGGCCCATCCAGGTGTACTTTCCCGCCAGCATCTCCTGGTTGAAGCCGGTATGGTAGGCGCCGGGCTCCACCAGACACACGTTGACCCGGCTGCCGAGGCGCTCGAGCTCGCTTCGCAGCGTCTCGGCGCCGCTGGAGATGGCGAACTTGGTCATGGTGTAGGGGGCCATGAAAGGCATGGTGATGCGGCCGGCCAGGGAGCTGACGAAGATGACCGTTCCCGAGTCGCGGCCGATCATCTGCCGCAGCACCAGCTGGGTGAGCGCCAGCGGCCCCAGCAGGTTCACCTCGAAGCTCTTTCTCACCAGGTCCAGCGGCACCTCGACCAGCGAGCCCGAGATGCCCACGGCGGCGTTGTTCACCAGCACGTCGATATCGTGGTCGCGGGCCCGCTCGCGGTCGTCGGTGTCGGTGACGTCCAGCTTGAAGCTCTCCAGGGGCAGCCGCTCGGCCGCGGCCAGCCGCCCCAGCTCCGCCGCTGCCTTCGCGGTGTGGGTGGTAGCCAACACCCGGTGCCCGCGGCGCGCCAGCGCCAGCGCCGCGTCGCGGCCGATGCCGCGCCGGCAGCCGGTGATGAGGACCGTCTTTTTCGCCGTCGTGCCCATGGTCTTCTCTTTCCACCACGGCGCCGGCGCAAACCAGCGGCGCCGGGCACGGCGCCTCCATCCTGGCCGCACGCGGCCGTCACGCGCAGTTATAATATGAACTGCGGGTACGGCGGCCATCGGCCGCCGGCAGACGGTGCGGGCGTGGCGAAACCGGTAGACGCGCCAGCCTTAGGAGCTGGTGGGGCCTTGTCCCTGTGGAGGTTCGAGTCCTCTCGCCCGCACCAGCAGCCACGGCGGCCCGGCGCCGCTGGCCGGGGGCGCCCCCGATTTGGACTTTGGCTTGAAACTCTTTTAACATTGAGACTCGGCATCGCTGCGCCCGCCGGATGGGTTCGGCAGCCGGAGCGCGGAAGGGAAAAGCGATTTGAGCGATATCAAGACCAGTATCAGCAAGCAGGAAGGCAACAGCGTCGTGCTCGAGGTGGAAGTGCCCGGGGACGAGGTGAAGGCTCGCGTGGACAGGACCGTCAGGCGCATGGCCCGCGAGGTGAACATCCCCGGCTTCCGCAAGGGCAAGGTGCCGCGGCCGGTGCTCTACTCCAACCTGGGCAAGGAGACCATCCTGGCCCAAGTGCTCAGCGACGCCATGCCGGACTGGTACCAGGCGGCGGTGGACGAGGCCGAGATCGACCCCATCGATCAGCCCGAACTCGATTTCGGGGCGCTGGAGGACGAGAACGGCCCCTTCAGCTTCAAGGCCACGGTGCAGGTGCCGCCGCGCCCGAAGCTGGGCAAGTACACCGGCCTGGAGGTGGAGAAGGAAGTAGTGAGCGTGGAGGCGGAAGAGGTGGAGGAGCAGATCGAACGCCTGCGCCTGAGCCTCTCGCGGCTGGAAACGGTGGATCGCGATACCGTGAAAGAAGGCGACTTCGTGCTCATCGACTTCACCGGCTACATGGACGGCGAGCCCATCGAGGGCGCCGCCGGCAAGGACCACATGCTGGAGCTGGGCAGCGGCAGCTTCATTCCCGGGTTCGAGGAGGGGATCGTGGGCATGAAGCTGGGGGAGACGAAGAAGATCACGCTCTCCTTCCCCGACGAGTACCAGCCGGAGCGGCTGGCGGGCAAGGAGGCGGAGTTCGAGGTGACGGTGAAGGAGATCAAGGAGCGGGTGCTTCCCGAGGCCGACGACGAGTTTGCCGCCGAGGCCAGCGAGTTCGAGACCATCGAGGAGCTGCGGGCGGACATCGAGAAGCGCTTCCGCGAGGCCCGGGAGAAGAACGTGGAGGATGCCTTCCGGCAGCGGCTGGTGGAAGCGGCCGCCAACGAGGCCGAGGTGGAGGTGCCCGAGCCGATGATCCGCGCCAAGGCGGAGGAGATGAAGAAGGAGCTTTCGCGGTCGCTGGCATCCCAGGGCGCATCGCTGGAGCAGTACCTGGAGCACACGGGCATGGACGAGTCGGAGCTGGACCGGCGGCTGGCCGCCCAGGCCGAGACCTACGTGAAGCAGGAGCTGGTGCTGGACGCGATCGCCGAGGTGGAGGGCATCGAGGTGAGCGACGAGGACATCGAGCAGGAAATCCGCACCACCGCCGAGAAGATGGGATACGACCCCGAGAGGCTGCTCGCGGGAGCGCGTGACGCGGGTCACGAGAAGGTGGTGCGGCGCGACCTGCGCCGGCGGGGCGCCATCGATATCATGGCCGAGAGCGCCGTGCCCGTGCTGCGCCGCGCAGCCGACGAAGCAGGAAAAGACGAAGCGGGGCAGAAAGATGCCCGGGCCGGGGAAGAAGCCGGCGGCGGCGAGTGAGGCCGCCGGAGAGGAGGCCGGCAAGATGAAGAGACGCGCCGGGGGGAGCCACCCTCACGCCGCCAAACCAACAGACAGCGGGGTGCAAGCACAAATGCCACTGATACCGATGGTCATCGAGCAGACCAGTCGCGGGGAACGTTCCTTCGACATCTTCTCGCGGCTGCTCAACGAACGCATCATTTTCCTGGGAACCGGCATCAGCGACGAGGTGGCCAACCTGGTGGTGGCGCAGCTGCTGCACCTGGAGTCGGACGACCCGGACAAGGACATCAACCTCTATATCAACTCGCCCGGCGGATCGGTCTACGCCGGGCTGGCCATCTATGATACAATGCAATTCATAAAGCCGGACGTGGTGACGACCTGTGTGGGAATTGCAATGAGCATGGGAGCGCTGATTCTAGCGGGAGGCGCCAAGGGCAAGCGTTTCGCCCTGCCCAATGCCAAGATCCTGATTCACCAGCTGTCCGGCGGCTTCCAGGGCCCCGCGGCTGACATCGAGATCCACGCCAAGGAAGCCCTATCCCTCCGCAAGCGCCTCGACGAAATCCTGTCCCTGCATACGGGTCAACCGCTGGAGAAGGTCTCCAAGGACACCGACCGGGACTATTTCATGACGGCGACGGAGGCAAAGGAATACGGCCTCGTGGACGAGGTCATCGAACATCGGGCAGTAAAGGGAGACTGAGATGGCACGGCCTACGGATGGGAACGAGCAGCTACTCTGCAGCTTCTGCGGCAAGTCGCAAAGGCAGGTGAAGAAGCTGATCGCCGGACCCGGCGTCTACATCTGCGACGAGTGTATCGATCTCTGCAACGAGATCATCGACGAGGAGATGGCGGCCCCCGCCAACCTCGACATCGACAACCTTCCCAAGCCCGACGAGATCTACCAGGCGCTCAACGAGTACGTGGTGGGCCAGGAGGAGGCCAAGCGCACCCTCTCGGTCGCCGTTTACAACCATTACAAGCGGGTGCAGATGTCGTCCGCTGAAAACGACGACGACGTGGAGCTGCAGAAGTCCAACATCCTGCTGCTGGGGCCCACCGGCTGCGGCAAGACCCTGCTGGCCCAGACCCTGGCCCGCTTCCTCAACGTGCCCTTCGCCATCGCCGACGCCACCGCCCTCACCGAGGCCGGCTACGTGGGCGAGGACGTGGAGAACATCCTGCTGAAGCTGATCCAGGCGGCGGACTTCGACGTCAAGCGGGCGGAGACGGGTATCATCTACATCGACGAGGTGGACAAGATCGCCCGCCGCGCCGACAACCCCTCGATCACCCGCGACGTCTCCGGCGAGGGGGTGCAGCAGGCTCTGCTGAAGATCCTAGAGGGCACGGTGGCCAGCGTGCCGCCCCAGGGCGGGCGCAAGCATCCCCACCAGGAGTTTCTCAACATCGATACCACCAACATCCTCTTCATCTGTGGCGGCGCCTTCGCCCACCTGGACAAGATCATCGAGCGGCGCATCGGCCACAAGGGCATGGGATTTGCCGCCGACGTCAAGGGCAAGCTGGAGAAGGACGTGGGCAGCATCTTCGCCGAGGTGATGCCGGAGGACCTGCTGGAGTACGGCCTGATCCCGGAATTCATCGGCCGCCTGCCGGTAGTGACGGCGATCCACAACCTGGACCGCGACGACCTGGTGAAGATTCTCACCACGCCCAAGAACGCGCTGGTGAAACAGTACGAGCGTTTCTTCAGGTTCGACGACATCGAGCTGGTCTTCGCCCCCGATTCGCTGGAGGCCATCGCCGAGAAGGCGATCAAGCTGGAGACCGGCGCCCGCGGCCTGAGGTCCATCATCGAGCAGGCGCTGCTGAACGTGATGTTCGAGCTTCCGTCGCGCAGCGACGTGCGCAAGTGCGTGGTGACCAGGGAGACGATCGAGCGCGAAATCGACCCCACGCTGGTGACGGAGGCCGAGAGAGTCCTCCCCGAGATTGACGAAGAGTCGGCGTAAACCTGCCAAGACACTGCCGCTGCTGCCCACGCGCGAGCTGGTGGTCTTTCCCCGCATGGTGGCTCCCATCTTCGTGGGGCGCGAGAAGTCCATCAAGGCGCTGGAGCGCGCCTTTGCCGACAACACGCCGATAATCCTTTCCACGCAGCGGGAGCCCGATATCGAGGAGCCCACCAGCGACGACATCCTGCGGGTGGGCACCATCGCCAGCGTGGTCCAGCTCTACCGGCTTCCCGACGGCACCATCAAGGCCCTGGTGGAAGGCCAGAAGCGGGTGCGCATCAACCGCTTCACTTCCACCTCGCCGCACTTCCAGGTCAGCTACACGGTGCTGGAGCCGCGCGACAGCGACGCCGCCGCCGACCGGGTGGAGGCGCTGGCGCGGGCGGTGCTCAGGGAGTTCATCCGCTACGTGGACACCAGTCCCCACATGCCCGACGAGATCGGCCAGATCGTCGGCGCCGTCAACGATCCCGCGGAACTGGCGGACGCGGTGGCGGCGCACCTGATGATTCCCTTCGAGCGCAAGCAGGAGCTCCTGGAGCTCAGTGACACCGAGGCCTGCCTGGGGGCGGTGCTGCAGATACTGGTGGAAGAGAACGCGGTACTGGACATCGAGCGCGACATCAACGAGAAGGTGCAGGAGAAGATCGAGTCCACCCAGCGACAGATCTTCCTGCACGAGAAGCTGAAGGTGATCCGCGACGAGCTGGACGACGCCGAGGCCGAAGACGAGTCGGTAAAGGAATACTACCGCCTGCTGGAAGAGAAGCAGATGTCGCCGGCGACGGTGGAGGCGGTGAAGAAGGAGATCAGCAAGCTCAAGTCCACCTCGCCGATGTCGGCCGAGGTCTCGGTGATCCGCAACTACCTGGACAACGTCTTCGCCCTGCCCTGGGGCGAGCTGGCGGAGAAGAGCGATTACGAGCTGGCGGAGGTGGCGCGGCACCTGGACAAGACCCATTACGGGTTGGCCAAGGTGAAGGAACGGGTGCTGGAGTTCCTGGCGGTGGGCAAGCTCCTGGGCCGCGACCAGCCCAACACCACCCTCTGCTTCGTGGGCCCGCCGGGAGTGGGCAAGAGCTCGGTGGCCAAGGCCATCGCCGACGCCCTGGAGCGGCCCTTCGTGCGCATCTCCCTGGGCGGCGTCCGCGACGAGGCGGAGATCCGCGGCCACCGGCGCACTTACGTGGGCGCCATGCCCGGCCGCATCATCGACGCCGTCTCCAAGGCCAAGGTGGACAACGCCGTCATCCTCCTGGACGAGATCGACAAGATGGACTCCGACTTCCGCGGCAACCCGGCGGCGGCGCTGATGGAGGTGCTGGACCCGGTACAGAACCACGAGTTCCGCGACAACTACCTGGAGCTGGACTACGACCTTTCGCGCATCCTTTTTCTCACCACCGCCAACTACGAGGAGAGCATCCCGGCCACCCTGTACGACCGGCTGGAGACCATTCACCTCTCGGGATATACCTTCGAAGAGAAGGTACAGATCGCCAAGCGCCACCTGCTGCCGAAGATAGCCTCCGAGACGGGGCTCAAGCGCCGTGACGTCACCATCACCCCGGCGGCGCTCAAGGCGGTGATTCGCTTCTACACGCGGGAATCGGGCGTGCGGGAGCTGGAGCGCTCCCTGCGCAAGATCTACCGCAAGGTGGCCCGGCGGTACCTGGAAGGCGAGGCCGAGCTGCCGGTGAAGGTGACGGCGTCCGGCCTGGAGGAGTACCTGGGCCCGGCGCCCTTCTCCGAGGAGCGCTTGGAGCGCAAGCCGCTGGTGGGAGCCGGACTGGGGCTGGCCTACACCTCTACCGGCGGCGAGGTGCTCACCATCGAGACGGTGGTCGCCGGCGGCAAGGGTGAACAGGTGCTCACCGGCCAGCTGGGCGAGGTGATGCAGGAATCGGCCTCCACCGCCTGGGGGTACCTGCTCTCGCGCATCGAGCGCGACCCGGCCTTCCGGAGGCTCTTCGGGCCCGATTCGCCGGCCTGTGATGAGCGCGGCCAATGGGACATGACCGGCAAGGACCTGCGCCTGCACATCCCCGAGGGGGCGATCCCCAAGGACGGGCCCTCGGCGGGGATAGCGCTGGCGGCCTCCATGCTCTCGGCGCTCTCCGGGCGGCCGCTGAAGCCCGGCGTGGCCTCGACGGGTGAGATCACCCTGCGCGGCAAGGTCCTGCGCGTGGGCGGCCTCAGGGAGAAGTGCCTGGCCGCCATGCGGACGGGCGTGAAGACGATCGTGCTGCCCAAGGCCAACCGCGCCGACGTCCAGGAGCTGCCGCCCAAGGTGAGGAAGTCCCTGGAGTTCGTCTACGTGGAAAACTTCCGGCAGGCCCTGGAACACCTCTTCACCTAGCAGCGGTTCCGCTCCGGGAGCGGCTCCCGTCGCCGCCTCCGCGCGCCCCTCATTTCCGTGGCGGTTCTGCTTCGTTCGCGGCGCCGCCCAGTCGTGCCAGCCACTCCACCAGGGCCACCCAGGCGGCGAGTACCAGCCCCAGCAGCAGCACGTCGGCGAGGGAGGGCCAGTCCGTCCATACCAGCACGCCCAGCACCACGAACGCAGCGGCCGCTTCCAGCAGGCGCCGGCGCCGGTCGATCCAGGAGGCCACGGTTGCCATGGTGCCGCCCGAAGGTGAAGCGCCGGCCAGGTGAATGCCGGCGACGCGGGCCATGGTCTTGAGCCTCCCGGCTCCAGCCAGCCAGGCGACGAGGGCGACGGCGATGCCGGCGAGGAAGCTCCAGCGGGTGAAGGCCAGCGGGTACCGCAGCAGGGTGTCATAGATGGCGGCGGCGGCATCGGTGGAACCGCCGCCGGCGGCGACGGACTCGAGCAGGTGATCACGGCCCGCCGTCAGGGTCAACACCATTGCCGCCATCGACAGCGCCAGTCCGCCGCCGGCCGCGATCAGCATCCGCCGCCGGTCGCCTGCCAGCGCAATGGCGCCGGCCCAGGCGGCGATGACCAGCGGTGGCAGCACCCGGGCGAGGCGATCGAGCGCCTTCAGGGACCTTTGCAGCTCCGCCGGCAGCCGCGAGGCGACGATGGTGAGGCGAAGATCGACGGCGTCGCCGGGAGCGTCTGCGAAGATGCCGACGCCGGCGGCGGCCAGCCGCCCCTCGACGCTGGTGACCACGGGGGCGAGGTCGAGGTAGACGCCATTCTCGTCGATGGGCGCCCCCTCACCCAGCAGGAAAGACAACACCGCGGCGTGTGAAGTGCGGTTCGCTTCCACCCAGACGCGGTTGAAAAAGTCCGACTTGACTGCTTCCTCGATGTTTTCCCTGACGAAATCGTAGAGGCGGCTGTTCAGGGGCTGGGCGAGGAAGGCGGCGTCTTCCGGCAACACCCGGCGGATGTAACCCTCGGTGTTCACCGCTTGGAAGAGCTCGTCGGTGAGACGGGCGGAGACGGCGCCCGCGACGGCGTCGTCGTAGCTGAGCGGCGCCACCGTCTCCACGTACCTGTCCGTGTCCTGGACTTGCTCGTCGAGCCAGACGGCGATCGCGGCTAGGGGGGCAAGAAAGGATGCCAGCACCACCAGGGACACCGCGGCCGCGTTTTTCCAATCCTCCCTTGACTTCACCCGGCGACCCTTTCGGCTACAGGTTGATACAGGGCTAGTTTATCCGGCAGCGTTTTTTTCAAACGGGCTCAACGGCGATGGTCGGGAGAGAGGCAGGGATCAACCGTTTCCCTCTTCCCTGTCTGCCGCGGTGCGGGATATCGCTTCCAGCGGCATCATCAGGTTGGCGATCCACCTGGTGTCCTCGCCCACCTCCAGGAAGAGCTCCTTGACGATGATGGTCATGGGCACCGCCAGCAGGGCGCCCATGGGACCCAGGATCCAGGCCCAGACGAAGAGGGAGAGCATGATCACCACCGGTGACAGGTCCAGCCCCTTGCCCATCACCCGGGGCTTGAGCACGTTGTCGGTGAGGGTGTTGACGACGATGAAGGCGGCGAGGACGATGACGGCGTTGATCCAGCCGCCCTCCAGCAGCGCCAGTCCTGTAGGTGGCACCAGGGAAATTACGAAGCCCACGTACGGGATGAAGCTCATCACGAAGGCCAGCACGCCCCAGAGGAAGGCGAAGTCCACCCCCAGGATGAGCATGATCACGGTCATGATCACCGCGTTCAGTGCCCCCAACCAGACGGTCATGGAGATGTACGACCTGAGGGAGACGTTGAGCCGGTAGATGTGCTGTGGCATGGCGCTGCCGGCCTTGAGCGTTTTCTCGATCTTTGCCGGGAAATCCACCGCCTCCAGCAGCATGTAGCTCACCAGCAGCAGCATGAAGAACCAGGAAGAGAGCACGTTGATGATCATGGTGGCGGCGGAGATGCCGGTGTTGATGATGTTCTCGGAGCTGAAGGTCTCGGAGTTCCTGATCTCGGTGGCATCGATGCCGTGATCGCTCAGGGTGCCGGTAACATCGTTGATGATCGACTGCACCTTGTCCTGGTAAGTAGGCAACGCCTCCACCACGTTCTGCAGCGAGATCACCACTACTACCACCAGCAGCACCACCGAGACCACCACCAGCACCGTTACCAACGCCAGCGCCCATCCCCGCGGCAGTCCCCTGTCCACCAGCCAGTTGAGGATCGGGGTCATGCTGATGGCGATGATCAGCGACAGGGCGATGGAATTGATGATCTCGGCAGCGGCGCGCATTCCCAGGACGACGATGAAGATGCCAGCAATGATGAAGAGCAGGCGGGCTCCCTTGGTAATGGCGACGCTATCGCTGACTGGGACCATGGCTTCCTTTCGTCGGCTTCCTTCTTAGCTTATTTTATTGCCCGCAAGTAAATCCTTTACCACTTGCCAGGCGAAACTGCCGGATGACTCAGCATCTTCACGCCATCACTCTTCCCGGTAGCGCTGCATCAGCAGCGCCGGGGGCTTGCCCTCGGCAAGCAGCCCGGCCATGGCCTGCATCGGTTCCTCCACGTGTTGAAAAAAGTCGTAGTAACCCCTGCAGAGATAGTTCCGGTGCTCCTCCCCGGCTTTGGTTTCCCGGAAGCGATCGGCGGGACAGCCGCCGCGGCAGGCGAAGCTGAAGCGGCAGGTGCGGCAGGCCAGGGGCAGGCTTTCCAGCTTCTGGCGGCGGAAGCGCTGGTGGGCCGCCGAGGCCGCCATCTCCGCCAGCGGCGTCTCCAGGATGTTTCCCAGCCGGTACTCCGGCTCCAGGTAGCGGCTGCAGGCGTAGACGTCGCCGTTGAAATCCAGCAGGGGGGAGTCGCCGCAGGCGGGGGCGAAGATGCAAAGCCCCTGGGGAATGCCGGCCCAGGCCGAGAGCGCCGCGTCGAAGACCTGGACGAAGACCCTGCCGATGTCGCGGCGCACCCACTCGTCGAAGACCGCGACGAGGAAGGCGCCGTAGTCCACAGCGTCCACCGAGGCCCTGGTTACGCCCTGGCGCCGGCGCCCGCGGCCCTCGCCGCGTTGTACCACGGGCAGGAACTGGATGAAGCGCGCCCCCGCCTGGTCACGCAGGTAGCGGTAGACCTCGAGCGGGTGGCCGGCGTTGGCCGCGTGCACCGAGACCATCACGTTGTAGTCGATGCCGTGCTCGTTCAGCAGGCCCAGTGCTTCCATTGCCTTGCCGTGCGTCGGTTTTCTCCGCCCCTGCCGCCGGTACTTGTCGTGGAGCTTGCGGGGCCCGTCCAGCCCCACGCCCACCAGGAATCCCTCTTCCCGGAAGAAACGGCACCATTCGTGGTCCAGGGTGGTGCCGTTGGTGTGCAGGGCCTGCCGCACCTCGGTGCCGGCAGGGCGATACTTCTCCACCAGCTCGGCGGCGCGGCGGAAGAAGTCCAGCCCCGCCAGCGTCGGCTCGCCGCCCTTCCAAGTGATGACCACCGGGGATGCCACCGGCGGCTGCAGGCGCTGGCGGATGTAGGCCTCCAGCACCTCCGGCGCCATGCAGGGGCCGTCAGTGGTTGCGGTGCTCCCGCCGGCGGGGGAGGGGCAGTAGGCGCAGGCGAGATTCCAACGGCCGCCGGCGGGGCGGGCGTGGGGATCGAATGTCAACAGGCCGCCGTTCAATGGTGCACGCTTACGAAGGTCTTGCGGCCACCCGCCAGGGTGGAGACGCGCCGGAAACCGCTCTGCACCAGGATCCGGTACGCGTTGTAACTCCTGATGCCCACCTCGCACTGCAGGTAGACCGGGCCGTCGCCGGCCAGCTCCCGCAGCTCGTCCAGGCGGGAGCGCAGCTCGTGCAGGGGAATGTTCACCGCCCCCTCGATGTGCCAGCGGGAGAACTCCTTGCGGGTGCGCACGTCGACGATGACGCCGCCGGCGGTGCCCTCCGGGTACTCCTCGGCGAACCACGGCTCCATGTCGCCGCGCATCATGTTGGCGGCGACGAAGCCGGCCAGGTTCACCGGGTCCCTGGCGGAGCCGTAGGGAGGAGAGTAGGACAGCTCCAGCTGCTCCAGGTCGAATACCGTCAGGCCGCTCCTCAACGCCGTGGCCAGCACGTCGATGCGCTTGTCCACGCCCTCGCCGCCTACGATCTGCGCCCCCAGTATCCGGCCGTCGGCGGGAGCGAAGAGCAGCTTCAGGTGCATCGGCGCCGCCCCCGGGTAGTAAGTGGCATGGCTGTAGGGATGCAGGTAAACCTTGAGGCAGTCGATGTCGTGGA
>JAJRWQ010000055.1 GCA_024276735.1 Actinomycetes bacterium
CTACGGCCGGCACCTGTGGATGGAGCGGGAGGTAAAGAGCGTGGCCAACGTCACCCGGCGGGACGTGGAGGAGTTCCTGGAGCATGCCGCCGGGGCGGGCATCAGGCCGGAGGTACGGGAATACCCGCTGGACGAGGCAAATGAGGCGCTGCTGGAGCTCAAGCGCGGCGGTCTCCGCGGCGCCAAGGTGCTGAAGGTACGCTAGCCGCGGCCCCCAGCCGGGCGCAGCTCCACCTTGCCCCGCAGCTTGTCGATCCGCTCCACGCGCACGTTCATCTCGTCGCCCAGCCGGTAGGGGCGTCCCGAGCGCCGCCCCACCAGGGCGCTGCCCTTGTCGTTGAGCACGTAGTAGTCGCCCCTGAGCACCCGCGCCGGCACGAAGCCCTCGAAGACCTCCTCGAAACGCAGGAAGAGCCCGGCGGGAATGAGGCTGATCACCTCGCCGGTAAACACGCGGTCCCAGCCCTCGTGAAACAGCCGCCGCTCCAGCAGGTGGGCCAGCACCACGTCGTCGCCGGCGTGTTCCACCCGGGCAGCGCGCCGCTCCAGCTCCGAGCAGCGCTCGGCGACGGCGGCCAGCTCGAAGCGGTCCGCCTGCCAGCGCGAGAGCCCCAGTGCCGCCGCCAGCGCCCGGTGGGCCACCAGGTCCGGATAGCGGCGGATGGGAGAGGTGAAGTGCAGGTAGGCCGGGGAGGCGAGGCCGAAGTGGCCCAGGTTGTCCTCCAGGTAGCGCGCCTGCTTCAGCGAGCGCAGCACCGTCTCGTGGAAGAAGGTGCCGGCGGACGCGGCGCCGCCGGCGCGCCCGTGCCTGGCCAGCAGCTGCTGGATCGCCTGGCCGGCGCGGCGGCTGCTTCCCTCCGCCAGGGAAAACGGCGGCACCTCGATCCCCAGGTCCTCCAGCAGCTCGAAGAGCGCTTCCACCGCCGCGGGGTCCGGCTCCTCGTGCACGCGGTAGACCACCGGCAGCCGCCGCCGTTCCAGGTAGCGGGCCACTGCCTCGTTGGCGGCGATCATGAATTCCTCGATCAGCGCGTGCGACTGCGAGCGCGGCGCCGGCCTCACTCCCAGCACCTCGCCGCCGTCACCCAGCCGGAACTCGGGCTCGAAGGTGTGAATGTCCAGGGCGCCGCGGGCAAAGCGTCCTTCCCTGAGCGCCGCCGACAGCTCCCGGCAGCGGTCCAGCAGCTCCCCGGTACCTGCCGGCGCCGGCGCCCCGCCCTCGAAGTAGTCGTCCACCTGGTTGTAGGTGAGGCGGGCGCGGCTGCGGATGAGGCTGCGGTAGAAGCGGACCTTCCCGGGCTCCAGGCCGCGCTTGCCCGGCCGGCGCCGCCGCCCGGCACGGTCACGGGGGGCCCTCCCGCCTTTCTCCGCGCCGCCGGCCGCCGGCTCCCGGAAGACCATCTCCACGGTGAAGCACTTGCGCTCCGCCCCCGGCCGCAGGCTGCAGGCGTCGTTGGCCAGGAGCGGCGGCAGCATCGGCTCCACCCCCAGCGGCAGGTAGACGCTCATCGCCTTTGCCGCCGCCTCCCGGTCGAGGGCGCCGCCGGGGTCCACGAAGTAGCCCACGTCGGCGATGTGCACCATCAGGGTGACCTCGCCCCGGCCGGGGCCGGGGACCAGCGAGACGGCATCGTCGAAGTCCCGGGCCTCGTCGGGATCGATGGTGACAGCGGGAACGCCGGTGAGGTCGCGGCGGCCGGGATCGGGCGTCGCGGTGCGGCGGGCAACTTTCTCGGCCTCGGCGAGGGCGTCCCGGGAGAAGCCGCGGCGGACACGCCAGTAGGCGAGAATGCCCTCCATCACTGCTTCCAGGGAATCCGCCCGCCCCAGGCGCCGCGTCACCCGCCCCCGGCCGCGGCCGCTCTCGCGGATGACCACCAGGTCGCCGGCCGCGGCCCCCCGCAGGTCCTTGCGTCCCACGAACACCCGCCGCTCCTCGCCGAAGGCGGCCTCCGCCTGGAAACTCTTGCCCCGCCGCTCGATTACGGCCACGAAAGCGTGCTCGGGGCGCTGCTGCCGCTCGCTGCGCTTCATGCCGGCGTACGCTCCCGGCGGCGGCTCAGCGGATCAGCTCCTGCACCGCCCGTTCCAGCGCCTCGTCCGCGGGGGTGCCGGGGGCGTCCTCGACCACCACGTCCGGCTCGATGCCGATCTCGTTGATGTTCACGTGCAGGGGGGTGTAATAGACGCCGGAGGTATACTTGATGGCGCCGCCGTTGCTCAGCGGCCGCAGGTTCTGCACCACGCCCTTGCCGAAGGTGGTGACGCCCACGATCTCGCCGCGGCCATCGTCCTTCACCGCCCCGGCCACGATCTCCGAGGCGCTGGCGGTGAACCCGTTCACCAGCACCACCAGGGGGATGGACTGGTCGGCGTCGCCACGCGCCTGGTAGACCTCTTCACCGCCGTCGCGGCCCACCACCGAGACGATGGGGCCGCTCTCGATGAAGACACTGGCCACGTTCACCGCCTCGCCGAGAATGCCGCCGCCGTTGTTCCGGAGGTCGAGGATGATCGCCTCCGCCCCGTCCGCCACCAGGCGGTCGTGGGCGCCGCGCACCTTGTCGCCGGCATCGAGGGAGAACTGTTCCAGGGCGATGTAGCCGACCTTGTGCCCGTTCCGCTCCAGCATCTCCTCGCGCACGATGGGCAGTTCCAGGCTGCGGCGCTCGATCTCGAAGTCGAGCTGCCTGCCGTCGCGCATCACCGTCAGCTTCACCGTGGTTCCCTCTTCCCCCCGGATCAACGCCGCCGCCTCGCCGTCGACCTTGTCGGCGATCGACTCCCCGTCCACGGCGACGATCTCGTCACCCGCCTGGATGCCTGCCTGCTGGGCCGGCGATCCCTGCAGGGTGCGCACCACCATCAGGTGCCCGTCCTTGGGCTCCAGGAGCACGCCGACGCCCACGTATGCTCCCTCCTCGTGGTGCTCCACGTACTGGCGGTACTCGTCGGGGTTCATGTAGGCGGCATAGGGATCGCCCAGGCTTCCCACCAGGCCCTCCATGGCCCCGTCCTCGAGCTGGGAACGGTCCACCGGCTGGTAGAAGTTCTCCTCGATGATCCCCTCCACCTCGGCCAGCAGCTCCACCAGGCGGTCACCGGGGAAGAGTGTCGTGCGGATGCCGTCCGGCAGGGCGGCGATCAGCGGCGAAATGCGGTAATAGTGGGCTCCGAAGTAGATGCCGGCGAGAAATGCAAGCGCAACCAGGAGCGATATCAGGAAAAACTTGAGGAAACGCGGCATGCCTCCAGACTAGCTTTTTTACCGTTCCAGTGCAACAAACGCCTATCTTGACAGATGCCGCCGTTCATTATTTAATTACGCGATGCCGCTTCGGGAAGCGCTTGAAAGAAGGTGGGGGCATCCGAACCGGCGGCAGCAGGGCACTTTACCCCGGCGGCAGCAGCAGCCCGGCAAAAGCCCTCCTGATCAATCCACCTTCATGCCGTCCTCGCGGCAGGCGTGCCTGTGCGGGGAGCGGCAGGCGTGTGCGCCCGGCTCCGACTGGCCAGGGCAGGGCGGTTCAACTTCGGCCTGCGACGGTCGCAGGCGGGCGGGAACGTCGGCGGCGGGGGCGCCCGGCGTCTGAAACACGGGAGAACCTAGGAGGAACAATGGCAGAAGCCAAGAGCTCGAAGAAAACGGTTTACGCGATGCTGGTGCTTGCCTTCCTGGCGATTATTTCGCTCCTGTACTACATTTCCGCGCCGGCGTACCTTTACATCGTCGCCTACCTCTGGTTCGGCTTCCTCTACGGCGTCCTGCAGCAGTACGGGCGCTTCTGCTTCGCGTCCGCGTGGCGTGACCTGATCATGATCAAGGTGCCGCGCATGTTCGTGGGCATCATGATCGGCATGATGGTATTCAGCGTCATCGCCGTCTTCATCTTTACCTACTATCCCGATCGCTACCACACGACGCCGCTGGGGCTGCACGGGCTGATCGGCGGCCTGCTGTTCGGCATGGGCATGGTGTTCGCCGGCGGTTGTGCCACCGGCAGCCTCTACAAGACCGGCGAGGGCAACATGATCTCGCTTACCGTGCTGTTGTCCCTGGCCTTCTCCCAGGCGATCTTCGCGGTCACCATCTTCGACCGCATCTTCGACAAGTTCATCGCCGGCCTGCCCAGCTTCTCCGTGACCGAGATCCTCTTCGGCGGCAGCGAGGGCGGGCACGTGGACTACGCCCAGTATTCTTTCTGGCAGCACTTCGTGGGCGATGCCCTGCTCAACGCCATCCTGGTGGCGATGATCCTGCTGGTGGCGGTGTACATCATCGTAGTGAGGAAGGGCTTCCTCCAGCGCCGCGTCCAGGCCGCCGCCGCCAACGCCGACGGCGGCACGCCCAAGACGGGATTCATGGACGACCTGGCCGGCTTCTGGTCGATGATCGCTTCCTCGAAGCGCACCGCCATCGCCGCCATCCTCATCGGCGTGGTGGCCGCCACCCAGGTATTCACCCTGGGCTGGATGGCCAAGAAGTACGACTTCGTCAATTTCGGTAACGTACTGGTGGGCAATACGAAATCCGGCGGCGAACCGCCGGCCACCTGGCCCGACAAGACCTACCCCGACGACGTAGCCATGCGCTCCGGCGACACGGTGTTCGACCCCGGCTACTGGTACATCACCACCCAGGAAGCGATGTTCGCCGGCTGGACGATGAAGGCCGCCGGCCTCAGCCGGGAGACGATGGAGGACAACCACTACTTCGGCGACTACAACGGCCTGCCCCGCCCCTGGCACAGTCCGGCGCTGCTGCTCTCGTTCGGGCTCATCCTGGGCGCCTCGTTCAAGTCGCTGCTGGCGCGGGAGTTCAAGTGGAAGTTTCCCAGCCGCGAGCTTTTCGTGTACGCTGTAATCGGCGGCACCCTGATGGGCGTGGGCGCCCGCATCGCCCTCGGCTGCAACATCGGCGCCTTCTACGCGCCGGCGGCCTTCGGCGATCCCAGCGGCTGGGTGTTCTTCGTCGGCATGGGTGTCGGCGCCTACCTGTCGGCGAAGATCGTCAACTGGTGGGCCAACCGCAAGATGGCCGACATGGACTTCGACATCGATATCGAGATCTGACGCTACGCGCCAGCCACGGAGCCCACGGCAAGGTCAGGAGGTGAACAGGCATGAAGTTCAGCAAGATCGACGACAACAACTTCGAGCTGGATGTAACGGGTTATGTCTGCCCCCACCCCCAGCTCTACACGCTGAAGTCGATGGAGAAGCTGAAAGACGGCATGGTGCTGAGCGTGCTCATCGACAACCCCTCCTCGGTGGAGTCGGTGGAGCAGGCTTGCAGCGAGAAGGGCTTCACCATCCTCGACAAGTCCTCTCCCAAGTCGGGAGTCACCGCCGTCAAGATACAGAAGTAGGAGTAGTCGCGGAGACTGCGTGACCCGGGGCACGGAGACAGGGTCGGCCTGTTTCCGTGCCCCTTGGTTTTTCTTTGCCGGCGCCCTTGAGCCGGCACGGGGCGCGTAATATAATCTCGCCCCAGGCCGGGCGTTGACGGCCGAAACCACGAGCGACGGAGGTGCGCCAATGTCAGCGATGGAGGTCGAATCATGAAGCTAGGGATCCTGGTCAATTCGAACAAGCATCTCGAGGACGTCCTGGGCCTGATCAAGGCCGCGTCGGACGCGGGGCACGAGGTGCAGGTGTTCGCCATGTACGACGGTACGCTGCTTACGGAGGAGATCTGCAAGCAGGCCGGCGACGCCGCCGAAGTCGCTTACTGCGACCACTCGGCCCAGCCCCGCGGCGTCAAGGACGTGGAAGGCGCCACCGGGGGCAGCCAGTACCAGAACGCCGTAATGATGCACGATGCTGACAAGGTGGTGGTTTTCTGATGGCGGATGAACCGAAAAAGATCGCCGTGATCGTCCAGGACCGCCAGGGCGAGGCCCTACGCATGGCGGTGGGGCTGACCCTCGCCGACGACCAGGTGTCGGTCTTCAACCTGGGGAACCCCATCGAGACCGACGAGGGTAACCAGCTCAACCTGGACACGCTGGAGATGATGGAGTGCGAGCGTTTCTCCGTCAACGAGGCCGACGAGGGCTTCGAACAGATCAACATGCAACAGGTCCCTGCAAAGCTGCTGGAGTACGACGTCGTCGTCCCTTACTAGGAAGGTTGCAAATGAAGATCCTGCACATCATCAAGGAAGGCACGCCGGCGGGCCACGTGGACACCATCATCGAGGATCACCAGAACGCCGGCAACGAGGTCACGGTGATGAACCTCACCCAGGACAAGGATTACGCCAAGCTGGTGGAGCTGCTCGAGTCCAGCGACAAGGTATTCACCTGGTAGCGGCACCGGTCCAGCCGCAACGCATGGTCAAGACCCTCCCCCGGGAGGGTCTTTTTCCTGCCGGCTGCCTCTCGCCTGGTCAGCCGGCGGCCGCCCGGCGCCGGCGATAGCTTTCCGAGACGGCCAGGGCCAGCACGATGCCGGCGAAGTCGAAGCCCACGTCCAGCACCTTGCCGGACCTTCCCGGCACGAAGGTCTGGTGCCATTCGTCCGACGCCGCGTAACCGAGGGCGATGAACACCGCCAGCAGCGTCGCCGTTCCCTCCCTGACGTGGCTCGAGAGGGCGCGCCTCAGGAGCAGGAAGAACACGGCGTACTCGGCCATGTGCGCCGACTTGCGCATGATGTAGTCCCAGACGCCGAGGTTTGTACCCAGGCTGGGCTGGGCAGATAAGATGAATATCAGCGCCGCCCAGAGCAATACCGTGCCCCAGCGGGCGGCGACTGTATAGGGGGAAACGGGCCTGTCGGCGTGATCTTCCACGACCATAAGTATAGCCCTTCTGACGATGTCCATCCGGCGGGACGGCAGGAGGCGGCCGGGGCGGGCCGGACCGACGACGATGCGGGAGGAAACAATGAAATTGCGGGTTGGCCACTGGCGGGCGGCGGCAACGCTGCTGGCGCTGTTGCTGGCGTCGCTGCTGGCTTCAGCATGCGGCGATACCGGGGGGGAAGAAACTACCGGGCAGGTGGATACCCTCACGCGCAGGGCGGGGGAGGTCTTTGCTTCCGCCCGGGGCAGTGACAGCGAGTATCCCGGCAACATGATCACCGCGGCGCAGCTGTACGCCGTCCTCAACGACCCGGCGCGGGCGGACGAGTTCTTCCTCCTGGACACCCGGCCCACCCTGGAAGTGGAAAACCAGGGGTCGATCGCCGGCTCCACCTGGATCGAGATGCAGTCCATCGCCAAGCCCGAGAGCCTGGCCGAGCTGCCCACCGACAAGACCATCGTCTGCATCAGCCCCACCGGGCACACCGCCAACCAGGTCTGCACCACCCTGCGCTGGCTGGGCTACGACGCGGTGCTGCTCAAGTACGGCATGGGGTCCTGGACCCAGACGGTTGCCGGGCGCGACATCACCGCCGGCGACGCCCGGCGCGCCATGGACTTTCCCTACCCGGTGGTCGACGCCGCCGGGCCGGCCACGGTGACCGCCAACACTCCCACCGTGTCGACGCTGCCGCCGGTGCCGCCGGGCGACTACGAGGATCTGCGGGCGGCGGCCGACGAGCTGATGAGCAACAACGTGCTCGACCAGGAGTATCCCTTCAACCACATCACCGCCAAGAGGCTCCACGACCGCCTGGCGGACCCGGTGCTGGCCGGCGAGACCTTCCTGCTCGACATCCGCGACCCCGCCGTCTACCGCGCCCGGGGCCACATCGAGGGAGCGATCGACATCCCCTGGCGGGAACTGGGACAGCCGGAGAACCTGGTGCAGCTGCCGCACGGCCAGCTGATCGTGGTCATCGGCGACAACGGCCGCGACGCCGGCCAGGTGACGCCGATCCTGAAGATGCTGGGTTACGACGCTGTGACCTTGCGCTCGGGAATGGCCGGCTGGTCGCCCACCCCGGAGACGCAGGAGATCCTGGACGCGGTGGCTGCCGCTCACTACCCGGTGGTGGGAAAGGGATAAGGCCGTCCGCCGGCGGACGGCTTCGTCCCGGGCCCGGCGCCGCCCGGCTCAGATCTTCAGGAACCGCCTCAGTGCCAGGGCGCTTCCCAGCGCTCCCAGGAGCGTGCCCGAGAGAATGAGGAACAGGGTGAGCTTGAAGACCGGCACCGCCCCGGCGCTGAAGAGGAAGGTCATGTTCTTGATCACCTTGTCCACGAGGAACTTGTTGGTGAGCAGCACCAGTATGGTGGCGCCGGCGGCACCGGCGATGCCGGTGACCACGCCCTCGATGACGAAGGGCCAGCGGATGAACCAGTTGGTGGCTCCCACCAGCCGCATGATCTCCACTTCGCGCCGGCGGGCGAAGATGGACAGGCGGATGGTATTGGATACCAGCAGCACCGAGGCCAGCACCAGCAGCACTACGAACCCGGCGCCGCCGATGAGGAAGATGGTGGTCACCCGGAGTACCCGCTTCGAGGTCTCACCCCCGTATTTCACGCCGTCGGGCGGATCGCTGCCGGGGGTGTTGTCCACCAGCGGATTGTCGAAGAAGCGGCTGGCCACTTCCTCGATCTGGGCCGGGTCCTTGAGGGTTATCTCGTACGACGGCGGCAACGGGTTGCCGGAGAGGGCGTCGAGCACGTCCTCGTTGCCCTTGAGGCTCTTGCGCAACCGCTCCAGCGCCTCTTCCTTGCTCACGAAGTAGACCCGCTTCACCTCGGGCATGGCCCGGATCTCGTCGCCCAGGGCGTCGATCTCCTCCTGGGAGGCGGTGCTCTTGATGTAGACCTCGATCTCCAGCTTGTTGCGCAGGTCGCTGATGACGTCCTGGAAGTTGAAGAAGATGATCAGCCCCAGGCCCAGCACGAACATGGAGACGAGGATGGTCACCATGGCAGCCACGCTCATCACCCAGTTGCGCACCAGGGAGTTCATGGCCTCGCTCAGGAAGAAACGGAATTTCATCTCAGCGGTACAACCCCTTGTCCTCGTCGCGCACCACGCGACCGTCCTTGAGGGCGATCACCCGCTTGCGCATCTTGTCCACCATCTCCCGGTCGTGGGTGGCCATCAGCACCGTGGTACCGGCGCGGTTGATGCGGTAGAGCAGCTGCATGATGCCCACGGAGGTGTCCGGGTCCAGGTTGCCGGTGGGCTCGTCCGCCACCAGCAGCGAGGGATGGTTGACGAAGGCGCGGGCCACGCTCACCCGCTGCTGCTCGCCGGCGGAGAGCTCGTCGGGCATCTTGTACATCTTGTCGCCCAGGCCTACCAGCTGCAGGATCTCCGGCACCTTGCGGCGGATCACCCGGCCGGGCTGGCCCGTCACCCGCAGGGCATAGGCCACGTTCTCGGCCACGTTCTTGTTGGGCAGCAGCTTGAAATCCTGGAAGACGCAGCCGATGTTGCGCCGGTGGTAGGGGATGGTGCTGCGGCGCATCCGCTGCAGGTTGCGCCCCGCCACGGTGATGGTGCCCTCGGTGGGCTCGAACTCCTTCAGGAGCAGGCGGATGAAGGTGGACTTGCCCGAGCCGCTGTGGCCCACCAGGAAGGCGAACTCGCCGCGTTCGATGTGAACGCTCACGTCCTCCAGGCCGACGATGTCGGGCTCGTATATCTTGCTCACATGGTCGAAGGTGATCAATGCAACCCTCCGCTGTTCACGCTGCGGCCAAACTGCACCATACACTATCTGGGGGTTGATGGTGAAATCTTGGCCTGCTTCGAAGTCGAGGCCGGAGCGTGATTTGCCTGGCTACACGGTGTACTCTTCGCTTCCCGGGGGGATATTCCTCCGATTCGCGTGCTGCAGCCGCCCCGGTGCCACCGGGCGCGGCCACGCCCATTATGCCACAGACGCATGCCGATTGGGGTGGCGCCGCCGCCACTTAACATGGAATTAACGTTGGCGGCGGGAGGAAATTCGGGCGGGAATGGCGGTGCCGGGCAGTGGCCGGGGCCGGCAGCAGTATTCCTGCCAGCAGGTGATCACGCCCGGCGGCCGCCGGTGCCGGCCAGGGAGCCACGGGGGCAGGCGTGGCCGCGCCGGGGGGCGGCTCATAGGAATGGGCGAAGGGGGCGTCGAAGTGTAGGAGGTGACGGCGGCCGCCCAGGCGGCCGGAAACATCCCGGGCCGAGAGGCCCGGGCGCGCGAAACCCCGGGGAGGAACGCCTTGAAGCTGCACGAGGGGGTGAGCGGGGCCATCGGCCCCTTCGAGCAGTACTGCGACGGCTACGGCAACGCCGGCGCCGCGGGCAAGGGTTACATCTCGGTGCTGAAGCTGCAGACCGGCAAGGTCGAGGCCGACATGGACGAGGTGCTGGAAGGCATCGTCTCCTACGATCGCGCCGAAACGCTGGGCACCTACGTGGGGCAGATCAACATGGTGACCGCCTCATCCTTCTGCGGCCTGAACGGGGCCGTCTGGGGCTACCACCTGGCCAGGCACGAAAAGATCGCCGCCGGCACCGTGCAGCCGCTGTTCCACCGGCGGCGGAGCGACGGCGTCGAGGTGCCGGTCTACCCGGTGGAGCCGCTGCTGGAGGCAGGGCGGGCGCTCTTCGGCACCGTCGAGGCGCGGCGTTTCCCGCTGCTGCCCGGCGCCCACGTCAACTGTGCCGTCAAGAACCATACCACCCGCGGGCCCACCTCCGTGTGGTGCGCCATCGGCCTGGCCATCGCCGAGGACCGGGAGCGGGACGCCAACCTCTTCGTGGAGGACGCGGGCGACGCACCCCACCTGGGCTCCGACGCGGAGCGGGCGCAGTACCTGGACACCCTGATGGACCACATGGCCTCCAGCATCATCCGTTGCGGTGACGATTCCGGTGTCCGTTACCGGGAGATCTACCTGGGCAGCCGCATCGAGTGGGTGCCCGAGGGCCACGTGGGCTGTGCCCTCACCTGCGCCCCTTACGTGGTGCTGGCGCGAAAGGCGGTGCCGGCGGCGGGGCCGGAGGCCCTGCTGGAGATGACCATCGGCGAGTGGAAAGAGTCGGTGCTGCCGGCAGGCGCCTGAGCCAGCCAAAGCCGTGGCAACCGGCCGGCGGCCGCGCCCGGCCCAGCTGCCTAGGGCTCCTCCCGGGAGCCGTCCGCGGGCATTCAGCAGCCCGGCTCGCCGTGGTGGCCGCAGCAGTCGCGGCGCCGGCGGATCTTGACCAGGTTGTTACGGGCCGCCAGCGCCAGCTTCTCGGGAAAGGACAGCGGCGAGGCGCGCCAGTTGGAAAGCAGCGTCTTCGCGCGCCCGGTCGGGCGGGAACGCCCCTGGCGGTCCGCCCCCTCGTTCGTCTCTTTCTTCCCGTGCTCGCTGTCGTTCATTGCCCCTGGCCTGGTAACAGTGCCTTCCCGGCCGCCGGGCTCTTCCGGGGAATGCCGGTGGGCGGCTCGCTCTCCGCCACGGCGCTGGTGCACGGCAGCGGCGCCCGCAAGCCGGCCGCTCAGTCGTCGCCCATGCCCATGTCCATGTCCTCGTCCATCTCCATGTGCATCACGCCGTCGCTGTCCGTGTGCGTGATCATGAAGAGGCGCTGGGTCACCAGCACCAGCAGGATGCCGGCGGCGGCCACCGCCACCACCAGCGGGTCACGCTGCACCTTGAGGGCCACGAAGGCGGAGAGGATTACCACGTCGAAGATCATCGCCGCTACCAGCACCGGCGGCCGGTAATCCACCACGCCGCGCAGGTGGCGGAAGAGCCCCCAGTGGATGGCGATGTCCATCACCAGGTAGAAGATGGCGCCGATGGCAGCGATGCGGGTGAGGTCGAAGAGCACGGTGAGGGCGATGGCCAGCAGCACGGTGAAGAGCAGCGCCGGGTGGCCCAGCCGGCGGGAGAGCCGGGGGATCTGCTTCATGGCGCTGAGCATCGCCAGCAGGCGCGAGGCGGAGAAGATGCTGGCGATGATGCCGGAGACGGTGGCGACGATCGCCAGCGCCACGGTGAACCACAGCCCCCAGTCACCGAACACCGGCTGCGCCGCCTGGGCCAGCGCGTAGTCCTTGGCGGCGACGATCTCCGGCACGCCGAGGTTGGCCGCCACCGAGAGCGCCAGGGCCACGTAGATGACGGCGCAGACGCCCACGGAAATGATGATGGAGCGGCCCACGTTACGGTGCGGGTTCCTGATCTCCGCCCCCTGGTTGGTGATGGTGGTGAATCCCTTGTAGGCGAGGATGGTGAGCGCCAGGGCGGCGACGAAGGCGTAGGCGCCGGAGTCGCCGGCGGCAGCACCCCTGAGCTCGGGGATCGCCCCCACCGCCAGCCCGCCGGCGGCCAGGAGCGCGATGCCGGCGATCTTGATCACCGCGGTGACGGTGGCGGTGGCGCCGATGGTGCGGTTGCTGGAGACGTTGACCGCGAATGCCGCCGCCACCAGGGCCACGCCCAGGATCGGTACCAGCCGGCTGGTGCTCTCCACGTTGAACAGCCGCAGCAGGTAGGTGCCGAAGGTGCGGGCCAGCAGGCTCTCGGCGATCACCATGGAGACGTACATCAGCAGCGAGTAAGTGCCGGTGATGGTGCCCGGACCGTATGATTTGCGCAGGAAGTTGGCGATGCCGCCGGAGGAAGGGTAGGCGTTGGAGAACTTGACGTAGGAATAAGCGCTGAAGCCGGTCACCACCGCCCCGGCGAGGAAGGCGACGGGAAAGTAGATACCGGCCAGTTCCGCCACCTGGCCCGGAAGCACGAAGATGCCGGCGCCGATCATCACCCCCGTGCCCAGGGAAACGGATCCAAGCAGTGAAAGCTTCTTGCCCCGGGAGGAGGGTTTCAATTCTTTCCCCGCCTCAGTGCACGATCTTGGAGATGCCCAGTTCCAGGATGTCCTCGGCGCCCCGCGCCTTCAGCCTGGGAATGATCACGTTCACCTCGTTCTTCTCCACCACCGTCGAGACCTCGAAGTAATCGTTCTCGTAGAGCGGCGCCACCGTGGGCTTCTTCATCGCCGGCAGCACGGCGATCACGTCCTCCAGCTTGTCCTTGGCCACGTTCATGGAGAGCAGCACCCGCCCCCGGGCCTCGATCACCCCCAACAGCAGCGTGCGCACCTCCTCCGCGGCCTTGCGCTTGGCGGGGTCCTCCCACGACTGCCGGTTGGCGATCAGCTTGGTGGTGGAGGTCATGATGGTGTCGACGATGCGCAGGCGGTTGCGGCGCAGGGTGGAGCCGGTCTCGGTGAGATCCACCACCACGTCCATCAGCTCCGGCACCTTGGCCTCGGTGGCCCCGTACGAGTAGTAGACCTCGACGTCGATGCCCAGCTCCTGGAAGTACCGGCGGGTGATGTTGGGAAACTCGGTGGTGACGCGGCTGCCGGGAGCGATGTCGCCGGCGCTCTCGATCTCCGAGTCCTCCGGCACCGCCACCACCAGCTGCATGTAGCCGGTGCCGGTCTTGGCGTAGGGCATGTCGGCCACCTCCACCACGTCGGCGCCGGACTCGGTGATGCAGTCGAGGCCGGAGATGCCCAGGTCGAAGTAACCTTCCTCCACGTACTTGGGGATCTCCTGCGGCCGCAGGATCTTCACCTTGCTGATGCGCTCGTCGTCGATGCTCACGGTGTACTCGCGTGAATCGCGCCGCACCGCCAGGTCGGCATCGGCGAAGAGCTTCAGCGTTTGCTCCTGCAGGCTCCCCTTCGGTAGTGCGATGCTCAACACCTCGACTCCTCTCCTCGCCGGGCCACCGCCCGCACCGCCCACTACCGCGCGGACCGCCTCCCGGGACTCCTATTCTAGCCGAAGCGACGCCCCGTCTAAAGCCCGGCCGCCGGGGCGGCCCTCGCCTGCGCCTTGGACTCGCGCCAGCGCCGCGTGTACCAAGTCCGCCAGCTCCTGGCAGGGATATTCCAGGGAAGCAACCAGCTGCCGGCGACCGGGGGACAGGCGCCGGCAGCCCCAGGTGCAGCGGCGGAGCACTTCCCCGCGCGGCTCGCGCCGGAAGTAATGGGGCAGGTTGACCGCGAAGAAGGAGATGCTGTCGGCATCCCGGAGCAGGTCCGCCGCCGGGGTGCCGCCCCGCTCGTGCCGGCGCACCAGGCGGCGCACCTCCGCCCGGGTTGCCGGGGCGACGCCGCACGCCGCCAGCACCCGGTCGGCGAGGCGGGCGCTGCGGCGGGCATGCGCTGACTTGAACGCCTCGTAGTCCGGGTATTCCTCGCGCCTCACCCGCGGGGGAAGGGAGCGCTCGATATCGTGGGCCAGGGCGGCGAGCTGCAGGGCGGTCGAGGCACCCGGCTCCAGGCGCAAGAGCCAGGCCAGCGTGTCCTCGGCGTGGAGGCGGTCCTCGGGAAGCGGCGAGCCGGCCACCACCTCCCGGATACGGGCGGCGGCGCGCGCACAGGCGCTCATGCCGCCGCGCCCTCCGGGTGAGCGTAGAGCCAGATGCGCCGCAGCCCCGCCAGGTTCATCAGCACCGCGATCAGCACCAGCGCCGGCAGCACCTGGTTCAGCAGGGCGCCGGCGGCGATCACCAGCAGGCGCACGTCGCGCCCCATGCGGAAGCCGGCCGCCTGCCGGCCCGGCACCTGCCGCCGCAGGAGCTGGTCGTGCTTGCCGGCGGTGTAACTGAGCACGAAGGAGCCGATGAGGGCGGCAAAGCCGGCCAACCAGGCCGCAGGCGGGCCGCCGCCGCCGGTGAGGTGCCAGGTGAGCCCGAAGATCATCAGCCCGTCCGCGTAGCGGTCGAGCACGGCATCGAGCCAGGCGCCCCGCTCGCTGCCCATCAGCTTCAGCCGCGCCAGCTCACCGTCGCAGCCGTCGATCACCGAGGCCGCCTGGGCCAGCAGGCCTCCCGCCGCCAGCGCCGGGTACCCGCCGGCAGCAAAGAGCGCCGCCGCCAGCAGCGACAGCAGGAAGGCAGCGATGGTAACCTGGTTGGGGGTCACCGCCGTACGGGCGAGCAGCCTGCTGAGTCGCAGGGAGAGAGGGCGGTTGAGCCAGCGGGAAACCGGGCCGTCGCTGGCCTTGCCGCCAGCCAGTGCCAGCAGCGCCTCCCGGGCGCGCCGGTAGGCCCGCGGGTCGTCCACGTCCACCCAGAAGCTGCCGGTCACCGGCACGGCGCGCGCCTTGCCCGCGGCCGCCAGCCGCCGCACGGCGCCGGAAAGGGTGAGGTCCCCCGCGGCGATCGCCCGTTCCTGGGCGTCGAAGACGGTTTCACCGGTGTAGAAGACACCGGTGTCGTAGGCATCGCAGGTGTCGAGCCCCTTGCCGATGTCACCGATGCGCCCATCCCCTTCCAGCCGCACCCGGGTGACGTCGGCCGGATCCACCAGCGGGTTCTCCAGGTTTTCGTCGACGGCCAGGTGCAGCTCGTCCCCCGCGGGCGGGTGCGCCAGCAGCCGGCGCACCAGTTCCGGGTCCACCAGGTGGTCGGCCATCATCATCAGGAAGGGGCCCTCGACCTCCTCCCGGGCAGCCAGCACGGAATGGCCGTTCTCCTCCCGCCAGCGATGGTTGTAGACGCAGGTGATGGTGACGCCCAGCCGCTTCGCCAGCCGCGCCGCGAAGTCTTCCACCTCCCGGTGCCGGTACCCCGTGACCACCAGGAAGTCGTCCAGGCCCGCCGCCCGCGCGGCGCGGATGCTGCGCTCCAGCAGGGTCATGCCCAGCAGCCGCCGCAGCGGCTTGGGCTCGCCCCGCGTGCCCATCCTGCTGCCCTTGCCCGCCGCCAGGATCACGCAGCGCGGCATCGCCGGCCGCGGAGCGGCGGGGCGCGCTGCCGCCACCGCCGGCACGCCGGCGGTCATCCCTTTCCCCCCTTACCGGTATCGGCAGGCAAGCCGGCCCCGGTTCCCTCGCCGCGGAAGACTACGGAGGCCGCGAAACCGGGGCCGCCGCCCTGCCTGGGGCCGGTCTCATTTCCTGCCATCAGCGTACACCTCCTCGGTAATCCGCTTGCCGAAACCCTGCTTTCTATATACACAACATTCGTAATCGCTGTCAACCCGAAGCCGGCAGCGCGCAGGCAGAAAGAGCTGCATATGCAGGATGTTCGTGGAGAGGTTGCGGAGGGTGGGCTGTTTTTTCGACAGGCTGCGGCGCCGGCGGCCGCTTGGGATACGCGGCCGCCGGGCGCCCAGGCGGCTGTCTCTCTAGGGATAGCTATACCCGTTGCCGCAGCTGTCCAGGGCGGCCGCCAGCACCGTGTTGGTGAAGCTCTGCACCCCCGTGGGCACGTGGTACTGGAGCGTGAAGGCGGGGTCGTCACAGCAGACGCCCACGTCGCCAAGGGGTGGGGGCACCGGTGTCGTCAGCGTCACCCCGTTGCTGTTGATCGCCCCCGTGATCTCCACGCCGTAGGCCTTGGGGCCGGCGGCGTTGCTCACCAGGTACTCGATGGAGAGGATGCCGCCGAGGTAGTCCTGCATGCTGGCCCAGTAGACGCTGGTGGTGGCCAGGGCCAGCGGCGGCTCGACGCTGCAGGACCACTCGTCCGGCGCCACCCGCGGCAGGTTGTCCGGTCCTCCGGCGAAGGAATAAGGATTGTCGACGAACCCGTCGGCATCGTTGTCCGGCGCCGTCCAGTTGCTCCAGTAGTTGCCGCCCGTTGGATACGGCAGGCTGAACACGTTCGCATACGACGAGATGTCGATGATCGGCGTGATGCAGTCCACGAACCTGTTCCAGTAGAAGGTGTTGTACGTGCAGGTGGCGAGCATCATCAGGCTGATGCCGCCGCCGTCGCAGGTATTGCCGTAGACCTGGTTACCGCTGCTGCCTACGAGCTCGAAGCAGGAGCCGCTGAAGTTCGTGATCTCGTTGGCATCGAGGGTATTGTCGCCGCCCAGCAACTGGATACCGTCGCTGTTCGCGTCACTGCTGTTTCCGGAAAGCCGGTTGCCGTTACCGATGACCCTGATGCCCGCGATGTCCCCGGGGCCGTAGACAACGCTGTGACCGGTCGTGTTCCCGCAGACGTTGCTGAGAGAACCGACGCCGATGCCCACCGCGTTGCCGTCGGCGGTATTGCCGGTGATCAGGTCCCCGCTGGAGGCGACGGCCCTGATGCCGTGCTGGGCGTTGCCGCTGGTGGTGTTGTTGCCGAGGGTGTTGCCGTCGGCGCCGCTGTCCAGCTCGATGCCGTCCTCGTTGCCGCCGGCGGTGTTGCCGATGAAGGAGTTGCCGCCGCCGGACGAGACGAAGATGCCGTCGTAGACGTTGTCCTGGGCGGTTTTCCCGGAAACGGTGACCGTCTGCGAGCCATCGGTGCGGATACCGTTGAAGAGGTTGGTGACGGTGACGCCGTTGCGGCCGTGCAGGTGGACGCCGGCTCCTCTGCCGCTGCCGGTCACGGTGCGGCCGGCGCCGTCGAGGTTGATTCCGTCGTCCAGTACCTGGTTGCCGTCACCTGGGTAGACGGTGAAGTCGGCGGTCAGGGCACAGGCCTTGGTGCCCCGGTCCCAGTTGCCAATCAAGGTGCAATCGCTACCGGTGGCGTTGTCACTGATCACCCTGGTGTACATCAACGGCGCCGTCGCCGCCCCGCCGCTGAGCACGGCCGTAAACAGCAGGGCCGCCAGCAACAGCAGCACGGCACGCCATCGCCATGGCGCCGCTGCCGCCCGCCGTGACACCCACGCCATCGCGAGTCGAAAACGAACAAAGCAAAGCTTTGGGGCCTATTCGATTTTATTGGTGAATGCTGATTTACCGTTCCCCCCGGGGCCTGTCAATGGTCGGCAGTCTGCCGGGCATGCCCTCAGGGTCACTTACCGCCGCCCGCGGCATCGCCGGCTCCGCCCCGGCGCGCCGAAGCCCGCGCCAGCAGGTACTCGCGGATGAAGCCGTCGATGTCGCCGTCGAGCACCGCCTGGGTGTTGCCGGTCTCGCGGCCGGTGCGGTGATCCTTCACCATCTGGTAGGGCGCCAGCACGTAGGAACGGATCTGGCTGCCCCAGGCGATCTCCGAGAGCTCGCCCCGCTGCTTCTCCATCTCCTCCTGCCGCCGCCGCTCTTCCAGCTCCAGCAGCCGGGACTTCAGCAGCTTCATCGCCGTGTTGCGGTTGGATATCTGCGAGCGCTCGTTCTGGCACTGGACCACGGTGCCGGTGGGCAGGTGGGTGATGCGCACCGCGGAGTCGGTCTTGTTCACGTGCTGGCCGCCGGCGCCGCTGGCGCGATAGGTCTCGATGCGCAGGTCCTTCTCGTTGATCTCCACCTCCACCTCCTCGTCCACCAGGGGGCTCACCTCCACGGCGGCGAAGCTGGTGTGGCGGCGCCTGGCGGCGTCGAAGGGGGAGATGCGCACCAGCCGGTGCACGCCCCGCTCGGCCGAGAGCAGCCCGTAGGCGTTCTCGCCGTGGATGGTGACGGTGGCGCTCTTGAGCCCGGCCTCGTCGCCGGCGGTGGCCTCGTTGATCTCCACGTCGAAGCCGCGGGCCTCGGCCCAGCGCAGGTACATTCTCAGGAGCATCTCCGCCCAGTCCTGGGACTCGGTACCGCCGGCACCGGGATGGATGGTGAGCACGGCGTCGCCGTCGTCGTATTCACCCGAGAACAGCCGCTCTTCCTCCAGGCGTTCCAGCCGGGTCTTCACCTCGTCCAGCAGGGAGGCGGCCTCCGACAGCAGTTCCGCCGAGGAGCCGTCCCCGTCACCGGGGCCGGCCTCGCGCACCAGCTCCAGCATGGCGCCGGCGTCGTCCACCTGGGAACGGATGGACTGGAAGCGCTCCAGCCGCCGCCGGACGCGGCGGTGTTCCGCGCTTACGCCGGCGGCCGCCCGCCGGTCCGACCAGAAGTCGGGCTGCTGCATCCGCTTCTCCAGCTCGGCGACGCGTTTTTCCAGCGAAGCAGGGTCAAAGGTAATCACCGAGCCAGTGAAACTTCTCGCGCACCAGCGACAGCTCTTCCTCTAGCTGGTCCAGCGTCGGCGCCTGTGTGGGCTGATCGTTCATGGCAAGCATATGATATCAGTAAAAGGCATCGTCGCTGGCGGCGTGCGGTTCAGGCGCCGCAGCACTTCTTGTACTTCTTCCCCGACCCGCAGGGACAGGGCTGGTTGCGGCCCACCTTCTCGGAGACGCGCTGGGTGACCGCGGCCTGTTCACCCTTGCCCCCCGCTTCCCGCGCCCCCGCCGCCGGTGCCGCCGGGGCCGCCGCGCCCACCGGCTGCGGCGGCAGCCGGGGGGAGGTGCCGTCGTCGTAGCTGTACTCGAACTGCTGCTCGTCGCGGCGTTCCTCGGCAACCGGCACCCGGCTCATGTGGAAGATGGTACGGGTGAAATCCTCCTTGATCGACGCCAGCAGCTCCTGGAACATCTTGAAGCCCTCGGCCTTGTACTCCACCAGGGGGTCCTTCTGCGAGAGCCCCCGCCAGTGAATACCTTCGCGCAGGTAGTCCATGTCGTACAGGTGCTCGCGCCAGCGGTTGTCGATCACGCCCAGCATCACCATCCGCTCCAGCTGCCGCATGATCTCCGGGCCGAACTCCTCCTCCTTGCGCGCGTAGACGGCGCGGGCGTCTTCCAGCACCCTCTCCAGCAACTCCTCCTGGGTGATGTTCTCGATGTCCAGGTCTTCGGGGCCGAAGGTAACATCGTAGAAGCTCTTGAGCGTCTTGAAGAGACCGTCCCAGTCCCAGTCCTCGGGGTAGGAACCGTCCCCGGTGTAGGCTTCCACCTGGGCCGTGAGCACCTCTTCGATGATCTCGGCCGCCTCCTCGCTGAGGTCGTCCCCCTCGAGGATCTTGGTGCGCTCGCCGTAGATCACCTCGCGCTGCTTGTTCATCACGTCGTCGTACTCCAGCACCCGCTTGCGGATCTGGAAGTTCTGCTGTTCCACCTTGCGTTGCGCGTTCTCCACCGTCTTGGTGAGCATCTTGTGCTCGATGGGCTCGTCCTCGGCGGTCCCCAGGCGGTCGAGAATGTTGTAGATGCGGTCCCCGGCGAAGAGGCGGATGATGTCGTCCTCCGCCGAGAGGTAGAAACGGGAGACGCCCGGGTCGCCCTGGCGGCCGCTGCGGCCGCGGAGCTGGTTGTCGATGCGCCGGCTCTCGTGCCGTTCGGTACCGAGAACGTAGAGGCCGCCCAGCTCCTTCACGCCCTCGCCCAGCTTGATGTCTACGCCGCGGCCTGCCATGTTGGTGGCGATGGTCACCGCTCCCTTCTCGCCGGCGTGCTTGATGATCTCCGCCTCTTTCTCGTGGTGCTTGGCGTTCAGCACCTGGTGCTCCACGCCCCGGCGGCGAAGCATCTCGCTCAGGTGCTCGCTGGTCTCGATGTCCACGGTGCCCACCAGCACCGGCTGCCCCCGCCGGTGGCACTCGACGATGTCCTCCACCACCGCCTTGAACTTGGCCTTCTTGGTCTTGTAGATGAGGTCGTTGCGGTCCTCGCGGATCATGGGCCGGTTGGGCGGGATGGATACCACCTCCAGGCCGTAGATCTGGATGAACTCGTCGGCCTCGGTGGCGGCGGTGCCGGTCATGCCGGCCAGCTTCTCGTACATGCGGAAGTAATTCTGCAGGGTGATGGTGGCCAGCGTCTGGTTCTCCTCGCGGATGTGCACCTTCTCCTTGGCCTCGATCGCCTGGTGCAGCCCCTCGGAGTAACGCCGCCCCTCCATGATCCGGCCGGTGAATTCGTCGACGATCAGCACCTCGCCGTCCTTGACCACGTACTCGACGTCCTTGTGGTAGAGGGCGTGCGCCTTCAGCGCCTGGATCAGGTGGTTGACCAGCTGCCCGTTCCTGGCCTCGTAGAGGTTGTCGATGCCCAGGTGCTTCTCCACCTTGGCCACGCCCGACTCGGTGGGGGCCACCGTGCGCTGCTTCTCGTCCACCTCGTAGTCTTCCTCGGGCTTGAGCAGGGGAACGATGGCGGCGAACTTGTAATAGGTGGCGGCCGCCTCCTCCGGCGCCCCGGAGATGATCAGCGGCGTGCGCGCCTCGTCGATGAGGATGCTGTCCACCTCGTCGACGATGGCGTAGTCGTGCCCGCGCTGGACCCGCTGCTCCGGACGGTGCGCCATGTTGTCGCGCAGGTAGTCGAAGCCGAACTCGGAGTTGGTGCCGTAGACGCAGTCGCGGGTATAGATCTCCCGCCGCTCGTCGTTGGGCATCATGTTGCGCAGGGCGCCCACGCTCATGCCCATGAACTGGTAGACGGGCGCCATCCACTCGGCGTCGCGGCCCGCCAGGTAATCGTTGACGGTGACCACGTGCACGCTGCCGGCGAGCGCGTTCAGGTAGACCGGCAGCGTCGCCACCAGCGTCTTGCCCTCGCCGGTCTTCATCTCGGCGATCTTGCCCTGGTGCAGGACGATGCCGCCCATGATCTGCACGTCGAAGTGGCGCATGCCCAGGGTGCGCCGCGCTGCCTCCCTGACCACGGCGAAGGCCTCGGCCATCATTTCGTCGAGGCTCTCGCCGTTCTCCAGGCGCTGCTTGAACTCGGGCGTCTTGGCAGCCAGCTCGTCGTCGCTGAGCTCCCGGATCTCGTCCTCGAGGGCGTTGGCCGCCGTCACCTGCTCCTCCAGGCGGCGCATCTTCCTGCCCTCGCCCATGCGCAGCACTTTTTGCAGGAATTTCTGCATCTGAAAGGGTTAGGTTTCTCCTGTTCTTCCTCTTCCGGGGGACCGCGGCCCACCCCTCTTCACGCACTGGCACACGGGCGGTTCCCTGCCGCCGCCCGGGAGGAGCCGCCGCCCCGCGGTGCTACTTGGGCTCGATCAGCCCGTAATTGCCGTCGCGACGGCGGTAGATGACGTTGGTATCGTTGGACTCGGCGTTGCGAAAGACGAAGAAATCGTGGCCGATGAGCTCCATCTGCAGCGCCGCCTCTTCCGCCGACATGGGCTTGATGCTGAACTGCTTGGTCTTGACGATGCGGGGGCCGCCGTCGTCCTCTTCCTCCTCGTCGCCGAAGCCACCGCCGGGATCGGGGGGCAGGCTGCCACGCACGCGGGCGTCGTGGCTCACCAGCTTGCTGCGGTACTTCTTCACCTGCCGGTCCAGCTTGTCCGCCACCAGGTCGATGGAGGCATACATGTCCCCGGAAGCGCTCCGGGCCCTGAGCACCGGCCCCTTGGTAAAGATGGTGGCCTCCGCCACCTGGTTGTCCTCGATGCGCGGGTTCCGCTCACAAAAGAGCTCCAGTTCCAGCCGGCTGGCGCTGTTCAAGTTCCTTCCCAGCTTCACCAGCTTTTCCTCGGCGTAGGAACGAAGCGCTTCGGTGACGGTGATGTTCCTTCCCTTGACAGTAAAGTTCATTTTCTTCCTTCCCCGGTCTCGTCGCCTGCCGGCGCCCGGGCGCCGGCCCCTTGTGCATTTAATGTCTCACCGTTCGGGCAAATGTCCAAACACGAACCTCCACCCCCAGCGCCGCCCGCAGGGCGGAGGCGCAGGCCGAGGCGGTGGAACCGGTGGTATAGACGTCGTCCACCAGGACTACCGGCCCGCGAAGCCGCGGCCCTGCCGGCACCTCGAAGCTGCCTCTCGGGTTTCGTTTCCGCTGGGAAAGATCGAGCCGCTCCTGCGGCAGGGTGGGCCGCCGCCTCGACAGGAGCCCCCGGCAGGGAACCTCCAGGCGGCGGGCGAGCGCACGGGCATAGAGTTCGGCCTGGTTGAACCCGCGGCTTGCCTGTCTGGACCTGTGCATCGGTACATGACTAAGCGTAGCTCCTTTGCATATTCCAGTCAAATCATGGCGCTCCAGGGTGAGCTCGGCCATCAGCTCCGCCAGGCGGCGCTGGCCGGAGTACTTGAGAGCGTGCACCAGGCTGCGGGCGGGGCCGTTGTAGGTGAAGGCGGCGGCGGCACTGGTGAAGGCGAGGCGCCGTCCCCGGCACTCGCGGCACTCCGCGACCGCGTACAGGGTGGGCCTGCCACAACGTCGGCAAAGGCGCGGCCCCGGTACCTCCAGCTTGCCGCGACAGGCGGCGCAGAGCCGTTCGCCGGCCCGGCCGCAGTGGACACAGCGCAGGGGGAAAACCAGCGACAACAGGTTGCCCAGCCATCCCTTTTCCCATTCGACCACGAGACGGCTCCTGCTTCCGCGCCTTTCGCTACTGCCACTCCTCGACTACTGCTGGACGCTGCCGGCTCCGCCGCCGGCAGCGCGGGGGAGGGATCGCCTATTCCTTCACGTGCGTGTCGGCCTCGATGACGGTAAAGGGCTTCAGCCGCACTTCCGGCGCCAGCACGCTGCCGGCGCCGATGACGCAGCGATCGCCCACCACGGCCCGGTCGTGAATGTGCACCTCGTCCCGCACGCGGGCGCCGCTGCCGATGATGCCGCCCATCACCTTGGCACCGGCCCCGGTCTGGGCGGCGCGCCACTTGATGACGCCCTCCAGCGAGGCCCCGTCCTCGATCACGCTGTGGTCGCCGATCACCAGCGGGCCCACCAGCCTCACCTTGCTGCCCACCGAGCAGTGCGAGCCCAGGAGGATGGGGGCGGTGAGCTCGGCGTCGGGGGCGATCTGCGTCCCCTCGCCCACGTAGATGCCCGGCTCGCGCTCCTCCCCGGGGATCTCCACCTTCACCCGGCCGGTGAGGGCGTCGAAGTTGCCGATGCGGTATTGCTCGAGGCTGCCCACGTCGTTCCAGTAACCGTCGATCTCGAAGCCGTAGAAAGGTATGTCCCGCTCCACGAACTGGGGGAACAGCTGCTTGCCGGAGTCGAAGAAGGTATCCTTGGGAATGAAATCGAAGACCTGGGGCTCGAAGATGTAGATGCCGCAGTTGCAGAGGTTGCTCATCTCCTCGCCCGGCGCCGGCTTCTCCTGGAAGCCGAGGATGCGTTGGGCGCGGTCGCGGATGACCACGCCGTACTTGCTGGGGTCGTCCACCTTCTTCAGCGCCAGGGTGGCGATGCCGCCGGCGCGGCGGTGCTGCTCGATCAGCTTCCCCAGGTCCAGGTCGGTGAGGGCGTCGCCGCTGATCACCAGGAAGGTTTCGCCGCCGAAATACTTCTGCACCTTCTTCACGCCCCCGGCCGTGCCCAGCAGCTCCGACTCCAGCGAGTAGCGCAGGTCGATCTCCAGGCGCTGCCCCTTGCCGAAGTAATTGGTGATGGCATGGGGATGGTAGTGGAGGTTCGCCACCGCCTCCTCGATGCCGTGCTGCTTGAGCAGCCGCAGGATGTGGTACATCACCGGCCGGTTGACGATGGGCGCCATCGGCTTGGAGATGGAACCCGTGAGGGGCCTGAGGCGGGTACCCAGGCCTGCTGCCAGCACCATGGCCTTCAAGTCAGTTCACTTCCCCTTCTTCGCCTCCGCCAGGCTCTCGACGTAGGGCTCGCGGTGGACCCCCACCTCGGTGATGATGGCGGTCACGTTCTCGTGCGGGGTGACGTCGAAAGCAGGGTTCCTGACGGCCACCCCGCTGGGGGCGCAGGCGTTGCCGTGAAAATGGGTGACTTCCGCCGCGTCCCGCTCCTCGATGGGGATGGCGTCGCCGTCGGGCACGCCCAGGTCCACCGTCGAGGTGGGCGCCGCCACGTAGAAGGGAACCCCGTGTGCCTTGGCCAGTACCGATACCGTGTAGGTGCCGATCTTGTTGGCCACGTCACCGTTGGCAGCGATGCGGTAGGAGCCCACCACTACCGCGTCGATCTCTCCCTTCTTGAAGAAGTATCCCGCCATGTTGTCGGTGATCAGCGCGCAGGGAATCCCTTCCTGTTCCCGCTCCCAGGCGGTAAGGCGGGCCCCCTGCAGGAAGGGACGGGTCTCGTCCACGAAGACGTGGATCGAGGGGTCGCGGGCGAAAACCGACCTGATCACCCCCAGGGCGGTGCCGTACCCGGCCGTGGCCAGGGCGCCGGCGTTACAGTGGGTGAGTATCCGCGCCCCGGCGGGAAAGAGCGGCGCTGCGTGCTCGCCCATGGCCCTGCACATGGCGATGTCCTCGTCCAGGATCTCCTGGGAGCGCTGCTTCAGGCGTTCGCGGATCGCCTCCACCTCGTCCGGCTCGGCATAGAGCTGCTTCTGCTGCTCCAGGGCCCAGCCCAGGTTGTAGGCGGTGGGCCGGGTGGCGAACAGCCCCTCGGCAGCGGTATCGAGGTCGCGCTTGAGCTCCTCGTAGCTGTCAGCCGGCGACTGTATCGCCGCCAGCGCCATGCCCATCGCCGCCGCCACGCCGATGGCCGGCGCCCCCCGGATGACCATGGTGCGGATGGATTCGGCTACCTCCTGCCAGGTGCGGTGGTGGATGTACTTCTCCTCCAGCGGCAGCAGCCGCTGGTCGATCATCACCACCTCGTCCCCCTGCCACTCGATCGTCTTCACCTTGTATTCGCTCTCGGCCATTGTCGCCTCCTGTCGCCGCCTGGGCGGCCGCCTTCATCAGCCTGGATGGGGTGGACGCGCCGGCTCAGGTGCCCTCGTCCCAGGACGCCAGGTATTTTTCCTGCTCGGCGGTGAGGCTGTCGATGGCGACGCCCATGGTCTCCAGCTTCAGGGCGGCGATGTGCTCGTCGATCTCCTGGGGCACCGAGTAGACCCTGTTCTCCAGCTCCTTGCCCTGCTTGACGATGTATTCCGCCGCCAGCGCCTGGTTGGCGAAGCTCATGTCCATCACCTGGGCCGGGTGCCCCTCGGCCGCCGAGAGGTTCACCAGCCGGCCCTCGGCCAGCAGGTAGAGCACCCGCCCGTCGGCGAGGACGAACTCCTCCATGAAGTCGCGCACCGTGCGCCGGGACTTGGCCATCTTCTCCAGGGCGGGGATCTCGATCTCCACGTTGAAGTGCCCGGTATTGGCGATGATGGCGCCGTCCTTCATCAGCTCCATGTGCTCGCCGCGGATCACGTGCTTGTCACCGGTGGCGGTAATGAAGAGGTCGCCGTAAGTGGCCACCTGGGAGAGCGGGCCCACGCGGTAGCCGTCCATCACTGCTTCCAGCGCCCGCAGGGGATCCACTTCCACCACCGTCACCCGGGCGCCCATGCCCTTGGCGCGCATGGCCACGCCCCGGCCGCACCAGCCGTAGCCGCAGACCACCACGTCCAGACCCGCCAGCAGCATGTTGGTGGCGCGGATGATGCCGTCGATGGTGGACTGGCCGGTGCCGTAACGGTTGTCGAACAGGTGCTTGGTGTTGGCCTCGTTGACTGCCACCACGGGAAACTTCAGCGCGCCCTCGGCCTCCAGCGCCCGCAGGCGGATGACGCCGGTGGTGGTCTCCTCGGTGCCGCCGAGGATCTCCGCCGTCTGCTCCGGCCGCTCGCCGTGCAGGTAGCCGATGACGTCGGCGCCGTCGTCCATGGTGACCTGGGGATGGTGATCCACGGCGGCGGTGATGTGCCGGTAATAGGTGTCGTTGTCCTCCCCCTTCACCGCGTAGGTGCTGATGCCGTACTCCGCCACCAGCGCCGCCGCCACGTCGTCCTGGGTGCTCAGGGGGTTGGAAGCGCAGAGCACCACGTCGGCGCCGCCGTCCTTCAGCGTGCGCACCAGGTTGGCGGTCTCGGTGGTCACGTGCAGGCAGGCGGAGACGCGGATTCCCTCCAGGGGCTTCTCCTTGCGAAAGCGCTCGCCGATGGTGGCCAGCACCGCCATGCGCTTCTCGATCAGTTCTATCTTGGACTTCCCCTGTTCCGCCAGGGAAAGGTCCTTGACGTCATGGGCTACCGTGTCGGGCATCTCTCTCCTCTTTCCATCGTTTTCATGAACCACCGGCGGGCCCGGCCCCCCGTGGCGCCACGGGCGCAGCCGCCCTTCACCCCGGGGACGGGGCGGCGGTCGTGCGGGAACCGGCGCCGCTGCACCGGGCCGGTGGTGCGGTAAAGTATACTAAATGCCCGCGGGCGTGGACAGAAGCCGCCGCCGGCCACCTCAGGCCAGGCGCCGTTTCAGTTCCTCTATGCGCTCCACCGGCGAGGGATCGATGCCGCCGAGCACGGACAGGTAGAGAGAGACGTAGTCACCGATGATGATGCTCGACATCAGGCGCGCCAGCCGGCTCTCCCCTTCCGTCGCCAGCCTGGTCACCTGGACTCCCGCCGCCTCCAGGGTGTCGGCGGTGATGTCCATGCGCCGCTGGTTCTGGGGGTGCACGCCGGCGTCTTCCAGGTAGACCACCCGCGCCATCTCCAGGGCCGCGGGCGGGTTTTCCCATCCCACCAGCTCGTTGTGGTCGAGCTCGGGAAACTCGTTGGCGAAGGCGAGCATCTTGGCGTTCTCGTTGATCTGGCACTTCCAGCGGCGGGCGGCCACCGCGGTGAGCTCGCAACCGTAGATCACCGGCACGCTCCCGGCCAGGGCCAGCGCCGTCTGCTTGGCGGTGTTCTCCGCCGCCGGCACGTCCGGGCCCAGCCGGAGCACCAGCTTTCGCAAGAGCGCGGCGGCCTCCTGCAGGTCCGCCTCCACCGACTCCACCAGCCCCAGGTGTTCCAGGCAGGCGGCTATCGGCACCGAGAGGTACCCGAGCGCCGCCCGCGGCTGCAGCCCCGCCGGCACCTTCACCAGCGGCAGGCCGCGTTCCTCGGCCACCGCCGCCAGCCTGCCGCCGGAACAGATGCAGACCGTGCGGCACCCCCGCTCCAGCGCCTCGTCGAGGCAGGCGAGGGTCTCCTCGGTGTTGCCGGAATAGCTGACAGCGAATACCAGGCTGCGGCTGTCGAGCCAGTGGGGAAGGTGGTAGTTGCGCACCGTCACCATGGCGCTGGGCAACGACACGTCGTAGACGTTGCTCACCAGGTCGCCGCCGATGGCGGATCCTCCCATGCCGGCTACGGCGATGCCGCCCACCTCGCCGCCCGCCTCCTCGATCACGTCGGCGGCGCCGGCGTACGCCTCCAGCAGCTGATCCGGCAGCCCCGCCACCATGCCGAACTGGTCCTCGGAATCGAGGTCGTCGATACGCTGCCTGTCGTCGAGAACACTCACGCGCCTGGCCGGCCGCCTCAATCCAGGTGGGCGGCCACCGAGGGGAACCGCTTCAGCTTGGCAAGGATCATTTCCTTGATCTCGTCGCGCCGCTCGGGCGTCTTCGCCTCGCAGCGGACCACCACCACCGGCGAGGTGTTCGAGGCCCGCACCAGCCCCCAGCCGTCGTCGAAGACGACGCGGGCGCCGTCGATGTCGATCACCTCGTAGTCGCGGGAGAAGTCCTCCTTTATCGCCTCCACCACGGCGAACTTCTCCTCGTCGCTGGACTCGATGCGCATCTCCGGCGTGGCGTAGTAGCGGGGCACGTCCGCCAGCAGCTGCGAGAGGGAAG
>JAJRWQ010000056.1 GCA_024276735.1 Actinomycetes bacterium
GGATCGCCACCTGGTGGCCTGGGGGCGGCTGGAAAAGGGCTAGGCCCGTCCTCGCGGGCGGCTGCCTGCAACCTTCCCCGCCGGGCGCGCGTCTCAAGGAAGTAAACGCCAGTGAAACGGTCCCCGGCGGTGCCTGGCGGCGCCGGGGGCTACAAGACAGCGTCCCCCCGGCAGGGGGCGGAAAGGAGTACGCGATGCCGGCACCTGGATACGAGATTCACCTGGAGGAAGATTACCAGAGCGCCCTGGAGCGGGTGGGCGAAGCCCTGGCGGCGGAAGGTTTCGGCATTCTCACTCGCATCGACGTGGAAGCGGCCTTCAAGGAGAAGCTGGACAAGCCCTTCCGGCCCTATGCCATCCTGGGGGCGTGCAATCCCTCGCTTGCCTACCGGGCGCTTTCGGATACCCCCGAGGTAGGGCTGCTGTTGCCCTGCAACGTCACCGTGGAGAGTGATCCCGCCGGCGGCTCCATCGTCCGCATCATCGATCCCCAGGTGATGCTGGGCGGGGCGGGGCTCGAAGAGACGGAGGCGCTCGCCGAGGTAGCCTCGGAGGCCGGCAAGTTGCTGGCCCGGGTCGCCGACGCGCTCCGCTAAGGCTCAGGTTCACCGGCAGCACGGCGATGTCTCGGTAGCCAGCCGCTGCCTTCGTTTTATGCATCCGGGCAGGGTGATGCCTGCGTGGCGGGCGCTGCCGCACCGATTGACGGACGCGGACGGTCATGGCGGCGATCCGGTCGTGGATGGCCCCCGCAGGCGTATGTTATAGTGCCGCTTGGGATGGAAGGAACGGTCACAGACATCGTTGCCGCGGCAGGCGACTGGTTTCGCGAGCACGGCCTGGCCGTGCTGATCATCCTGGTAGTCGTCCTGGTGCTGCACGCGGCGGGCCGGCGGCTCATCGGCAAGGCGGTTCGCAAGGCGGAAAAGGTGGACTCGCTGCTACCGCTGGACGCGGAAATCGAAGGCAAGCGGCAGGAGACCCTGGTCCGCATCTTCGAAGGGCTGTTCACCGTGGTGCTCTGGACGGTGGCGCCGCTGATGATGCTCTCCCAGGCGGGAATTGCCATCGGCCCCCTGCTGGCGGCGGCGGGAGCGGCGGGCCTCGCCGTCGGCTTCGGCGCCCAGTACCTGATTCACGATCTCATCTCCGGGATATTCATCATCCTCGAGAACCAGTACCGCGTCGGCGACTACATCATGGTGGGTGGCATCGGCGGCGAGGTGGAGGACATCAGCCTGCGCAAGACCACCCTGCGGGACCTGGACGGCGTCGTCCACCACGTGCCCCACAGCGAGATCAAGATTGTCTCCAACCGCACCCGGAGTTTCTCACGGGTCAACATCGACGTCAGCGTTTCGTATGCCACCGACATCGATGTCGCGGCGGCGGTGATCGACCGCGTGGGCCGGGAGATGGCCGCCGATCCCGACTGGCAGGAAGAGCTGATCGAACCGCCGGCCTTTGCCCGCGTCGAGGAGCTGGGGGATTCGGGGGTGATCCTGAAGGTGATAGGTGATACCCGGCCGGGAGTGCAGCTGCGCGTGGCGGGCGAGCTGCGCAAGCGCATCAAGCAGGCTTTCGATGCCGAGGGGATAGAGATACCTTTCCCGCAGATCGTGGTCCACCGCGGGAAGGGGGCAGCAGGCGACGACTGACGGTTTTCAGGCCGCCCTGGCGCCGGGCGAGCCGGCCGTTCCCGCCGCCAGTTCCCCGCCGCCGCCGGCAAGGATCCGCTTCAGCTCCCCGATGCGCTGCCTCAGCTTCTGCTTCGGCAGGCCGCCGATGAAGCCGTTGGTGTCCATCTCCACCAGGTAGACCCCCGGCAGCAGCGAGAGGCACACCCACGCTTCCAGGTGAACACGGCCGTCGGCAAACTCGAGGGTGATGAACTGGGGGGCCATCAGCAGGCCGATGCCTTTCTGCCATACCCGTTGACCGGCGTAGCTGCTCTCCTTGAAGCCCTCCCGCCGCAGGTAGGCGTTGCAGACCTCGGCGGCGGTCTCCGCGTCCATGCTGGTCTCTATCTCGGCAACGTAACGACTCATGCAGCATCCCTCCATGCATGATGTCGGCCCGGCGGCGGTGCTAGTTGAGTATCTTGGTCGCCTCGGCGAGGTTGACGCGATTGACGCGGCGGATCGCCGGCAGCGCCGCCAGGATCATGGTCGCCAGGATGCCCAGCGCCGTGAGCAGGTAATCGGACTTGCCGATGTATACCGACATGGAGAAGATGTCGGTCTCGAAGGTCTTGGCGATGCGGTAGGTGGTCCAGTAGCCCAGCAGCAGGCCCGGCACCAGCGCCAGCAGCCAGATGATCAGGTTCTCGTAGGTGAGCAGGGCGGCGATGCGCCCGCGGCTGGTGCCCAGGGAACGCATGGTGGCCAGCTCCCGCTGCTGCTCCATGACGTTGATGGTCATGGTGTTGAAGAGCAGGGCGAAGGACATCGCCAGGCCGAAAGACATGATCACTCCCATGAAGGCGTAGTAGACGTTCATCAGCTCCTGCCAGTCCTGGCGGATGTCGGATTTCAGCCGGGCGCCGGCGCTCCCCGGGAGCAGCCCCAGCGCGTTCTTCACCTCCCGCGCCGATTCCGGCCGGGCGGTGACGTAGGCGCCGTTGAAGACGGGAGCCTGCTGTCCCAGCCAGGACTGCGCCCGTCCCAGCGAGACGTAGGCGACGGCGCTCATCAGCTCGTCCGTGAGGCCGGTGACCGTGACCTGGCGGGTGCTGCCCGCCAGCGACAGGCTCACGCTGTCACCGGTACCGACGCCCAGGGTCTCGGCACCGGCCTGCGTGAGCACCATACCGCCGTCGAGAGCTTCACGGCTGCTGGTGCCGCCCTCAAGGTCGAGTGCGTGCATGGTCTCGTCGGGCGAGATGGCGGTGAGCATCACCTGTTGCGATGCTTCCCCGGAGCTGACGGTGGCCGGCAGCTGCAGGTAGGGATCGACGCCGGTGACGCCGGGAATGGCTGCCACCGCCGCCATGGTCTCCGGCGGCTGCGGCTGGTTGAAGGAGGCAACGACGTCCCAGCGCTCGATCTCGTCGAAAGTGTGATCGAGCATGTAATTGATGGTGGTGATCATGCCCCACGACATCAGGATCAGCATGAAGGAGAAGATCACTCCCAGGCCCGTGGAGAAGGAGCGCCGCCGCACCCGGAAGACGTTTCTCAGGGCCAGCCGGGGCCAGAGCGGCAGCGGCAGCAGCTTTTCCAGGAGCGAGGCGCGTCCCTGCACCAGCGCCGAGGCGGGATCGCTGTGCATCGCCCGGGCCGGCGCCAGCCGCGTCACCGAGAGCGAGGGCCCCAGGCCCGCCAGCAGGGTCATGCCCACGCTCACGGCCACGCCCACGGCCAGCAGGCTTTCATGGGTGGTCGTCTCCACCAGGGGTATGCCCAGCTCGCCGGCGTAGAGCCCGGTGATCCAGCGCTCCAGGGGGAAACTCCCCAGGATGCCCACCACGGAGCCGGCGAGGCCGATGGCGGCGGCCACGGCCAGGTACTGGAAGACGATGGCGCCGTTGCCGTAGCCGATCGCCTTCATCACCCCGATCTGGGGCCGCTGCGCCCGCACCATCCGGCTGAGCAGGAGGAAGATGGAGGCTGCTGCCACCAGCAGGATCAGCGACGGCATGATGTACGCCATTTCCCGGAAGCCTTCCAGGTCCAGGTTCAGCGCCGCGTAGGAAGGCTGGTCTTCCCGGGGGGTGGTCTCGACGATCCCGTACGGGGCCAGTTTCTGCTCCAGCGCGGCGGTAACGGCCTCGGCGTCCGCCCCCTCTTCGAAGGTGACGGCGATGTCGTTCAACTCGCCCTGGCGGCCGGTGAGCCCCTGGAGCTCGTCCAGCGGCAGGAAGAGCACGGCAAAGCTGCGCGGGGAGGGGAGGATGTCCTGCTTGCTGGGGCTGACGATCAGGTACTCGGGGCTGGCCACCACGCCGGTGACATCGAGGCTGGTCTCGGCGCCGTCGATGATCGGGTGCACCTGGTCTCCCGGGCCGATGTCGTAGAAGCCGGCGAAGTGGGTCTCCACCAGCGCCTGGCGGTCGTTGCCCTCCTGGAAGTACCCGCCCTGCTCCACCAGCAGGTCGTTCACCTGGGGGCGGCCGCCGCCGGGGATGCCGATCAGCCGCGTGCGCACCTGTTCCCCCGGGCCGCCGTGGCTCGGCGGCAGGGCCAGGCTGGAGTCCAGCACCAGCCGCCCGGTGACGCCGGCGACACCGTCCACGCTGCGGGCGGCCGCCACGGCCTCACCGTCACCCCGGCTGAGCGAGAAGGTAACGTCGGCGAAGCGCAGCTCGTCGTAGGTGCGGTTGTAGGACGTGCTCAGGTCGCGGTAGGCGCCGAGCAGCGCCGCCAGGCTGGTGACTCCCAGGGCGACGATCACCACCAGCGCCAGCGTCTGCGCCAGCGAGGCGCGCAGGTCGCGGCGGCTCTTGAGCAGCAGTCTCCTGATCAAGGGATCACCAGTCTAGTTGCGAGGCTTCCAGGGGCTGCTCGTTTCGCTCCACCTTCTCCACGGTGCCGTCCCGCAGGTGCACCACCCGGTCCGCCAGGGGAGCGAGGGCGGTGTTGTGGGTGACCAGCACCACGGCGGCGCCGCGCTCGCGGCTCATCTCCTTGAGCACGCCCAGCACCTGGCGGCCGGTGGCGGCGTCCAGGTTGCCGGTGGGTTCGTCGCAGAGGATGATACGCGAGCCGCCGGCCAGGGCGCGGGCGATCGCCACCCGCTGCTGCTCACCGCCGGAGAGCTGGGAGGGAAAGTGCTCCGCGCGGTCGCTGAGATTCACCATCTTCAGCAGCTCCAGGGCGCGGGCGGATAGATCGCCGTTCTTTTGCAGCGCCAGGGCGAACTCCACGTTCTCGCGGGCGTTGAGGGTGGGTATCAGGTTGAAGAACTGGAAGATGAAGCCCACCTGGCTGCGGCGGAAATCGGTGAGGCGCCGGTCGCCGTATTTACCGATATCCTCTCCTGCCACCAGCACCCTGCCGCCGGTGGGGCGGTCGAGGCCGCCGATGAGGTTCAGCGTGGTGGTCTTGCCGCAGCCCGAGGGGCCCAGGAGCAGCGTGAACTCGCCTTCCCCGATCTCCAGGTCGACCCCCCTGAGGGCGTGCACGGTCACTTCGCCCATGCGGTAGTCCTTGTTCACCGCCTCCAGCTGCACCAGCGGTGCGTTTCCCCGTGTCTCCGTGGCCATCTCCACCTCGCTCGCCGTGCTTTCGCCCCGGCGCTCCCCGGGGCCGGTGCTATTTGATTGCTCGAAGCAGCGGCCCAATCCTGTAGGCGCCGGCGGCGCGCCCGCAACGTGTTTTTCAATTATCCCCGGAAAGGGATAAACTTATCTGCGGCTCCGGCCGCCGGCGGTCCGCCGCCTCCCGGCCGACGTGCAAGGAAAAGGAGTCCATGTCCTCCAGAGCATCATCCCCCGGAAAAGGCAAGCGCCTGCTCGATGACAAGTGGCGCCACCTCCTGCCCCAGTGGCTGGATCGTCGCGGCATCCCCGAGTCGGCGATGATCATGATCACCGCCCTGGTAGTGGGCGCCGGCGCCGGCCTGGGCGCGGTCTTCTTCCGCTGGCTGATCCGCAGCGTGCACGATTTCTCCTACGGCCAGCTGGCAACGCTGCTTCACTATCCCTATTACATGTTCATCATCCCTGCCCTGGGCGGCCTGGTGATCGGGCCGGTGATCTACAAGTATCCCCTGGAGGCCAAGGGGCACGGGGTGCCGGAGGGGATGGAGGCGGTGGCGCTCAAGGCAGGCCGCATGCGGCACCGGGTGGTAGTGCTCAAGGCGCTCGCTTCTTCCATCTGCATCGGTACCGGCGGCTCGGTGGGGCAGGAGGGGCCGATCGCCCAGATCGGTTCCGGCATCGGCTCCACGGTGGGGCAGGTGCTCAAGCTCTCGGACGAGCGGGTGCGCAACCTGGTGGCCTGCGGCGCCGCCGGCGGCATCGCCGCCACCTTCAACGCTCCCATCGGCGGCGCCCTCTTCGCCCTGGAGGTGATCCTGGGGCGGCTGCATACCGTCTACTTCGCCGCCGTGGTGATCTCGGCGGTGACCGCGTCGGTGATCTCGCAGGCCTTCACCGGCAGCGAGCCGGTGTTCTCCGTACCCCAGTACTCCCTGGAGAGCCCCTGGGAGCTGCTCTTCTATACCGTGCTCGGGGTGCTGGCGGCCCTGGGAGCATACCTGTTTGCACGCAGCCTGTACCTCTTCGAGGACGGCTGGGAGCGGCTGCCGCTGCCCGGCTACCTGAAGCCGATGCTCGGCGGCCTGGTGCTGGGGGTCATCGGCATCCTTTCCTACAAGCACGACGGCTTCCCGGCGGTGTTCGGTGTCGGCTACGAGACCATCGACCTGGCGCTGGTGAGCAGCCTCTCCTTCGTGGTGGCGTTCGGGCTGCTGTTCGTGAAGATCCTGGCCACCAACACCACCCTGGGGTCGGGCGGCTCCGGCGGTGTCTTCGCTCCCTCGCTGTTCATGGGGGCGATGCTGGGCGAGGCCTTCGGCCGCGTGGTCAACAGCCTGTTCCCGGAGATCACCGCTCCCCCGGGCACCTACGCCCTGGTGGGCATGTCCGCCTTCTTCGGCGGCGCCGCCCACGCGCCGGCCACGGCGATCCTCATCCTCTTCGAGATGACCGGGGACTACCGGGTGATCCTGCCGTTGATGCTGGCGACGGTGATGAGCGTGATGATCATCAGGATGATCTCCCCGGAATCCATCTACACCATGAAGCTCAGCCGCCGGGGCGTGCGCCTGCAGCAGGGCCAGGACGTGGACGTGATGCAGGCGGTGTCGGTGCGGGAAGCGATGAGCGTCGACGTGGACGTGGTGCACCCGGAGATGAGCCTGGAAGAGCTGCGCGAGGAGTTCGAGGTCAGCCA
>JAJRWQ010000057.1 GCA_024276735.1 Actinomycetes bacterium
CAGCACCTTCTGGCCCGACTGGGTGCGGTCGGTGGGGCTGGCCAGTACCTCCGCCCCCCAGACCTCCATCATGCTGCGGCGGTAGGGCTTCTGCTCGTAGCTCACCTTCACCATGTAGACGGTGCATTCCATGCCGAACATTTGCGTGGCCAGGGCCATGGCGCTGCCCCACTGGCCGGCGCCGGTCTCGGTGGCGATGCGCTTGATGCCCGCCTCGCGGTTGTAGTACGCCTGGGCCACGGCGGTATTGGGCTTGTGGGAGCCGGCGGGGCTCACCCCTTCGTACTTGAAGTAGATTTTCGCCGGCGTATCCAGGGCCTTCTCCAGGCGGGCCGCCCGGATCAGCGGCGTCGGCCGCCAGAGTTTGTAGATCTCGCGTACCTCTTCCGGGATCTCGATGTAGCGCTCGGTGCTCACTTCCTGCCCGATGAGCGACATGGGGAAGATGGCGGAGAGCGCCTCCGGGCCGATGGGCTCGCCGGTGCCGGGATCCAGCGGCGGCTTCAGGCTGCCCTCGGGCATGTCCGGGGCGATGTTGTACCAACTGGTGGGGAGCTTGTCCTCGGATAGAAAAGTCTTGATCGCCATGGGTCCTCCCTAGCTTTATTGGTGGTGCTGGTGTGTGAACTCTAGCCTGCCGGCGGCGATATGGCAAGCAATCGCCGCCTGCCGCCGGCGGCGGGACGCCTCAGAGATCGGAGGTGAAGACCGTCTTCTGCTGGTAGGTCAGATCCCGCAGGTAGGGAATGTACTTGAAAACCAGCGTCTGCGCCTCCCGCGAGCAGGGGATCTTGTAGGTGCGGCCGAAGTCGTACCTGATCTCGAACTCCTCGAACACCAGGTCCTTGGCCTCGCAGGTGTCGGCGGCGGCGTTCTCGGCCCGGACGTCGTCCTTGTAGGACTCGTACTCGAAGCGGGCCTTCTGGGCCGCCTCGGTGGTGGTCTCGTCCACCAGCTGGTAGGCGGAAACCACCGAGAGGCTGTCCACCACCAGCAGGGCGATGACGGCGATGACGATCACCAGGAAGATGAGATTGCCCATCAGGCCGCCGTCTTCCTCCCGCACCAGCCGTGATGCGGCGTCGGTCCTGCCTGGTAATGGCTTCCTGTTTCTCATCCTGCCGGGAGATCGCCTGCGATAGCTCATCCTTGGTTTTCGCCGGCCGCGACGCTCACTCCTGCCGTCGCCGTACGACGAGGTAGTAATAAAGGATCCCGGCCGCCAGCGCCGAGAGGACGATGGCGATGGCGATCCAGACCCTGCCGGAGATGGGGTGGATCACCGCCCCGTCGGCGGCGATCACCATCGCCCCTGCCTTTAGCCTCGCCTCGATGCCGTTCCAGCCCTGGGAGCGGAAAGGCACCTCGACGCGGGTGATCCCCGGCTCTACTCTAACAGTATCGTCGTACCCTTCCGGGAACTCGACTCCGTCCCCTGCCAGCTCCAGGGTGATGGTGAAGGGGTGGTCGGAGTCGTTGTCTATCTTGATTACGGCGGTGCCCGCGGACGCCCGCTGCAGCCAGGGAACTCCCAGGTGCACCGAGAGTAAATCGAGCTCGTCCCCTACCTGTTCCTCGAGACCGTCCAGGAAGGCGAGGCCCGCGTTCGCCGCCTCGGGCCGGACACCGTCCCCGGCCCAGAAGCCGCTCTCGCCGGTGTACATCTCCCGCTCCAGCCCCAGGAGCACCGGCTCGTGCGGGTCCAGCGCCCGCGCCAGGTCTTGGTAGTGGGCGTGTACCTCCGAGAGGCGCTGGTAGTAACTGAGGGCGACATAACCGCTGGCCGGGTCGACGTAGCGAAAGAGGGTGAGCGGGCGGCTGTCGGGCCGGTACCGGTCCACGGCCTCGGCGAGGGTCATGGTCTGGACCCAGGAGGCGTCGTCGAGGGCCGCGTAGATCTTCTCCATCTCCGCCGGGGACGGCTGCAGGGAGGGAACGGCAGCAGCTGCTACTACCAGGGGCTGGGAGGGAGCGGCGGCATAGGTCCCGGCGAGGGCGGCAAAGAAGGCGCTGGCGCTGCCGGCGCCGAAGAGTGCCGTCGAGGCGCCGGCGTCGGCAAAGACGCCGGTGATACGCTCGCCGCCGAGGTCCCTGATCCGGAAGGAAACCGCCTCCGACGGTGTCTCCCCCTCGAGGTCGGCGCGGGAGTCGGCCGAGAACACGGTATAGTCGCTGCCGGTGCCGGAGAGGTACCGCAGCGAATCGGTAGTCACCTCCAGGCCCGGTGCGTAACCGCCGGTAGGAGCGTTTTCCGGGGCCAGCGCCGCGGCAATGACGTCGTCGCCGACGCGGTACTGGCCGCTGCCGTCGTCCCATCCTTCGCGGGCCAGCAGCGACAGCCGGCTGAAGGCGTATGGCGTTGAAAGTATCTCCGCCGTGGAAGCGGTAGTGGCAGCGCGGATGTCTTCCAGGCAGGAGGCCGCCGCCGAGGCCTCGGGGGAGGCGGCGTCGAACTCCTGCCGCTTGCCACCGTCGTCCAGCACGAACCCGTCCGCCATGTCCCCCAGCTCTTCCAAGAGCAGCGGCTCCACGGCGTAAACCGTCTTCACGCCGGGAAAGCGCTCCGCCAGCGCCCGCCAGCGCCCCAGGCTCTCCGCCGCTGACGCGTCCGCCCGGCAGCGGTCGAGGAGCTCCGTGGAGACGAAGTCGCCGCCGGCGTTACGCTGCGGCGGCGCCGCGATCGCCGCCACCATCACCAGGTCGAGCGGCTGCTGCTCGGGGTCGGGGTCCACTACCGCCAGCCAGCCGCAGCCGGCAAGCAGCACCTCGCCGTCCGAGACGATGCTCACGCGCACCGGGTATCCGCCGGGATCCAGCCCCAGGTCGGAAACGCCGGCCTGGTAGTCGACGTCGTCGGTGCCGCTGACGCTGTAGCCGGAGCGCACCAGCCTGTCGGAGATCACCTCGCCCGAAAAGGGGTCGGCGTCTGCCGGCGAAGCCGGCGCCAGCACCTCCAGCAACAGGTCTCCATCCAGGTCGGCGCCGGCGGTATCGACGTGGATCGTGAAGTCGACGTCATCGCTGCTGCCGTAGTAAGGGCTGCCGGTGTCGACCGTGATGGTCCCCCCGGGGGCAGCGGCCGCGGGGCCGGCCGCAGGCAACGGCAGCAGCAACAGCGTGAGCGTTGCCGCCAGGAAGGCAGCCGCCGGCACCACCTTCACCGCGGCTGCCACCAACATATGCCGGGATGTTGCAAACAAACGGATCGACGCCGCCGGGGTCGCCTGCGCAGCCACCCGGAAACGGCGGCCGCAGACGGCGGCTGCTCCCGGTCGGGCTGTCTGGGTACAGGCGCGTATGATACCATAGCGCCGTGAGAACGGAGCCCGTTACCGGATACGTATCACTGCCTACTTCTACCAGATGAGCGTCAAATCCTCTCAAAAGAGCGGCCCTCGGCCGGCTTCGGCAGAGGAGATGCTGGCAGCACTCGAACCCATCGTCCAGGACCAGTCCCGCACCACCCTGCTCTTTGATCTCGACGGCACGCTTGCTCCCATCGTGCCGCGGCCGGACGCGGTGAGCGTTCCCTCCGGCGTCCTCAGGACCATCCGCAAGCTGTCACATATCTACCTGTCGGTGGCGATCGTCAGCGGCCGCGCCGCCAACGAGGCCCGCCGCATCGTCGGCAACTCCGACATCGCCTACATCGGCAACCACGGTTTCGAGGTGATGTTGCCGGGCCGCCCCCTCGTCATCAGCGAGGAGGCGCATCCTTTCCTCGGCAGCATCAGGGAGCTCGCCGGGCAGGCGAACGGCGAGGAGATGGCGGACGCGGGCGTCTGGCTGGAAGACAAGTCCGCCACCCTCACCTACCATTACCGGCGCGCCCGGGACCCGGAGGCAGCCCGCGCCTACATCCGCGAGCACATCGAGCCCGCGGCGGAGAAGCTGGGGCTGGCCGTGAGCGAGGGACGCATGGTGGTGGAAGTGCGGCCGCCGGTAAAGGTGAACAAGGGGGTCAGCGTCCGCCGGCTGCTGGACCGCCTCGATGCCCGCGGCGCCCTCTATGCCGGCGACGACAACACCGACATCGACGCCCTCAAGGAGCTGCGTCGCTGGCGACGAAAGAAAGATCATGACGCGGTGGGGGTCGGCGTCATCTCGCCGGAGATGCCGCCGCGGCTGCCGCGTTTCTGCGACTTCATGGTATTGCGCACCAGCGGCGTGGAGATGCTCTTGCAGATGCTGGCGGGCGAGGAGCCCTAGGAGCTGACCTGCCGGCGGCTCCCCGGCGCCATGGCGGGCGACCCGGAAAAGACGAGGAATGGAGGGAGCATGTGCAATCCGCGGTTCGGCGACGAATTGCGCAAGGCGACGGCGGAACTCATCGCCCACGTGGACGAGCTGCGCTTGAAGTTCAACGAGGTGGAGCAGCGCCAGCAACTGGGAAACCTGGGAGAGGAAGCAGTAGGCGCCCTCAACCGGGCGGTGCACCTGCTGGAGAAGGATGCCGCCAGCTTCGAGCAGATTCTCGAGAGTTACCAGTAGGCGGGCGGCGATGGCCGCGGCAGACAACAGCGGGAAAGGAAGCGCCGGCCGTGCCGGCGGAGACAGGAAACAGCTGCTGCGCTCCCTGCCGTCGGTGGAGGAGGTGCTCGCCTCCGCCGCCTATGCTGAAGTGGTGGAAAAGTTCGGCCGCCGGCTGGCGACCAACGCGGCGCGCGAGGCGATCGACGGGCTGAGGGCGGATATCCTTGGCGGCGGGGATATGAACGCCGATGATTTGCAGCCTGCGGCGGTGGCCGCGCGGGCGGCCGCGGCGGCGGCGCGCACGGCGCGCCCCTCGCTGAGGCCGCTGGTCAACGCCACCGGGGTCGTGGTCCACACCAACCTCGGGCGCTCGGTGCTGGCACCCGAGGCGACGCGCGCGGTGGAAGCGGTTTCACTCTCCTACTCCAACCTGGAGTACGACCTGGAGGCCGGCCGCCGCGGCTCGCGCCACGACCACATCACCCGGATCATCGTCGAGCTCACCGGCGCCGAGGACGCGCTGGTGGTCAACAACAACGCCGCCGCGGTGCTGCTGGCGCTGGCCGCCTTCGCCGCCGGCCGCGAGGTGATCGTCTCCCGCGGCGAGCTGATCGAGATCGGCGGCTCCTTCCGCATTCCCGACATCATGGCCTCCAGCACGGCGTCGCTGGTAGAGGTGGGCACCACCAACAAGACCAAGCTCTCCGACTACGAGCAGGCCATCGGGGACCGCACCGCCATGCTCCTGCACGTGCACACCAGCAACTACGCGGTGGTAGGTTTCACCGCCGGGGTCGCCGTGGACGAGCTGGCGGAGCTGGGCCACCGGCACGGGCTGGTGATAGCCCACGACCTGGGCAGCGGCGTGCTGGCGGACATCCCCGCCTTCGGCGACGAGCCCTCGGTGTTCGACAGCCTGCGGGCGGGCGTGGACGTGGTGACCTTCAGCGGCGACAAGCTGCTGGGCGGGCCCCAGGCGGGCATCGTCGTGGGCAACGCCGAGCACATCGGCCGCATGAAGGCGCATCCCCTGGCGCGCGCCGTGCGCGTGGACAAGATGACGCTGGCGGCGCTTCAGGCGACGCTGGCGCTCTACCTGAAACCCGAAGAGGCCGTGGAAAGGATTCCCACCCTGCGCATGCTGGCGGAGGACCAAGGGGCGCTCCGGGACCGTGCCTCCGCGATGGTGGAGCAGTTGCAGAGCGCCGTGGGCGATGCGGGAGAGGTGGAGCTGGAACAGGCGGCGTCCAAGGTGGGCGGCGGCGCCCTGCCGCTGCTGGAGCTGGATTCCTGGGTCTGCGCCGTGAGCCCGGCGTCGATATCCGTGGACGAGCTGGCCGCCCGCCTGAGAGATACCGACCCGCCGGTGATCGGCCGCATCCACAAGGAGCGGCTGCTGCTCGATGCCCGCACGGTGCTCCCGGACCAGGTGGACGCGCTGGTGTCGGCGCTGGAGCAGGCGCTGTCGCCCGCCGCCGTCGGGCCGCCGGCGGAGAACAACGGCTAGCCGTTCCCCCCACCCCAACCCTCCCCCGCAAGGGGGGAGGGGGCTTATCTAAACCCTTCTCTTGCCAGTCAGGCTTTCTATTTTCTTGGTCCCAGGGAGGGAAGCAAGTTCCCCCGTTCGTCTATTGTTAGCAGGATTTCCCTTCACTCCCTCCCCCGCAAGGGGGGAGGGGGCTTGATACGGCTGGCCTTCCTCCCGGGAAGTGACATCTTGCATTCCAGCCGAGCTTTTCTGTGGGTGCGCTGGACCTTCACGGGAAGAAACTTGCCTGCCCACAAGGAAGGGGAGCGCAGAGCATGGCCGTTGAAACGTGCCAACTTTTCCGGTGGTTCGCATAACCGCGACATGTTCGGTGGGTACTATTGTCGCCGGAGCTGGTTGAGCAATGAAGGTTGAATTTGAGCCGTTCCCCCCCACCCCAACCCTCCCCCGCAAGGGGGGAGGGGGAAAATCAAGAGCCCTCTCGTGGACTTAGCAACATCGCCGGATGAATGTTACTCCTCCCTCTCCCGCCAGGGGGGAGCCAGTGAGATGCCGTTGAGGTTTCACTCGGCTGCCGCGGTCCCAACTCTCCCCCGCAGGAGGCTGGATCGCAATATACCGGCGGCGGGCCGGGGCAAGGAGCTTGGTCCTTTCGAAGAAAGCTCGCCGGTGGAAGCTCCCACCCTCACGGGGATCCTGGTCGAGAGGAAGCCAACCAGACAATGATCGCCCACCGGCATACACCCTATCTTCCAAGGAAGAAGAGTCTCCAGGGTGAAGCGATAGCCGGCGCGGCACCCTGCAAAGCCGCCGGCAGACACTCCCTCCCCCTCGACGGGGGAATTCTAGTGGAAGAGAACTCTCGCCCTGAAGGGCGGATTCAGCGGACGAGAAAATACCTCCAAAAATTGAAGGCTGTACAGGCAGACACACCCTCCCCGTGCAGTAGATGATACTTGACAGGCGCAGGCCAGAGATTCCCTCCCCCCTCGACGGGGGGAGGGTCGGGGAGGGGGGTGAACAGGAAGCGAGCACTCCCTCGTCGATACGCCAGCCAGGAAACACCGCGCCTTCACTCCCGGTCAATACGCTGGCACGATAGCGGCGGTTTGTATAAAAGTGCCCTAGCGTCCACTCTTCTCCATCCCCTCCCGGAGGAGCCTCCGTTGCTGATGAGGAACCACTGCTGGCACGAACTCCCTTTACATGATGAGAGGACCATTTCGAAACCCAAAGCTTCACCGACAAGAACTCCCTCTCCTAGACACGGTACCTCATCGAAAAGACAGGGGAAGGATCGATCGGCAGGCGAAAGAGAGTCATGCGAAAAAACCCGACGGCACGTACCCCCTCCCCCGACAGAGGGAGGATTGAGGAGTGAGGCAACAGTCCTGCGGGTCCTGAAAAAGTCCGCCGGCAGACACTCCCTCCCCCCTTGACGGGTGGAGGGTCGGGGAGGGGGTGAACAGGAAGCGAGCACTCCCTCGTCGATACGCCAGCCAGGAAACACCGCGCCTTCACTCCCGGTCAAGGCGCTGGCACGATAGCGGCGGCTGGGTATAAGATTACCAGCACCCACTTGCTCCCATCCCACCGGAGAAGCTCCCGTTACCGGCGAGAAACCCTGCCGGTGCGGACCCATTCCCAAAAGCCCAGGTGCAAAAACCGGGTATCGCCCGGTGAGGCTGGAAGCGTCCGCTGCCAGACACTCCCTCCCCCCTTGACGGGGGGAGGGACGGGGAGGGGGTGATTGAAAGAGGATGACGAAACCCGGAAAACTCACTAAACTCTCAAGGAGCCTCAGGAAGAACCAGACCGACGCGGAGCGAGTACTCTGGAGGCGGCTGAGGCAGCGGCAACTCGCGGGCTGCAAGTTCCGCCGGCAGCAGCCGCTGGGACGGTACATCGTCGACTTCGCCTGCCTGGAAAGAAAGCTGGTGGTGGAGGTTGACGGCGGCCAGCACCTGGAACGAAGTACGAAAGACGCGCTCCGCGACCAGTGGCTGGGAAAACAGGGTTTCGCGGTCCTGCGTTTCTGGGACAACGAGGTGATAAACGAGACCGGGAACGTCCTGGAGACCATCCTGTCGGCGCTGCAGGCGCGCAGGCGGGAATCCGAAAGGCACGTGAACCAACAGGAGACAGAAACGCCGCGGCAGCAGGCGGCGAACAAACCACGCACCGGGAGGCAGGAACGCGGTTGAACGACAGCGATCGACACCTGGTCCTCGGCACCGCCGGACACATCGACCACGGCAAGACGGCGCTGATCAAGGCGCTCACCGGCACCGACACCGACCGCCTCAAGGAGGAAAAGGAGCGGGGCATCTCCATCGAGCTGGGCTACGCCGAGCTGGAGCTGCCCTCCGGCACCAGGCTCAGCGTGGTCGACGTTCCCGGCCACGAGCGTTTCGTGCGCAACATGGTGGCCGGGGCCACCGGCATCGACATCTTCCTGCTGGTGGTGGCCGCCGACGACGGCGTCATGCCCCAGACCCGCGAGCACATGGCCATCATCGAGATGCTGGGCATCCCCCGCGGGGTGGTGGCCATCACCAAGACCGATCTCGTCGACGAGGAAATGGCGGAGCTGGCCCGCGCCGACGTGGAGGAATTCCTGGAAGGCACCGCCTACGCGGATGCCCCCATAGCCGCGGTCAGCTCCAAGAGCGGCGCCGGCCTGCCGGAGCTGCTGGGCATGCTGGAGGCGGCCGCGGGCGAGGGGGCGGCGCACCAGGGAGAAGGGGCGGCACGGCTGCCCATCGACCGGGTCTTCAGCCTCAAGGGTATCGGCACCGTGGTCACCGGCACCCTCTGGTCGGGGAGCATCCACCGTGACGACACGGTGACGGTGCTGCCCGACGGCATCGAGGCACGCGCGCGCTCGGTGCACGTGCACAACCGCGAGGTGGAAACGGCCGCGGCCGGCTCACGGGTGGCCCTGAATCTCGTCGGCGCTGCCGCCGAGGAGCTCTCCCGCGGCCAGATGGTGGTCGAGGGCGACTTCACGCCCACGTACATGGTGGATGCCCGCATCACCCTCCTGGCCTCGGCGCCGGTGCTCAAGTACGGCGCCCAGGTCAGGTTCCACCACGGCACCGCCGACGCCACCGCCAAGCTGATGTTCGCCGATCGCCAGCGCCTGGCGCCGGGAGAGAGCTGCTACGCCCAGGTGCGGCTGAAGACGAAGATCGTCCCCGCCCGCGGCGACCGTTTCATCATCCGCTCGCTGTCGCCGGTAACCACC
>JAJRWQ010000058.1 GCA_024276735.1 Actinomycetes bacterium
GCGGTCAGGGGCGGAAGGCAGTCTCTTCCCCTAGAAAAGGAGGTTCGGATGGACTTGAACATCTTTTCCAAGGGCAAGTCGGTATACAATCGTGCCAAGCACGAGGCCGCGGAGAGGGCCTTGAGCCAAGCCCTGAAGATGCTCGCCGGCTCTTCGGACAAGAATTACCAGCGCCTGGCGTCTGCCTTCGGCAGGATCGCCGAGAGCAAGCAGCAGAAAATGGTGGCCGACTGGCTGCAGGACTACCTTTCACCGGGTAAGCCGGGAACGGAGTATTTCAACAGGCTGATCAACGACATCCACCCCAACGTCCGCAAGAATTACATCGCCAAGACCATCGTCAGCCTCTTTTTCCGCGACCCCAAGGTCTCGGAGCGGCTGATCGAAGAAGTGGGAATCAACGCTCCCAACCTAATCGTCATCTCGCCCTCCATGCGATGCAACCTCGATTGCGTCGGCTGCTATGCCGGCAACTACACCAAGGCCGACGACCTAGACCCGGAGATCGTGGACAAGGTCGTCACCGAGGCCAAGGAGCTGGGAATCAGGTTCTTCGTCATCACCGGCGGCGAGCCGTTCGTCTACAAGCCGTTGCTGGGCCTGTTCGAGAAGCACAGCGACGTCTCGTTCCAGGTATATACCAACGGCTCGCTGATCGACGAGTTCCTGGCCGAGGAGCTGGTGCGGCTGGGCAACGTGGCGCCGGCGATCAGCATCGAGGGATTCGAGAAGGAGACGGACCAGCGCCGGGGCAAGGGCACCTTCGAACGGGTGATGCGGGCGATGGACAACCTGCGCGAGCAGGGAGCGGTCTTCGCCTTCAGTACCACGGCCTCCCGCAAGAACATCGACGTGATCACCAGCGACGAGTTCATCGACCTGATGATCGAAAAGGGAGCGATGTACGGCTGGTACTTCTCCTACATCCCCATCGGCAAGTCGCCCGACCTGGCCTACATGCCCTCGCCGAAGGAGCGTGACAAGCTGCGGCGGGGCGTGAACCGCATCCGGTCGGAGAAGCCCATCCTGGTGGCCGACTTCTGGAACGACGGCACGCTCACCGGTGGCTGCCTGGCTGCCGGCCGGAAGTACCTGCACATCAACAACAAGGGAGACGTGGAACCTTGCGTCTTCTGCCACTTCGCCACTGACAACATCAAGGAGAAGTCGCTGCTGGAGGCGCTGCAGTCGCCGTTCTTCCAGGCCATCAGGAAGCGGCAGCCCTTCGGGCACAATCTCCTCAGGCCCTGTCCTATCATCGACCATCCCGATATCCTGCGCGAGGCCGTGGAGAAACACGGGGCTCGCGCCACCCACGAGGGAGCGGAGAGCCTGATCACCGAGCTCCAGGAGGGGCTGGAAGAATACGCAAGCGGCATGGAAGAGGTCGCGGCGCCGGTGTGGGAAACGGAGTACCAGTGGGCGCAGGACTGGCTGGACGAGGAGCAGAAAGCCGCCGCCGCGCGGGCGGAGGCCATGAACCGCAAGCAAAAGGAGGCGTCGCCCACGGCCTGAGGGCGGCGTAGCCATCGTAGCTGCCAACGGGCGGGACCAGGTCCCGCCCTTTTCCTGCCGCGGGGTGGAGGACGAGATGAAAGCAGACAAGCTGCACAGCCAGGAGATGCGCTGGGGGCCAGAGGTGGACCCGTTGCGCGTGGGCACCGGCTGGTTGCCGGAGGAACTCGACCGCCCCTGGCTGCTGATCGAGGGGTCGGCGGGGGACTCGCACCCGGGCAGTATCCACCTGGGTGCCGCCGTGGATGCAGTGCGGGAGGGGGCGCGCGAGGCGGGCCTGGCAGCGGCGCGCTACTACTGCACCGACATCTGTGACGGTATCGCCCAGGGCACGGCGGCGATGAGTTACTCGCTGGCGTCGCGGGAAGTGAGGGCGCTGGCAGCGGAGATGCATTTCCGGGCCGGTCACTTCGATTGCTGGGTCGCGGTGTCCGGTTGCGACAAGGCGATACCGGCCCACCTGCTGGCGGCGGCGCGCCTGGACCGCCCGGTGGTCTTCTTTCCCGGTGGCGTGATGCATACCGGCCCCGGGGACGTCTCCGTGGACCGGGTGGCAGAGCTTTACGCGCTTTACCGGCGGGGCGAAATCACCCGCGAAGATTACCGCCACCGTACCCTGGGAGCGGCTCCCTGTGCCGGGGCCTGCAACTTCCTGGGAACCGCCGTCACCATGCAGATCACCACCGAGGCGCTGGGCCTGGCGTTGCCGGGAAGCGCCTGCTGCCCCACGACGGAGCCCGAGCACGGCGAGGCGGCGCGCCGCAGCGGCGCCGCCGCGGCGCTGCTGCTGGAGCGGGACATCCGGCCCAGCGATATCGTCACCATGGATGCCCTGCACAACGCGCTGGTGATTCACGCGGCGGCCGGCGGCTCTACCAACGCCATGCTGCACCTGCCGGCGCTGGCAGCGGAGCTGGGGATTGCCTTCTCCTGGAGCGAGGTGCGGCGGGTGAACGACGAGGTGCCCTGGATCCTGGATCTCCGGCCGTCCGGCACGCATACCGCCGATCTCTTCTGGTACGCGGGCGGTGTGCCCGCCCTGATGCTCGCGGTCAGGGAGCACCTGCGCCAGGAGGCGCTGACGGTCACCGGCATGACCCTGGGAGAGAACCTGGATCGCCTGGAGAGAGACGGTTTCACCACGAGGCACGCGGAAAGGCTTCGCCGGGACGGCCTGGAGGCGGGGGAGGTCGTGCGGCCCGCCGGGGACCCGCTTTCCCGGGTCGGCAGCCTGGCGGTGCTGGAGGGGAACCTGGCCCCCGGGGGCGCGGTCTGCAAGCGTTCCGGGGTGTTGCCGGAAATGCACCGTTTCCGGGGACGGGCACGCGTCTTCGACGGCCAGGAGCAGGCGCTGGCGGCCATCTATTCCGGGGGGATATCGCCGGGAGAGGTGCTGGTGGTGCGCTACGAGGGGCCGCGGGGCTCGGGCATGCCGGAAATGTTCTACCTGACTGCCGCGCTGGCGTCGGATGCGGCGCTGAACGAGGGGGCGGCGATCATCACCGACGGGCGTTTTTCCGGGGCTACCCGGGGCCCCTGCGTGGGCCACGTAACTCCCGAAGCAGCCGCCGGCGGGCCGCTGGCAGCGGTGCGCGACGGCGACGAGATCCTGGTGGATATCGATGCCGGCAGGCTGGACCTGGTGGCGGCAGAGGGACGGAGGCTGGAAGGGGAGGAGGCAGGGCAGCTGATCGGGAAACGCCTGGAGGAGAGGCCGCCATGGAAGGGAACGCACCGGCGGGGACTGCTGGGACTCTCCACGGCGCTCGCCGGTCCCGCTTCACGGGGCGCGGCAATGGAGCCACTGCCCCCGGGGACTGGCCGGGAGGGAATAAAAAAAGGAAAAAGAGGGTAATTGTAGAAATGCCACTGACATAACCATATTGACTCACAGCTGCGGCGCGCGCGGGGCGGCAACGTTCCCGCGGGGCGGAGCCGCAGTAGTGGGGAGGCACGGCGGGGACTCAACGTTAGGGCTTGAGTCCCTGCCGTTGTTTGTAGCATCCAGCGGCGCCGGCGCGGAAGCTTCAGACGGCTGGTTCCCTTTCCAGCAGGCGGGCCATCAGGTGCCAGGCTTCCACCGGGCTGGCACCGGGCTCGGCTTCTTCCCGGAAAGAGCCGGCAATCTCCTTTTCCTGGCGCGAGTCGAAGAGGAGGAAGGGAACGGGATCGCTGCTGTGGGTGCGGATCTCCAGGGGGGTGGCGTGGTCGGGCATCACCAGCATCCGGAAGTCCTCTCTTCCCTTCAGCTCCCGGAGCAGGCGCGAGAGCAGCCGGCTGTCGATGCGCTCTATCGCCTGCACCTTGGCGCTGGTGTCACCCATGTGTGATGCCTCGTCCGGCGCCTCCACGTGCACGTAGGCGAAGTCCCGGTCTGCGAGCGCTGCCAGCGCGCTCTTCGCCTTGGCGCCGTAATCGGTATCCAGGAACCCGGTGGCGCCGGGCACGTCCACGGCCTCCAGGCCAGCGTACTTACCCAGGCCCTTCACCAGGTCGACTGCCGAGATAACGGCGCCGCGCACGCCGAACCTCTCCTCGATGGTGGGCAGCGACGGCGCCGTGCCCTGGCCCCACAGCCAGATCATGTTTGCCGGCGGCTTGCCTTCTTGGCGCCGGCGGTCGTTGAGTGGATGAGCATCCAGGATCCGCCCGGCTGCTTCCATCAACTCCCGCAGCTGTTCCGCGCCGTCGCCCCGCGGCAGGAACGGCTCCACCTCCTGGCCGCTGATGTCGTGCGGCGGGGTGCATTGCGCGCCTGCGCCTACCGATTTCGAGATGACGATGTTGCGGTAGCTGAGGCCGGGATGGAAGGTAAAGGGACCGCCGCCCAGCTCTTCCTGGAGAGCTTTGACCAGGGACGCAGCATCGTCATCGTCGATGTGGCCGGCACTGAAATCGCTCATGGTGCCGTCTTCGACGTGAACCAGGTTGCAGCGGAAGGCAATCTCTCCCGCTCCCAGGTCCAGCCCCAGGCTGGCTGCTTCCAGGGGAGCGCGGCCGGTGTAGTACTTGCGTGGATCGTATCCCATCACCGCCAGGTTGGCCACGTCGCTGCCGGCGGGAAGGACCTCGGGAATCGTGATCGCGGACCCCGTCTCGCCGCTGCCTGCCAGCAGGTCGAGGTTGGGTGTTTCCGCGGCCTCGAGCGGCGTACGGCCACCCAGCTCCGGCCGCGGCGCGTCGGCCGAGCCATCGGGGATCAGGACGATGTACTTCAACTCTCCTCCTGCAGCCCCAGGATCGACACCACGCTTTCATAGTCGGGCCCGGAGCGGATCACCTCGGGGCCGGTCTCGATGGCGGTGTCCGGATCCTTGAGCCCGTGCCCCGTGAGCACGCAGACCACGGTGGACCCCTTCTCCAGGCGTCCTTCCCCGGCATGCTTGAGCAGGCCGGCGATGCTGGTGGCCGAGGCCGGCTCGCAGAAGACGCCCTCGGTCGATGCCACCAGCTGGTAGGCGGCGATGATCTCCTCGTCGCTCACGGCGTCGATGGCGCCCCCGGAGTCGCGGACTGCCGCCAGGGCCTCGTCGCCGCGGGCGGGCCTGCCGATCCTGATGGCGGTGGCGATGGTCTCCGGCTCGTCCACGGGGTGCCCCATGACCAGCGGCGCCGCCCCCTGGGCCTGGAAGCCCAGCATGCGCGGCAGCCTGCTGCCGAGCCCGGCCTCGTGGTACTGGGTGAAGCCGCGCCAGTAGGCGGTGATGTTGCCGGCGTTTCCCACCGGTATCGCCAGGTAGTCGGGGGCGTCGCCCAGGGTGTCGACGATCTCGAAGGCACCGGTCTTCTGGCCCTCGATACGGTAGGGATTGATGGAATTGACCAGTTGCACCGGGTGTTCGTCGACGATGCGGCGCACGATCTCCAGGGCCTGGTCGAAGTTGCCGTCGAGGGCGATGACGCGGGCGTGGTGGGTAATCGCCTGGGCGAGCTTGCCGGCGGCGATCTTGCCCGCGGGGATGATCACTATGCACTCGATACCGGCCCGGGCCGCGTAGGCCGCGGCCGCGGCCGACGTGTTGCCGGTGGAGGCGCAGATTACCGCCCGGGCGCCCTCTTCCAGCCCCTTGGAGACCGCCATGGTCATGCCGCGGTCCTTGAAGCTGCCCGTGGGATTGAGGCCCTCGAGCTTGAGGTAGACATCCAGGCCCGTGCGCTCGCTCAGCGCCGGCGCCGGCACCAGCGGCGTGTCACCCTCGAGCAGCGACACGATGGGCGTCGAGCCGGACACCGGCAGGAAGCGGCGGTAGCGTTCTATGAGCCCCGCGCCGCTAGCCATGGCCGTTGCTTTCCACTCTCAAGGGGTGGGGAGTTGCCTTCACCACCGGCAGCTCGGCTACCCGGGCCAGGGCATTGTAAAAGCTCTTCTCCTTCACGGGGTGAAAGATCATCACCAGCTCGGCGTGCCTGCCCCGGCCCTTCTGGAGTACGCTTTCGATGCTCACCCGGTGCTCGCCGAAGATGTTGGCGATGGCGGCCAGCACCCCGGGTTCGTCTTCTACCTCCAGCCGCAGGTAGAAGGTGGTCTCCACCTCCTCCGCCGGGAAGAAGTCCAGCTGCTTGTAAGCGAGGGGATACTCCAGGAAGCCGGGCGTACGGCGGGAGACGATGGAAACGATGTCGCTCACCACCGCCGAGGCGGTCTCCATCCCCCCGGCCCCGGGGCCGGACAGCATTATCTCGTCGATGGCGCTGCCCTGGATGAAGACGGCGTTCTGGGCGCCGCCCACCGTGGACAGCGGATGCCCGCTCTCCAGGAGCGCGGGATAGACGCGGACGTTGACCCGGTCGCCGTAGAGCCGGGCGACGCCCAGCAGCTTGATGGTGTAACCGAGCTCGCGGGCGTACTCGATGTCCAGGGAGCCTATTTCCCCGATTCCCTCGCAGTCGACGTCGTCGAGTCCCACGGTGGAATGGAAGGCGATGGACGCCAGTATCGCCATCTTGGCGGCGGCATCCAGGCCTTCCACGTCCTCGGTGGGATCCGCTTCCGCGTAGCCGAGCTCGCGGGCACGGTCCAGTGCTTTCTCGTATTCCGCTCCCGTGCGGGTCATCTCCGTGAGTATGAAATTGGTAGTGCCGTTGACGATACCGTGGATGCTTTCGATGCCGGCGGCAGCCATCGACTCCCGGATTACACGAATGACCGGAATGGCGCCGGCGACGCTGGCCTCGAACTTGATCTGCGTCTGCCGGCGGCGGGAGAGCTCGAAGAGGTAGGATCCCTGCTGGGAGATGAGCTGCTTGTTGGCGGTAACAACCGCCTTGCCCTTCTCCAGGGCCGCGGAGATGTACTCGTAAGCCGGGTCGATGCCGCCGATGAGCTCGACGATTATCGAGATTTCGTCGTCATCGAGAATCTCCCCGAAGTCGGTGGTGAAGAGCTCGGGGGGCGCGCCGCTGTGGGCGGCCGCCGCGTCACGTACCAGGATGCGGCTGACGCTGATGGCGGCCCCGGAGCTTTGGAGTATCTCCTCGGACTGCTCTTCCAGCAGCCGGAAGACGTTGGAGCCCACGGTACCGTAGCCCAGCAGGCCGATTTTGATCTCTTGCCCTACGTTTGCCGGCAACCTCGTCTCCAGTCAAGCAAGTGGGAATGCGAGTGCACCAGCTGTGCATCTTATCAGGATCGAGGGGCGGGAGAAAAGCAGGCGGCAGCCGGCGGTCTCAGATCCGGCAGGCTCCGCTGTAGCCGCCGACGGCGGAAACGCTGGCGATGGAGACGGAGGCTCCCGGGTAAGGGGCGTGGATCATGCTGCCGCCGCCGATGTAAATGCCAACGTGGCTGATGGGGCTGCCGAAGAACACCAGGTCTCCGGGCGCCAGCTGGTTGTAGCTGATCGGCGTTCCCGAGTAGAACTGCGCCGCCGCCGAGTGGGGAAGGTACACGCCCACCTGGGCATAGACGTACATCACCAGCCCGGAGCAATCGAAACCGGAGGGGGAAGCGCCGCCCCAGACGTAGGGGACGCCCAGGTACTGCATGGCGATGGAGACGACGCTGCCGTTGGTGGCCGGTGGAGGAGACGGCGTGGGTGCCGGCGCGGACGACGGCGGCGGTGATGCCTGTGGAGACCCGGGAGCTGCCGGCGGTGATCCTGGTGCTGCCGGGGCCGCCGCGCCTCCCGGGCCGGCGGCGGGATTCACCGCTCCCTGTTGTTCCTGGGCCAGCAGGGCCGCGATGTCACCCTCGACGCTGTCGAGCACTGCCTGGCGTTCGGCCAGGCGGCTCTCCACCGTTTCCTTCTCCGCCGCCAGCCTGTCGAGTAGTTCCTGTTGTTTGCTGCGGCTTTCTTCGAGCTGCGCCTGCAGGTCTTCCACTTCCTGCTTCTGGGCCAGCACTGCTTCCACGTCCTGCTTGTCCTGGCTGCCGATGCGCCCCAGGAGGTCCAGGCGGTTGAGAAGGTCGTCGAAGCTGGCGGTGTTCACCAGCACGTCCATTAGGCCCACGGAGCCGCTGCGATAGATCTTCGCCAGGCGCTGGTCCAGCCTTTCCTGGGTCTCTGCCAGCCTTTCCGAGGCTTCGGACAGGGCCTGCTCGTTTTCGGCGATACGGCGCTCGATGCTCGCCAGCTCCACGCCGGCCTGGTTGTATCGCTCGATCGCCTGCTCGGCTTCCAGGTTGATGGCGGCGATTTCGGAGCGAACCTGGTCGGCCTCGGCCTGCCGGGAAGCAAGGTCGGGTTCGGCGGCGGCCCGTGGAGGCGAGGAGAGAACAATACCGGCCAGCGCCAGCAGCAGGAAGATACCGGCCATGGACGGGAGACAAACCCGGAGGACGCGCTTTGTTCTTCCGTTTCCCATGGGCACGTGATTTTCTCCCGGTTACCGCCGGCAGGCTGCTGCCGGCCCGAACCCTGTTATTATTCGCCGGCATGCTCCTGCTTCCTTCCCCTCGAAAAGGTGAAAAAACGCTAAAGCCCCCGCATTGCCCGCCGATAGCTCAAACAGGTCACAAAAAGTGGAGGAGGCTTCTTGTTTTCACCCATACCCGAAAGCCGACGTCTGGCGGTGCGGTATGCGGGTTTCGGGGCACTCGCCGGTATTTGCTTTTCCCTGCTTGCCTGGCTGGCCGTGGAGACCGGCGGCGGTGTACCGTGGCTGATCTTTCTGTTCTCTCTTCCCGTGGCAGGCGCCATGGGGGCGTTTTTCCTGGGTGAAGAAAAAGACCGGGCGCGCGCGGAGGCCGCGCTCCTGGAGCAGGATTTCGAAAAGACGACCCAGCTGGTGCAGACCGCGATCACCGGTGAAGACTGGAGCGTGGAGCTGCACGGAGACGGCCTTCCCACCTGCTGGCAAGTGAAGGATTGCCGGGCTACCGATTGTCCCGTCCACGGTGAGCACAGCGTGCGTTGCTGGCTACTCTCGGGCACTTATTGCGGCGGCGAGGTGCAGGGGCGCTTCGCCCAGAAAATAGGTGATTGCAGCGATTGCGAGGTCTTCCGGGCGGCAACCTCGGGCGGGCCCGGGCAACGGTTCGGCGAACTGTTCAACGCCCTCCTCTGGGTTACCGGCGAGAAACAGCAGCAGCTCGAAGCCGTGGACCGCGAGTTGGAGAACAACTCCTTCGAGCTGGAGAAGCAGCAGGAGGAGGCGCGCCGGGCGGCAGAGCTGGACGCGGTGACAGGGCTGATGAATTACCGGCACTTCCGCCAGCACCTGGAGAAGGAGCTCACCACCGCCCGCAGGTTCGGGCGACCGTTGTCGCTGCTGCTGGTGGAGCTGGAACGTTTCCGGGAGGTGAACGAGCGCTTCGGCTTCGACAAGGGAGACGAGGTACTCCGGGTCTTTGCCGACCTGTTGCGCCGCGAGGCGCGCGAACAGGATCACCTCGCCCGTTACAGCGGAGAAAAATTCGCGGTGCTGATGGTGGGGGCCGACGGCGGCGCGGCTCTTGCTTTTGCCGAATCACTGGTCCGTTCCCTGTTGGAGGTGGCCGAGGCGACCGCGGTTTCTTCCGACTTCCTGGTGACCAGCATCGGCATCGCCGACGTTCCCGACTGTGCCGTCGATCCTGCCAGCCTGGTCTCCGCCGCCGACACGGCGCTGATATTCGCCGGCCGCAAGGACGGTGACCACGTTGCGTACTTTTGCGATATCCCGGAGATGGAGCTGGAGGGCGGCGACCTCACCCGCCTGGGCAGCCGCCTCAACGGGGCCGGTTTGGAGACGCTGAGCGCCCTGGCCCGGGCGGTAGACGCCGCGGACCAGTACGGCACCGCCGGCGAGGAACTCTCGCGGCTGGCCGCGTCCATGGCCCGCGAGCTGGAGATGGACCGGGAGCAGGCCAGGGCGCTGGAGATCGCCACCATGCTGCACGACATCGGCAAGATCGGCGTGCCCGGATCGGTGCTCCGGAAGACCGGCAAGCTGTTGCCGGAGGAGCTGTCGCTGGTGAAGCAGCACCCCCGCATCGGGCAACGCATTCTCGAGGAGGCGGAACAGATCAAGGAACTGGTCGCCGCCATCCTCTACCACCACGAGCGCTGGGACGGCAAGGGATATCCCGAGCGGCTGAAGGGAGAGGAGATCCCGCTGATGGCGCGCATCGTGGGCATCTTCGACGCTTACCGGGCGATGTGCTCCGACCGTCCCTACCGCA
>JAJRWQ010000059.1 GCA_024276735.1 Actinomycetes bacterium
CAAACCTCGACGGCGATGTTGGGCATCAGCCGGAATACCGGCACCTCCACCGGGAACAGCGCCTCCAGGAAGGCCAGCGTGCGCCCCGCCGCCACCGACACCAGGATCTTGCCCTTGCCGAACTGGGGCACCGCCGGCTCCAGGGCGCTCTCGATGTCCCCGGGCTTCACCGCCAACAGCAGCAGGTCCGAGCGCCGGGCCAGCTCGGCGTTGTCGGCCGCCGGCTCCACGCCCGTCTCCCCGCACAGCTGCTGCACCGCGTCGGCACGGGTATCGCTGACGGCGATCCGCGCCGCCATTTCGGGGTCGGACCTCAACCAGCCGCGCACGAAGGCGGAGCCGATGCTGCCGCAACCGATGAGGCCGACGCGGGAGATGCTCATGACTGGTTGAAGAAGCCCTTCTCCATCAGCCGCGCCCGCTCCTCGGCGGAAACCTCCACGTCCCGCGGCGTCAGCAGAAACACCTTTTCGGCTACCTTCTGCATGCCCCCGTCGAGAGCGTAGGTGAGGCCACTGGAGAAATCTATCAGCCGCTTGGCGAGCTCGGTATCCGCACCCTGGAGATTGACGATCACCGGCACGTCGGCCTTGAACTTGTCCGCCACCTGCTGGGCGTCGTTGAAGCTCTTGGGCAGCACCAGGTGCACGCGAACCCCGGGCGGGCGTCCTGCCTCCCTGAGCGGCTTGATGTGCGACACCTTGTCGTCCTCGGGGTAGATGTCGTCGTAATCCACCCGGTTGCGCCGCGAGCGGCGGATACGCCTCACGTTGGGCCGTTCGCTGTAACTCTGCTCCAGCGAACGGTGCGCGGCCAGGTGCTCTTCTTCTTCATCGAAACCGTCCTCGTCGAGATCATCCTCGGCAAGGCCGAAATATACGAGTGTCTTTTGCCACATGTTGCCTATGGGAACCACCTCCGTTCTCAAAAACGGCTTGCGTGTCTCTTTTTTCTACCTGCGGGCCCTGAACCCTTCGATCACCGCCTCCCTAAGAGAACGCTGCCCACGCGCACGATGGTGGCTCCCTCTTCCACCGCGGGGATGTAGTCATTGCTGGTTCCCATGGAGAGATGCCTGAACTGGTACCGGCCTTGCCACTGTCGGGTGAGTCTCTCGGCGAGGGAGCGCAGGGCCGCGAAAGCGGGGCGTGCTTCTTCGGGGTCCGCCGTCAGCGGCGGCATGGTCATCAGACCGATGAAGTCAACCATGGAAAACCGCTCAGCCTCCTCAAGGAAGCGGTCTGTTTCGGCAGGAATGATACCACACTTGGACGCCTCTTGGCCAATGTTGACCTGGAGGAGCACTTCTGTTTTCTTTTCGGCGCGGGCTTCGATCTCTTTCACCGCCGAGAGGGTCGCCACCGAGTGGACCAGGCGCACCCGCGGCAGCAGCCGCCGCACCTTGTTGCTCTGCAGGCGGCCGATGAAATCCCAGGTGAAACTGTCCCCCAGCCGCCGGTGTTTCTTCCCCAGGTCCTGCTCCCGGTTCTCGCCCACGAGGGTGATACCCGCCTCGGCGAGAACCTCCATCCCGCCGGGCGTCACGTACTTGGTGGCCGCCAGCACCTCCACCGACCCGGGATCGCGCCCGCTGCGGCGGCAGGCGGCGGCGACGTTCTCCCGCACCTCGGCCAGGCAGGCGCGCACCGCGTCCGCGTCCAGTTCCGCCCGCGAGTAGATCACTCCAGCCACGCGATCGCCCCCTGCCGGCCGGTGACGGGGCCGTCGCGGCGGTAGGAAAAAAAGTCCCCGTCACAAGAGGTACAGATGTCGATGTCGAAGACGTTGCCCGCGTCGAGGCCGGCGGCGGCCAGCTCGGCAGCGGCGGCGGCCTTGAGGTCGAGGCGGCGGCCCTCGACGCATGTCGCGCCGAAGCGCCGGCGGAAGCCCGCCGCGGTATCCCCGTCCACCTTGTAGCAGCAGCGGCCGATCGCCGGGCCCACCGCAGCCGCCATCCCGCCCGGCGCAGCCCCCAGGCCGGTCATCGCCGCCACCGCGGCGCCGATCACCCCCGCCATCAGCCCCCTGCGCCCGGCATGGACCACCGCCACCACGGGGGTGCCGCCGGTATCCCCGGAAATGACCACGGGCACGCAGTCGGCGAAGCAAAGGAGCAGCGGCCGGCGGGGAGTGGCGGTCACCAGCCCGTCGCAGGGGTCGAGGTCACCGGGGTCGCCGCCGTCCAGCACCACCACCCGGGCCCCGTGTCGCTGCCGCGGGGAGACTGCCGGCACCGGGCAGCCCAGCGCCTCCTGCCACCGGCGCCGGTTCTCGTCCACGCGCCGGGGATCGTCGCCCACGTGCCGGCCCAGGTTCAGCGTGTCGAACGGCCGTTCGCTGGTCCCGCCCCGGCGCGTGGAAAAGGCCGCCCGTACCCCCGGGTGGGCGGCCGTGAAACTCCAGTATTCAACGCCAGCCGTATGCCTTTTGCGAAACGGTGGATCCTGCATGGGTGGAAAGGCCTTCCTTTCCCGCCTGCGGGCGCCGGTGACGGCCGCGGGGAGCGGGTGCAGCCACGGTGCGGCCCCGGCGGCGCCGCGGGCCGGCTCAGTCTTCGTCCCTGAGGAAGGTGGGGATGTCGAGGATGTCCTCGTCCACCTCGAACTCCGGCACCTTCGTCCGGGAGATCTCCTCGGGCTCCTCGTCGGAGACCTCGTCGTCCTTGACGGCGGCGGTACGGGCGGGCCGGGACGGCTGCGCCTGGTGGTCGAAGCCGGTGGCGATGACGGTGACCTTCACCTCGTCCTTGATGTCGTCGTCGATGACGGCGCCAAAGATGATGTTGCTGTTGGCGTAGGCGGCGCCGGAGATGATCTCGGCGGCCTCGTTCACCTCAAAGAGGCCCAGGTCGGGGCCGCCGGTGATGTTCAGCAGGATGCCGGTGGCTCCCTCCACCGAGGACTCCAGCAGCGGCGAGGAGATGGCCGCCTTCGCCGCCTCGGCGGCGCGGTTCTCGCCGCCGGCGACGCCGATGCCCATCAGTGCCGAGCCGGCGTCCTTCATGATCGCCTTCACGTCGGCGAAATCGAGGTTGATCAGGCCGGGCACCGTGATCAGGTCGGTGATGCCCTGCACGCCCTGGCGCAGGATGTCGTCCGCCACCTTGAAGGCGTCGATGATCGAGGTGCGCTTCTCCACCACCTGCAGCAGGCGGTCGTTGGGGATGATGATCACCGTGTCCACGGCTTCGCGCAGGGCGCGGATTCCCTCTTCCGCCTGGTCGCTGCGCCGCTTGCCCTCGAAAGAGAACGGGCGGGTCACCACGCCCACGGTGAGCGCCCCCAGCTCGCGGGAGATCTCGGCGATCACCGGCGCGGCGCCGGTGCCGGTGCCACCGCCCTTGCCGGCGGTGACGAAGACCATGTCCGAGCCCTTGATGGCCTCGCGGATCTCGTCGCGGCTCTCCTCCGCCGCCTCGCGGCCGATCTCGGGGTTGGCGCCCGCGCCCAGTCCCTGGGTGATCTTGCCGCCGATGTGCAGCTTGATGTCGGCGTCGCACATCAGCAGCGCCTGGGCATCGGTGTTGACCGCCACGAACTCCACGCCCTTGAGGCCGGCATCCACCATGCGGTTGACGGCGTTGGTCCCACCGCCACCGACACCCACGACCCTGATTACTGCCAAGTAGCTGTTTCCGGGATCCAACATGACGGTCACGACCTCCCTGGGGCGCTAGCTACCGCCGCTCGCCTTGAACCAACCCTTGACCTTTGCCAGAACCTCGTTGAAAAACCCTGCACTACTACTTGATGGTTCGGGCGGCCTTGCCGGCCCCTTAGCACTCGTCTGCTCGCTTCCGTGAAGCAGCAGCCCTACGGCGGTAGCATAAACGGGATCCCTGGGGATGTCAACAGCCGCCGGCGCCAGCGGCACCCCCAGCCGCGCCGGCAGGCCGGTGCTGTTCGCCGCCAGGCCCTCGATACCCTCCAGCAGGCTCGACCCCCCGGTGATCACGATCCCTGCAGCGATACTCGAGAGATAACCGCTGTCCTGCACCTGCCGCATCACCAGGGTGAAAACCTCGTCCAGCCGGGCCTCGACCACCCGGGCCAGGTACTTGCGCGAGAAGGACACCCGCCGCTCTCCCTCGCCGGGGAACGGGATCTCCACCCGCTCCATCTCGATGTCCTCCACCAGGTGGCTCTGGGCATGCGCGTACTGGAGCTTGATCTCCTCGGCCGCCGGCAGCGGCACCCGCAGCGCCACCGAGATGTCCCTGGTCACGTGGTTGCCCCCCACGGGAAGCACGGCGCTGTGGGCCAGCCGCCCTTCCGTGAACAGGGCCACGTCCGTGGTGCCGCCGCCGATGTCCACCAGGATCACGCCCGAGAGCCGGTCCTCGTCGGTGAGGCAGGCACGGCTGGAAGCGAGCGGCTCCAGCACCAGGTCCTTGACTTCAACGCCGGCCGCCTCCACCACGGACACCAGGTTCTGCATGGCGTTGACATCGCCGTAGACCAGGTGACCCAGGAGCTCCACCCGGCGCGCCCACATGCCCGCCGGCCGCCTGATGCCGTCCTGGCCGTCGAGAACGTAACCACGGGGCAGTGCGTGAATCAAGCGAAAGCCTTCGGGAACGACAACCTGCTTCAGCCGTTCCACCAGCTCGCGCTCCAGTTCCCTGTCGATGCGTCCGTCACTGGCGGGGTTGGTGACGGCCACCTTGCGGTTGAGGGAAAGCACGTGCGAGCCGGCCACGCCCACGAAGGCATCGCGCACCACCGCCCGGGCCGCCTTGCCTGCCTGTGACACCGCCTCTCGCACCGATTCCGCGGCCTCGTCGAGGTCCACCACCACGCCCTTGTGCATTCCCCGCGCCGGCACCTTGGCCACCCCCCGTAATCGGGCCAACTCGCCGCCGGCGCCCAGTTCACCCACCAGGCAAGCCACCTTGGTGGTTCCCACGTCCAGCGCCACTACCGGCGGGTAGCCGGCGTGAGCGGCCCCGCGGCCCTGGTCTCTTCCGCTCCGCCGGGACGACATGATCACACCTCCCAGTTACTCCACCGTGCCCGCCGCGCCTGCCGCGGTCGTGGTGGCGTGTGCTTCCCCCTTCGTCGCCGGCTCCGGTTCACCCTGCCTGGTGACCGGCCGCTCGGGAACGCTCACGTCGATGGTGGTCTTCACCCCGGGCTGCGCGGTACGCGCCAGCAGCTGCCTGAGCACCTCGAACTTCAGCTGGTACTGCTCCAGGGAGCCGAAGACAACCCTGGTGCCGCCGGCGGTGACGGCGCGAATGTCCTCGCCGGCGACGGAAACCTCGGTGAAGCGATGGTTGAACTCGGCGGGGATGTCGGCCACGAAGGCGACCCCGGTGAGCAGCTCCCCGCAATCGGTGGGCGCCCCGGCCTCCACCGCGCAGGCGCCGGCCACGGTCAGCAGCGGCAGGTCCGGGTCCGGCCCCTGTCGCGAGGCGATCACGAAGCCCTCGTCGGAAACGATGAAGTACCTCCCGGAAACGTCGTTGAATACCAGCACCGGCCGGCGTTCCCGCACCCGGATGCAGATGGTATGGGGAGGACGCCGGTCGAAGCTCACCGACTCGATGAACGGCCGGTCGGCCAGCGCCGCGGCGGCCTCGTCGTAGGAAAGGCTCACCAGGCTCCTTCCCAGCAGGTAGGGAGCGGTGGCGGCGACGACCTCCTCGTCGGGGACGACGATGGTGCCCTCCACCTCGATCTCCTCGATCGCCAGCAGGCTCGACTGGCTGAGCCAGAAGACGAGCCCTGCCACCAGCGCCGCCGCCAGCAGCAGCGCCGGCAGCCAGCGCCAGGTCCACCTGCTCCTGCCGCCTTCGCCGCTCACAACGGCTCCAGCTCCAGGTCGCCCAGGAGTACCACCTCCGGCTCCAGCAGCACGCCCTCCTGCTCGAGGACGCGCCGGCGGCACTCGTTGATCAGGGCGATCACGTCGGCGGCACTGGCGCCGCCGCGGTTGACGATGAAGTTGGCGTGCTGCTCCGAGACGGCGGCGCCGCCGCGCTCCAGGCCCTTGCAACCGGCCTTCTCCAGCAGCTCTCCCGCCGAGGCGCCGGCGCCGGGGTTGCGGAACACGCTGCCGAAACTGCGCCCCCGGGGCTGGGAGGCCAGGCGCCGGCGGCGGTAACGCCCGGCGGCGGCGCGGGGATCCTCCCCGTTGGCCGGTGCCAGCTGCAACGATACCCGGCTGACCACCGCTCGCGGTGGCAGCTTGGCCCGGCGGTAGCCGAATTCCAGGTCCGCCGGCGCCAGCACCCGCGTTCTCCCGGGCAGGCAGACCCGCACCTCCAGCACCCGGTCACCGATATTGGTACCAAAGGCACCGGCGTTCATCGCGACGGCGCCGCCCACGGTACCGGGAATCCCTTCCAGCCGTTCCAGGCCGGACAGCCCCGCGGAAACCGCTGCTTTCACCGCCTGCCCCAGTGGCGCGCCGCCACCGCAGTCGAGACGGTGCTGCCGGAGGTTACAGGTGGCGAGCTCCCCCTCCAGGCGGATGAGCAGGCCCTGCCAGCCGGCGTCCGCCACCAGCAGGTTCGAGCCGCTGCCCAGCACGAACCAGGGCAGGTCGAGCTGGTCGGCTGTTTCCAGCAGGCGCGCGAGGGTGTCCTCGTTCTCGACGCGGGCCAGGTAGTCCGCCGCCCCGCCGCAGCCGATGGTGGTCAGCGGCGCCAGGGAGACGCCTACCTCGAGCCCGGCGCCCGCCGCCTGCAGCTGTCGGCGAATGGCCTCGTCATGCAAGGCTTGCCTGCCTCTCGAGGGCCGCCAACAGCTCCTCGCCCACCCGGAAGATGTCGCCGGCGCCGAGGGTGAGCACCAGGTCGCCCGGGCGCAGCTGCCCCAGGAGCAACGGTACCACGTCCCGGGTGCGCGGCACGTAGGCCACGTTGGCGCGCGGCTTCCACTTGAGCACCGAGTCCACCACCAGCTTGCCGCTGATGCCGGGCTCCGGCTCCTCGCGGGCGCCGAAAACGTCGGTTATCACCGCCATGTCACAGAGCTTCAGCGCCCGGCCGAACTCGTCGTGCAGGTAGCGGGTGCGGGAATACAGGTGCGGCTGAAAGGCAGCGATGACGCGGTGCCAGCCGCTGCAGCGCGCCGCCTCCAGGGTGGCCCGGATCTCCGTGGGATGGTGAGCGTAGTCGTCTACCACGGTGATGCCGTTCACTTCCCCCTTGACCTGGAAACGCCGGGCGGCGCCGCTGAACTCGGCCAGCGCCGGCGCCGCCTCGCCGGGATCGACTCCCACCCGGTCGAGCACCGCCAGCGCCGCCAGGGCGTTGAGCACGTTGTGGCGCCCGCGCACCGCCAGCCTCATCGGCAAGCGCCCACCGGGCCAAGCCAGCTCGAAGCCGGTGCCATTACGATCCACCACGATATCGAGGGCGCGGTAATCAGCATCTTTTTCTTCCCCGAAGGTGATCACCGGCGCCGGCGAGGATGCGGCGGCCGCCAGTGTCCGCGGGTGCCGCCATACCACCAGGGCGCCGTTCTCCGGCAGGCCGGCGGCGAAACGCTCGAATACTTCCACCACCTCTTCCAGGGAGGAATAGTGCGAATGGTGATCGAGCTCGATGTTGGTGATGACGGCGATCTCCGGCCGCAGGTGCAGGAGCGAGCCGTCGCTCTCGTCCGCCTCCGCCACCAGCCACTCGCCGGCGCCGTCGGCGGCGTTGCTGCCTACGTCGTTGAGCTCGCCTCCGACCACGTACGAAGGCTCCATCTGCAGCTTCTCCAGCACGTGGGCGATCATCGAGGTGGTGGTGGTCTTGCCGTGGGTGCCGGCAACGGCGATGCCGCGCTTCATGTCCATCAGCCGCGCCAGCATCTGTGCCCGCAGGTAGACGGGGATGCCCCGCTCCCGCGCCGCCTTCAGCTCCACGTTGCC
>JAJRWQ010000060.1 GCA_024276735.1 Actinomycetes bacterium
CCAGTGAAAAAGCAAGCTACGGGAAGGAGCAAGCATGCCTGAGGAGACCAAGACGATGTCCGTGGAGGAACACGTTTCCAACAACATCAGCGGCGAGACCTGGGAGGTAGTGCACTACCTGGCCATGGCGCTGAAGGCCGACAACGAGGGCAAGACCGAGGTAGCGCGCACCCTGAGGGACATCGCCCTGGACGAGGCCGCCCACGGCGCCCGCTTCAAGTACCTGGCGGGCGAGATCGGCGATCTCAGGGAGGAGATCGAGAAGATGCTCTCCGGGGAAGAGGGCGCCTTCGACGGCAAGCACGAGGGCATGAAGCAGGCCGAGGCCGCCGGCCAGAAGGAGCTGGCCTCCTTCTTCGACACCGCCGCGCACGACGAGGGCCGCCACGCGGCGATGCTCAGGAACCTGCTCGAGCAGTACTTCTAGGGCGGGAAGTTCAGGTAGGACAGGCACGCAGCCCCGCTGCGCGCCCCCGGGAGCGCCCCCGGCGGGGCCACGGGGGCGCGGGCTGCTGCCTGCTCCAGGCGCCGCGCCCGCCGGGCGCGGCGTTTGCCTGCGCGCCGGCGGCGCCGCCCCTTCCCAGTTGACCGATGTCACACGCCCATGCGTCAGGGATCAATTTCCGGCGGCAGCCTCACGGGTAGGATAGCCTTGACGGGCCGCAGCCCGGATGAGTGCCGGGCGCGGCAACCACGGCCGCACAAGCCGCCGGCAGGCGGCAGGACGGAAATCGACATGACCGACGCCGGACGACTGGAAAAGTGGCGCTGCCCCGGGGTGCACCGGGGGATCATGCTGCAGGAGTGCCCCGAGTGCGGGGGCGAAGTCGAGTTCTTCCCCTCCGACGTGGAGATGACCTGCCTGGATTGTGGTACGCTGGTGACGCGTGCATCGGGGTCGTGCCTCACCCATTGCCCGGCGAAGCAGTCTTCCTGCTACCGACAGATGGTGCGCCGGGAGGTGCTGGCCGACCAGGACTGAACCCGAGCCCGGAGTGGCCCTTGTCCGCGCCACTGCTGGAAAAACTGCAGGCCAGCCGTCTCTACCGCGTTACGGGGCGACGCCTCTTCGCCTCCTGCTTCCGGGTTCATCCCGCCGCCGCCGCCTACCTTCCCGGCCTCGCGCAGCTCTTTCCCCCTGCCACCACCGCGGTGCTCAGGCAGCGGCTGGGCGGTGGCGCGGTGACCTTCAGGCACCTGGCGCACGGCACCGACGTCTCCCCGGACTACCAGGGATGGTGGATATTCGCCCTGGTGGTGCGGCACCGCTGGCGCGGCCTCGGCGTGGGTACGGCGCTGGTACGCGCGGCGCTGGCGGAGATCGGGCGGCGGGACGGCGATGAGGTGCGAATCAAGGTCTCCACGGAGGCGGCACCCGCCCTGGGGCTCTACCGCCGCCTGGGCTTCACGCCGGTGCCGGCGAGTAGCCGCACGGACGGCGGCGGAAACGAACGGCCGGGAATGATCATCCTGGCCCGGAGCCTGGAGCCAGCCGGTGGCGGCTAGCGGCTTTCGCCGCCGTCCTCCCAGTCCGCACGGCCGTCGGCATCCCCCCGCGCCAGCACCGCCGCCAGCGCCAGCGAATCGGGATCCATCACCTTGCCCCGCGCCTCCAGGCGGCGGCGGTTGATCTCCAGCGCCAGGCGCATGGCGCCCTCCACGTCCGCTGCGGCGGCGCGGCGCAGGCGCTCCACCCAGGGAAAGCGGCGGCCGGGCTCCACCATGTCGGCGAGGAAGAAGATCATGTCGCCGCGGCTCATCTCCGGGTGGCCGGCGGTATGGTAGCGCACGGCGCTCGCCACCCGCGGATCGTCGATGCCCAGCTCCCGCCGCGCCAGCTCCTCCGCCAGGCGCCCGTGCAGGAGCACCGGGCTCTCGCGGTCCACGTCGCGGACGCGGATCCCCCACTCCTCCGCCAGCGCCACCGCCGCCGCGCCGGGCAGCTCGCGGGCGCTGTCGTGCAGGAGCGCCGCCAGCCGCAGCGGCGCCGCCTCCTCCCCGTGGCGGGAGGCCAGCCGCGTCGCCTCCGCCAGCACGCCCAGGCTGTGCTCGAGCCGGCCCGGGCCCACGCGGCCCGCCAGCCACTGCCTTACCCGTTCTTCGCGCTCCGATAGCGCCGTTTCCATCCCGTCACTCACCATCCTGCCGTTGCCCGGCGTGTTTTCCGCGCCTACAGGATACCAGCAACGGCAGCCGCCGGCCTGCCGCCCCCGCGCGGCAATTTTACGAACCTCTTACCTGCCGGCGGGGCGCTGCTTACAGGCGGTGCCGATGGCACCGGCAAGAGAGGACGAGAAGCCAGCGCAGAGAAAGGGGCCAGCCATGAAGACCGCGACCGTTTCCCCGGAGAGCCCGGCAGGCGGCGGCCCCGGGGCCGCCCGGCGGGTGGAGGCGCAGGGCACGGGAGTGATCCACTTCGAGGGCAGCGGCAGCCTGAGCGGCTGCTCGCGCCGCGCCGACATCGTGGTCGCCGGCAGCGAGCAGCAGGGCATCGGCGAATGCCGCGGCCGGATGACGCTCAAGAGCGGCGCCGTGCGCTTCACCGGCGTCCGCGGCCGCTTCGCCTTCAGCGGCAGCGAGCTGGTGGTCACCATCGAGGGCGAGGAGATCGCCCTCGCGGGCGAAGCCGCCGGCGACTGGCGCCTGCGCGGCTGCGGGTGTTTCCGCGACGGCGACGCCGAGCGGCAGTGGGACATCGCCGGCGGCGGCATGCGCCGCATCATCGCCGGCTAGCCGGCAGGCAGGCGCGGCTCAGGCCGCCGCCTCCACCTCGCCGGCGGGAACCGCCACCCAGTCGAAGTAGGAGACCAGCCAGGCGCCGTCCTCCCCCACCAGGGAGATCTCGCAGCCGATCACCATGGGCTCGCTGCCGTCGGTGGGGTCGAGCGTGGCGGTGGCCGAGTAGGAGACCTCTTCGCCGGCGTGCCCCAGGGGCTTGATGTCGAAGTCGCCGGGGTCGTAGGGGCCGCCGTAGGAGAGCCGGGCGGCGCGGGCGAAATAGTCGCGGGTCCAGTGGGCCTGTTTCTGGGGTGAAGACGGCGCCAGCAGCGCGTAGGCGGACTCGAAGTCGCCGGCGGCGTAGTAGGCCAGGAAATCCTCCGTGGTCTGCATGGCGTCCCGCTCGTCGTCGCAGCCGAACGCCGGCAGGATGGCCGCCGCCAGCAGCAGCAACAGCAGCCCGGCACGCCTGCGCGCGCCCCGTGCGTGGATCGGGAAAGACATGCGCCCCCTCCTTGCCAGGCGGCGGTCGCCTCCGTGCCCGCGCCGGCCGCCGCTCCCGCCGCGGATGCTGCTCGACCCCTTCGCCGGGGCGGGCCCTTTTCCTGCCGCCCGCTCCCGCCCGGGGCAGCGGGGCTCAGTCGAAGGCCGCCGGCCGCCGGGGATCCGCCAGGTGGGCGCGCACTTCCTCCAGGTGCCGCGGGTCGGTGCGGGGAGACGAGAGCGGCGGCAGGTCGTCGAAGTCGAAGAAGCGGGCGTCGGCGGTCTCGTCGCTGGGACGGGCGGCGCCGCCGGTGATCTCGCAGAGGAAGACGATCTTGTAGGCGTGGTAGAACTCCAGCGGCCGCCCGTCGCGGTTGGCGTCGTAGACGCCGATCACCTTGCGGGGCGTCACCTCGAAGCCGCTCTCCTCCCACACCTCGCGGGCCACCATCTCCGAGGGGACGTCGCCCACGTCGGCCCAGCCGCCGGGCAGGCACCAGCGCCCGTCCCGCCGTTCCTGCACCAGCAGGACCCGCCCCTCGCGGGCCGCCGCCCCGCGCACGTCCACCTTCACGGTGGCGTAGCCCGGCTGGGCGGAGAAGTTCTCCACCAGCTCCGCCGCGGAGAGGGTGGTGTGGGCGGCGATCATCTCGGCGGCGATCTGGTTGAGGCGGGTGTAGCGCTGCACCTCGTAGTCGTTGCCGGCGAAGGCCAGGCCCGTCTGGCAGAGCCCCTGGATCTCCCGCGCCCACTCCAGTCATGGAGGCTGGGCGCGGCCCCTGTCGTCCCCGCCGCCCATCAGCGCCGTACCGTCCCGGTGAGGCCGCGGCCGCGGGAATCGACCCAGACGATCAGCGGCGGCAGCACCAGCAGGGTGCTCGCCAGGGCGAAGAGGACGTTGATCATGGTGACGATGCCGAAGTCCTGCAGGATGGGGAAGTCACGGGCGATGAGCAGGGCGCCGAAGCCCGCCACCACCGTCATTCCCGAGGCGATGATGGCGCGGCCGATCTTGGTCATGGCGGTGGCCATGGCCATCGCCGGCGGCGTGCCCCGGTCACGCTCCTCCTGGTAACGCGCCATCAGCAGGATGGTGAACTCCACGCCGATGCCGATGATCAGCGCTCCCAGGGTGGCGGTGATGGGCGTGTAGTCGATGCCCAGCAGGTACATCACGATCGCCGACCAGCCGACGATGAGGCCGATGGGCAGCACCGCCACCAGCGCCTTCTTCAGCCGCAGGCGGAAGAGCAGCAGGATGCCGGCGAAGACCATCGCCGCGCCCACCAGGGTCATCTTCTCCCGGCCCTCGGTGAGCGCCGAGACCACCGTGTCCTGCATCGCCAGGCCGCCGGTGACGGTGGCGTGCACTCCCGGGGGCGCACCCTCGGCGATGTAGCCCTCCAGGTCGGAGAGCAGCGAGCGGGTGCGGTCGCCGTCCAGGTCGACGGTGCTCACCACCACGTTGGCGGCGGTGAAGTCGTCGTTCACCAGGTTGCTCCGCACCTGCGGCGGCATCGCCGCCAGCGCCTGCCGCACCACGGCCGCGTCGGCGGGAAGCGCCCCGCCGCCGCCGCCCTGCTGGAGAACGTCCACCACGCTGCTTACGCCGGTGACCACGTCCGACTGTTCGGTGGTGATCCGCTGCTCCAGGCCGGCGATCCAGCCCAGCACCGCGGGGTCGGTGACGTCGTCCGCCTCGACGAAGATGTTGGCCGAACTCTGCCCCCCGGCCACCGACTGCAGCTCGTCCAGGTCCCTGAACATCTGCAGATCCTGGGACATGAACTGGGCCTGGTCGGACTGGGTGCCGATGCGCGAATCGAGGTAGAGGCCGAGCGCGCTCAGCGCCAGGGCCACGGGGATGATCACCGCCGCGCCCCGGATCACCCTGGGCGCCGCCCGCCTGAGCAGCCGCTCGACGATACCCTCGGCACCGGCGTCCGCCGGCAGCTCCCCGCCGCCGTTGGCCATCACCGCCGCGGCCGCGTCCACCGGCGCCGCCGCGGGAGCCGTGGCCGCCGCCTCGGCGCGGCGGGCGTGCCAGTAGAGCACCGCCATCAGGAAGAACATCGCCAGCAGGTAACAGCTGGCCACGCCGATGATCAGCGTGTAGCCGAAGTCGTCGATCATCGGCACCGGCGAGAGGAAGAGGGCCGCGAAGCCCAGGCAGGCCACCACGATGGCGGTGCCCACCGCCGGGCCGATGTGGGTGATGGAGTCGATCACCGCCGCCGC
>JAJRWQ010000061.1 GCA_024276735.1 Actinomycetes bacterium
CACGTGGCCGATGCCTCGCTGGACGACCGCGAGCTGGAGGAGAGCATCGAGGCGGTGGAGAAGGTACTGGAGGAGATCGACGCCGCGGACATGCCCCGCCTGCTGGTGCTGAACAAGGCAGACCTGCTGCAGGAGGAACAGGCAGGGTTCCTGCGGCGGCGATACCCCGGGGCGCTGTTGGTCTCGGCGCTCAGGAAAACCGGGCTCGACGAGCTGCGCCGCGCGGTGCGCGATTTCTTCCGGGAGCGCATGGTGCCGGTGGAGCTGCTGTTTCCCTACGGCGACGGCAAGGCCATCGGCGAGCTCTACGAGGTGGGTGCCGAGGTGAACATCGAGAGCATCGCCGAGGGGGTGCTGGTGCGGGCGCGGCTGCCCCGGGAGGAGCTGGGGCGGTTTGCCAGGTTTCGCAGGGGGACCGGCGAGGAACGAGACGGGCGATGACCGGGTGTCGGAAGCTGGCGACGACCGGATCGCTTTCCGGAGTTGTGGTCAACGGCCCCGCCGCTGCCGGCCGGGGCGTCAAGCCGCCACAGGTGAAGGGACTGGCCGGGACTTGAGGAGATGATGAGGATGCCTTTTCACGATCGCCATCGAGCCTGGTTTATGTCTTTGCCTATCGTCGTGGCCGCCCTGGCGGCGTTGACATTGGTCGCTGACGGCTGCGGTGGTGGCACCGGTGGCAATACAGGGGGGCAGGTGGCCAACTGGCCGGCGATGGAGCTTTCCAGCCCCGATTTCCCGGACGGGGGCGAGTTGCCGCGGGCGATGGCCTGTACGGAACTGGGCGGCGAAAACCGCTCGCCGGCGCTGGCCTGGCAGGGGGCGCCGGCAGGGACGGTTTCCTACGCGGTGATCATGGACGACGAGGACCCGCCCTGCGGCAGCGGCGAGGGCGCCTGCCGGCACTGGGCGCTGTACAACCTGCCCGCGTCCGTCTCCAGCCTTCAGGCCGGCGAGGAAGCGAGCTTGACGGGAGCGGCGCTGGGCGCCAATTACCAGGGAGAGACGGGATATGCCGGGCCTTGCCCGCCCTCGCGGCACCGTTACCGCATCACCGTCTACACCCTGGGTGAAGGAATGCCCCGCCTCGACCCCGGCCTGGAGCTCACCCGGGCCGGCTTCGAGCGGCAGTACGGCAGCTACATTCTCGCCCGGGGTACCATCAGCGGCTACCTGGGGCCATGAGTAGCGGCGGAGAGCCGGGTGGAGGAAATTCCCGCGCCGATGACCGGCTGCACCGCCTGGCGGCGTCGGGCGATGCCGAGGGGCTGCGCCGGGCGCTGGCATCGACGCCGGGCGCTCCGGACCTCTACCGTCACTGGCCGCCGCTGGAGGACATCATCGTCCGCCACGGGCTCAAGGGCACGCCGCTCCATGCCGCCGCCGCCGCCGGCGAGGGCGAATGCGCGCGCCTGCTGGTCGAGCACGGCGCCGACCCCGCGCGCAAGGTGATCCAGAGCGAACGCGGCGACGAGGAGATAGCCTACGCCGATGCCGCCTGGCTGGCGCGCTCCCGTGGTCACCGGCGGCTGGCGGAGATGCTGGCAGCGGTGGAACAACACCACCAGGGAGCAGGGGGAGCCGCTGAGAAGACTTGAAGATGGGGATCATGGTCACCGGCAAGCGGTTCCGGGGAAGTTTCAGCGGGTAGGCTTTTCGGTATACCGGGCCGTGCCCGGACCGGTCAGCGCCTCTCGGCGAGGCTCCTTGAAACAGCCTTCCCCGGGCAGGTGAAACCGGCAAGGAGAGGGGTTTTTCATGGCACGCAAGCGAAGGTCCCGAAAGAAAAAGCCCTCCATCGAGCCGCTGGAGAACGGCCCCTACCGGCTGCGGGGCCTGGAGCGGATCACCGGCGTCGACGGCGGGGAGCTGGAGACCGGCGGTGACGCCCTGCTCTGCCGCTGCGGCGGCTCCGCCCGCAAGCCTTTCTGTGACGGCACCCATGTCCGCATCGGCTTCGTCTCCGCCCGCCTGACCGACGGCGCCGCCGACCACCGCCGGAGTTACCGCTCCCGCGACGGCCGGTTAGTCGTCCACGACAACCGCGGTATCTGCTCGCACGCCGTTTACTGCACCAGTTGCGGCCCCCGGGTCTGGAAGATGGGGGTCGAGCCCTGGATCGACCCGGACGGTGACTCCCCCCGGCACATCATGGAAGTGATCAGGATGTGCCCCTCGGGGGCGCTCAGCTATACCTACCGGGGGAAGGAGCACCGCGATCGCGACCACGCGCCTGCCCTCGTCGTCTTCCGCAACGGGCCCTATCGCCTGCGCGGCGGCGTCAGGCTCGCCGGCGGCGTCACCTGGGGCCGGGGCGCCTCGAGAGAGCATTACACCCTTTGCCGCTGCGGCGCCTCCGGGAACAAGCCCTTTTGCGACGGCAGCCACTGGCGCGTGGGCTTTCACGACCAGGAAGCGGCACCGGCGGAGGAGACCAGGAGAGAGTGGCTGAAGGTCGCCAACCGGGGAGAGGTGAAGGAAGGCGAGGTGAAGAAGGTGGAGGCCGCCGGGCGCGAGCTGGCGCTGTTGCGCATCGACGGGCGTCACGCGGTGCTGGACGGCCGCTGCGCCCACATGGGCGGGCCGCTGTTCGAGGGCAGCATCGAGGACGGCGTGCTGCTCTGCCCCTGGCACGGCTGGGGCTACGATCCCTTCACCGGCGAGGACCCCCGGGGGGTGCACGCGCCGGTGAAGGCGTACCCGGTGGAAGAGCGCGGGGACGGCGTCTACGTCCAGGTGGAGGAGCAGACCGCCGGCCGCACCGTGAGCGACTTGATGGTGCAGACGATGGTCAACTGGGGCGTCATCCGCGTCTTCGGCATGGTGGGCTTCTCCATCCTGGGGCTGGCGGACGCGGTGCGCCGCCGCCAGCAGGCCGGCGACCTGCGCTTCGTCGGCGTCCGCCACGAGGGGGCGGCGGCCTTCGCCTGTTCCGGGTACGCCAAGCTCACCGGCCGGCCGGCGGCCTGCATGACCATCGCCGGCCCCGGGGCCACCAACCTGCTCACCGGCCTCTGGGACGCCCGTACCGACCGGGCGCCGCTGCTGGCGCTCACCGGCCAGGTGAAGACCCAGGTGGTGGGGCCGGGAACCTTCCAGGAGATCGACCTGGCTGCCGCTTTCAGCGATGTCACCGCCTTCAGCCAGCCGGTGCTCCGGGACAGCCGCCACGCCGAGCTGATGTCCCTGGCGCTGAAACACGCGCTGGTGGAGCGGGACGTGGCCCACCTGGTCTTTCCCGACTCGGTGCAGCAGCTGCCGGCGCCGGCGGACGCGGAGCCCGCGGCACCCCGGGGCCGCCTGGGCCGGGAGCGGGTGGCGCCCGACCCGGTGGACGTGCGGGAGGCGGTGGCGCGCATCACCGCGGCGCGGCGACCGGCGGTGATCGCCGGCTACGGCGCCCGCGGCGCCATGCAGGAGATAATCGCCCTCGCCGAGCGGCTGGGAGCGCCGGTGATCACCACCTTCAAGGCCAAGGGCCAGATACCCGACACACACCCGCTGGCAACCGGCGTGCTGGGCCGGAGCGGCACCCCCGTCTCCAGCCGCATGATGAACACCGCCGACCTGCTGCTGGTGTTCGGGGCTTCCTTCTCGGAGCACACCGGCATCGACCCCCACAAGCCCACCATCCAGGTGGATCTCGACCGGATGACCCTGGGACGCTTCCACGGCGTCAGCCTGCCCGTCTGGGGCGACGCGGCGGTGACGGCGCGGCTGATCATGGAGTCGTTGCCGGAAGAGCTGCCGGCGGAGGACCGGCGGCCGGAGATCGCCGAGCGCTGGCGGCGCTGGCGGCGGGAGAAGCAAAGGCGGGCGCGCCGCAACCGCGGGCAGGGCCTGGCCGCGGCGGCGGTGTTCGACGTGCTGGGGCGGATCGCGCCCGACGACACCATCTTCGTGGTGGACGTGGGGGACAACACCTACGCCTTCGGCCGCTACCTGGAGAGCAAGTCGAACCAGGTGACCATCATGTCCGGCTACCTGGGCTCGATCGGTTTCGCCTTCCCGGCGGCGATGGGGGCCTGGGCGGCGGCGCCGGAGCGGCCGGTGATCGCCGTGGCCGGCGACGGCGGCTTCGGCCAGTACCTCGCCGAGTTCACCACCGCCGTGAAGTACGGCATGAGCATCACGGTGCTGGTGCTCAACAACGGCGAGCTGGGACTGATCAGCAAGGAACAGCGGCAGGCTGGCTGGAAGCGGCCCTGGCGCACCTCGCTCCAGAACCCCGATTTCTCGGCCTATGCGCGTAACTGCGGCGGCTTCGGCGCCCGCGCCCGCGACCGGCGCCGGCTGGCCAAGCACCTGCGCCAGGCGCTGGCGGTGGAGGGGCCGGCGCTGGTGGAGGTGATGAACGACGCCGAGCTGGAATAGGGCCGGCGCCGGGTATCGGCCGGGAAGGATGGCGGCGCATCTGTTAGACTTGGCGCGTGCAGGTACCGGTAAAGAAAGTACACCCCGAAGCCAGGATTCCCGCGCGCGCCTACGGGAAGGGCGACGCCGGCTTCGACCTGGCCAGCGTCGAGGAGCTGGTGCTGGGGGAGGGGGAACGGGCGCTGGTGCGGACCGGCATCGCCGTGGCCATACCCCCCGGCTACGCCGGGCTGGTGCTGCCGCGCTCGGGCCTGGCGGCGAAGTACGGCATCACCCTCACCAACGCTCCCGGCCTCATCGACAGCAACTACCGGGGCGAGATCAAGGTGATCGTCCAGAATACCGGCCACGGTGAATTCACCATCGGCAAGGGCGACCGCATCGCCCAGCTGGTGGTGACACCGGTGGCGGCGGTGGAGTTCCAGGTGGTGGCCGAGCTGCGCGAAAGCGAGCGCGGCGAAGGCGGCTTCGGCAGCAGCGGCGTTTAGGGGAGCGGGATCGTCGGCCGCCAGGGCGGGTGGGGCCGCGCGGCAACCGGGGGCGGTTTTCGTGTTAGAATAACAGCCGCGGCGCCGAGCGGGCTCCAGGTCCGCCGGCAGCGGTGAGCCATCGGGACGTGGCGCAGTCTGGTAGCGCACTTGACTGGGGGTCAAGGGGTCGCCGGTTCAAATCCGGCCGTCCCGACCAAGACCGGCGCGGCCCACGGGTACCGGGGCGAAGGAGCACGGAGAATCCGTGCTTTTTCAATGCCTGGAGCTGCTGCCGTCACCGGGGAGAGGCGGCGGGTGCATACAGGTATCGCCGCCGGCGGCCGATAGGTTGGCAAAAGCCCGCGGGCGGCAGGCCGGGAGCCCGGAGCAACCATGGAGAATTCGCACTCATTCGCCTCGCTCTTGCTGGTACTCTTTCTCGCCTTCCTGGTGCCGCTCTTCCTGCGGCGCTTCAACAGGCTGAGGATTCCCATCGTCGTGGGCGAACTCGTGGCGGGCGTGGTCATCGGCCGCAGCTTCCTGGACCTGGTCCCGCGGGAGGAGCCGGTGCTGGAGCTCCTGGCAGAGCTGGGCTTCGTGTTCCTGATGTTTCTCGCCGGCATGGAGATAGACTTCAGCGACATGCGCCCGGCCGGCGGCGCCCTCGGGGACCGGCGCGGCGCCGGCCCCCTGGCCCTGGCGGTCATCTACTTCGGCATCACCCTGGTGCTGGCCGGCGTAGCCGGCCTTGCCCTGGCGACGGCGGGGCTGGTGGAGAACGGCTGGATGATCGCCCTGGTGCTCTCCACCACCTCGCTGGGCGTGGTGGTGCCGGTGCTCAAGGAACACGGCCTGGCGGAAGGCCCCTACGGCCAGACCATACTGGCCGCGGCCATGGTGGCCGACTTCATCACCATGATCCTGATCACGGTGCTGGTGGCGCTGCTCTCCAACACCGCCAACCTGCGCATCCTGCTCATCGGCGTCCTCTTCGTGGTCTTCTTCGCCGTCTACCGTTCGGCCAACCTTTTCTTCAGCCGGATTCCCGGCCTGCGGCAGGCAATGGACGAGCTCAGCCACGCCTCGGCGCAGATCAAGGTGCGGGCGGCGTTCACCATCATGCTGGTCTTCGTGGTGCTGGCGGAGGCGCTGGGCACGGAGCTGGTGCTGGGAGCCTTCATGGCGGGAGCGGTGATCTCGCTGCTGATGACCCCCGACGACGAGCAGCTGGCAGGCAAGCTGGAGGCGATCGGCTTCGGCTTCTTCATCCCCATCTTTTTCATCGTCGTCGGCATCCGCTTCGACGTCCAGGCCCTGTTTTCCACCTCGCAGACGCTACTGCTGGTGCCGCTGCTGCTGGGGGCGGCGGCCCTGGTGAAACTGGCGCCGGCGGCGGTCTTCCGCGTCCGCTTCGGCAGCCGCGAGAGCCTGGCGGCGGGCGTGCTGCTGTCCACGCGGCTCTCGCTGATCATTGCCGCGTCGGCCATCGGCCTGCGGCTGGGGATCATCACCGACGCGGAGAACTCGGCCATCATCGTGGTGGCGGCGGCCACCGTCACCCTGGCGCCGGTGATCTTCGCCCGCCTGGCGCCATCGGCCGCGGGGACGTCGCCGCTGATCGTCGTCTCCAGCACCGGCGAACTGGGGCTCAAGGTGGCCGAGAGGCTGCATCGACACGGCGAGCCGGTGGTGGTACTGGATGCCGACCCGGAAAACGTGGAGCGGGCCCGCCGGCGCGGCATCGAGGCCGTTTGCGCCGACCCTGCCGACCCCGCCGCCGCCCCCTGGCTGGAGGCGGCGACGGCGCTGGTCTGCACCTCTTCCGACAAGCTTTTCAACTACCGGATCTGCCAGGCGGCCCGCGTGCTCCATGGTATCAAGCACATCGTCGTCCAGGTGAACGATCCCCAGGACCGTTCCCTTTTCGAGAAGATGGGCGTGCGCACCCTGAACCCGGCGCTGGACCGGGTTTCCCTGTTCGCGCTGCTGGGCCGCAGCCCCGATCTCTACCAGCTGCTGACGCGCACCGGCGACGATATGAGCACCAGGGACATGACCATGCACAACGAGCGGATCGCCGGCCTGCCGCTGAAGCAGCTGGAGCTGCCGGGTGACCTGCTGGTGCTGGCGATACGCCGCGGCAACGAGCTGCTGGTGCCCCAGGGTGATACCCGCCTCGAGTCCGGCGACCGGCTGACGCTGGTGGGATCGGTGGAGTCGGTGGAGAAGGCCAGGCGGCTGTTTGCGCCGGCGCGATGAAGCCCGGTCGCGCGGGCCTCGTGGCCCGCTGATGGAAGCTCAACGAGGAGGCGGCCCCGGGGGGCCGCCTCCTTCGTGCCTGCTATTTTCGACTCGCCACCTTTGTTTACTGCGGCGGCGGCGGGACGGTGACGCTGCACTGCCAGTTGGGGCATTCCCTGGTCAGGTCCTTGAGGTTGTCATACTTGACCAAGGACGGCTTCACGTAACCTTCCCGCTCTCTGGTCATTTTGCTCATGCGTTCCTCCTGTCTGGCCGTTGCGTGCATGTCCGGCTATCCCGTCATTCCGGGGGATAGGTGTAGACATGGCCGCAGCCGTCTTCGGCGCTGCCGGTGATGTTGGCCGTGAACGACCCCACGCCGGTAGGCACCGAGTATACCACCGTGGCGCTGCCGGCACCGCCGCCGCCACCGAGGTTACCGATGGTGGCCGGCAGTCCGCTGGAGAGCGTGACGCCGTTGTTGGTGCTGGAGCCGGTGAGCTTCACGTTGTAGGCGGTATCGTTGCCGTTGTTGGTCACCGTGTAGTCCACGCTCAGCAGCCCCGACGTGTAGTCGGCGTAGCTGGCCCAGTAGGCACTGTGGCTCAGCATCAGCGGCGAGGGCTTGCCGTTGGTGGGCGTGGTGAAGCTGCCCTCGGCACTGGTAGTGCCGTTGGCGACACCGTCGTACGAGCTCACCCGGTAGTAGATGGTGCTGCCATCGGGCAGGCCACTGAGGGTGACACTGTGGTTGGTGTGCAGCACCGTGTCGTTCACCGTGGTGTAGGGACCGCCGGAGGTAGTGCTCCACTCCACCTTGCTGGTGGCGGGCTCGTCCGTGGTCCAGCTGATGGTGGCGCCGCTGCAGCACGGGCTGGCCGTGATGCCGCTGATGGTGGGCGCGGTGGTGTCCACCGTTCCCGAGGCCATGGCGTAGTCGTATCCCCGCGCGGAGAGCACGAACTTCTCGGGCCATGCCGGCGGGCTGCCGCCGTTCCAGGCGGGGAGACCCCACCTGAGGAAGTTGGCCTGGTAGCCGAGCATCCGGGCGCCTTGGGCGGCCATACCCTCGGTATGCTGGGTGCGGTTGACGAACACGATCGTCTTGCCACCCGACGAGTCCAGCATTGCCAGGTTGTTGTACGTGCCACCGGTGGCGTCGAACAGCGTCAGCAACGGATCCTGGATGGCGTAGGGATTGCCGCTGGTCTGGTCGGCCATGGTGTTGACGAAGCTGCTTCTCAGGTCCACCACCTGGTACTGCGGATCGCTGCTCGCTGCCCAGGGAGCGGTGATACCGACGCCTGCCATGCCGGTGTCGGCGGCGCAGCGCACCACTTCCGCGGGATCGGGATCGCTGCAGCCCGACAGCGACGCCAGCGGGTTGGCGGTAGCCGCTGCCGGCGACGTGGTGTAGTTCTTGGCGTTGGTGTAGCCGGGATTACCGGCGCTGCCGCCCCATCCCAGTCGGCCCCACTTGAGGTCGACGACCGTGGGCGTGGGAGAGCCGAAATAACCGGCGTGGGCCATGGCACCATAGGCCATGGCGTTGGGGCTCTCGGTGTGGCCGGTGACGCAGTAGGTGACGATGGTGTCGCTGAATCCCGCGTCCCGGTGCGCCTGCACCTTGGCCTTCACTGCCGGCGCGTTGATGTTATTGGCGCCGGTGCGCCAGCTTCCGCTCAGGCGGTAGTTGGTGCCGGGAATGAAGGTGCTGAAGGGACTGTATACGTCCACCAGCACCGGGGCATTTGCAGCATCGTCGCCCTCGCCCAGGATCACGCCGTCGTTGTTGGAATCGATGCGGTCCTTGAGCGTGGTCCCCGTGCCCGTCCAGGGACCGCCGTCGAGCAGGAACCCTGCCTCGCCGTCGTCGGCGGGAGAGTACTGGGCGTTGATGTAGCTGTCTATGGCACCGGCGACGGCAGCCCACTCGCTGCTGCTGAGCGCGCTCGCCTGGTTGGTGCGGCTTCCGACTGCCAGGTAGAGACCCAGCAGCAGCAGCATCGCCAGGAAGACGATAGCCATCCTCGGAAGCGCCTTGCTATGCATGTGCATAAGCTTTCACCCCTTTCCTAGTGTTTTGTGATGACCGCTGGTGATGCTGCGGCGGCCATCGGGTCGCGCCTGTGGAGTTGCGAACGGTACGGGCTTCCTCCGTCCCGCACCGGAGACGCCGATTGCGCTGTCGTCACGGCGGTGATGTTGAAAAGAGCAGGATCCAGGGTAGTAGGAGGGTTGCCGGCGACCGGCCGCGGGGGGACGGCATGGTGGTAGCGGTCACCGGTGGTGTCGACTTCGGGGAGGTTGGGATTTGAAGAGGGCAGGCCTTGTTCCCGCCGTATCGATGGGCGCGAATCCCGCAGCTGCCGGTTGCGACCGGGCATCGCCATCGTCCCCCACACCCCCGCAGGCCCGTAAGGGCCTAATGGAATTAAGACAACTTGATAGATATTATTTGGCCGGATGCCAATTCTACTCCCGTGGAGCTTGCCTGTCATGATGCATTTTGTTCAATACGGGGCAATAACTGGGTTTAATTGACCAAATTCTGGAGCTGCAGTGAAGTTATTGACCCGGATGGTGGAACATGAGCGCCTGTTGACCCTGGCGGTGATACCGGTATTCCTGGCACTGCTGGTGGCACTGGTGGGCGGGGGGACGGCGTACTGGTTTAAATACTGGTGGATGTTTCCCGTGGCGCTGCTGATCGCCACCGTGGTGAACACGGTGGGCATCAGCGGCGCGGCGCTGTTCGTTCCCTTCTTCGTGTTGGTGTTTCCCGTCTTCGCCGACACCCTGACACCGGAGCAGACGGTGAAGGTGGGCCTGATCACCGAGTCCTTCGGGCTCTCCAGCTCCGCCCTGGCATTCCTGCGTTACGGGCTGATCGACAGGAAGATTGGCGCGTACGCGGTGCTGGCGGCGGTGCCGTTCGTGGTGGCCGGAGCCCTGCTTTCGTTCACGCTGCCGGCGAAGGCGTTCCGGGTGCTGGTGGCGCTGGCGCTGCTGGGCGCCGTCTACCTGATGCTCAGCCGCGAACGGGTGAAGGCCAAGATCGACAGCATCGAGCACAGGTTCATCGACGTGCACCATCCGCGGCACACCACCAACGTGGAAGTGGTAGACCGCGAGGGCAACATGTATTATTACTGTCGTTGCGGCTACAAGACCCGTGCCGTGGGCTACGGCGTCGGCGGCCTCTTCCAGGGAATGGCCGGCTTCGGCATCGGTGAGCTGGGCATCGTCTCCATGATGATCACCGAGATCCCGGTGCGCATCGCCATCGGCACCAGCCACATGGTGGTGGCGCTGACGGCGATCGTGGCCTCGGCGGTGCACCTCTTGGGATCGCAGGTGGAGCAGCTGGGGACCCCCTGGAACCTGATCGCCATGACGGTGCCGGCGGTGATCGTCGGCGGCCAGGTGGCGCCTTATATCGCCGCCCGCCTGAAGGTATCGCTGATGGAGTACATGGTGGCCGCGCTCTTCGTGGTGATGTCGCTGCTACTGGTGGTGACGGCGTTCAAGTGAGGGGGAGATGAAGGTTTCCAGGTGGGTGTTTTTCCTGCTGACGGTGGCGGCGATGACGTTGGCGGCCGCCCTGCCTGTCTTCACGAAGGCGGCGCCAGCGGCCCCACCGGACACGTTGCTCGAAGGAAACGATTCACTGCGTGATGCTGCTGGCTGTTGGGCGCCCCCGGGAGCGGGAAAGGGCGTGCAGGCGGCGGTGGATGCAGTGCTCTCTCGAAGCAGCGGTGAGTACGGCATATACATCCGGGAGCTGGATAGTGGCTACACTCTGGGGTGGAACGAAACTGAGCGGTTCGACGCCGCCAGCACCAGCAAGGTGGCGATCATGATGTGCGCCTTCAGGGAGATGGAAGCCGGCCGCCTGGGCGCCGACGAGGCGATCACCTACACCGGCGCCGACTACGAGCCGGGCACCGGCAGCATCCAGGGGACGGCGGTGGGCAGCCGGTGGACGGTAGCACAGCTGCTCGAGAAGATGATCGCCGAGAGCGACAACGTGGCCAAGAACATGCTCCTGAGGCGGCTGGGCATCGGCACGGTGAACGCCTACGCCCAGGGAATGGGAGCATACTCGTACGATCTTTACCCTAACGAGATCACTCCTGCCGACATGGGGAAATTACTGAGCGCCATTTGGAGGCAGGACGGTTTCAATGCCGAGTCCCGGGCGCGGATGCTGGACCTGATGACAGGTACTGCTTACGAGGATAGGCTTCCGCGTAACCTGGAAGGAATTCCGGTGGCGCACAAGATCGGCACCAACGGCGACACCACCAGCGACGTGGGTATCGTGATGCTGGAGGGGGCGCCCTTCGTGATCAGCGTGTACGTGGACGGCGTTTCCGAGAGCGAGGCGGCGGCGACCATCGCCGAGATCGCCCGCGTGGTCGCCATCGAGGAGATCCTGGCGCGGCGGCAGGCGGCACCGCAGGGGGGATGTTTAAACCGTTAGCGGCGCTGTGATATCTTACTGGCGCCCGTAACGGCAGCAAGAGCGGAGGTAAACTGGCTACAGCAGCAAACGTCCTGTCGCTGGTGCGCATCGCCGCCGCCCCCCTGGTCGCGTGGCTGGTGCTGGCCGGCAGCGTCGCCGCGGCACCGGTATTCGTGCTGGCCGCCCTCACCGATTTCGCCGACGGCCTGCTGGCGCGGCGCACGCGGACGGTGACCGAGCTGGGGAAGGCGTTGGACCCCGTGGCGGACCGGGTCTTCACCGGCACGGTGCTGGTGGCGATGACCGCGGCCGGCCGGCTGCCGCTGGCGGCGGTGGTGCTGGTGGTCCTGCGGGACCTGGTGGTGGGCATCGCCTACCGGCTGCTCCGGCGGCGGGGAGTCACCATCAGGGTCTCCTGGCTGGGGAAGTCGTACACGGCGCTGCTGATGGCGGCGATAGTGGTGATCCTGGCGGGCCTGGAGCCCTGGGGGCTGCCGCTGGGGCGCTGGATGTTCATCGTGGGCGTCGCCGGCTCGCTGCTGTCCGGGGCGGCATACCTCCTGCAGGGTTACCTGAAGCTCGAGAGGAAAGACGCTTGAAGCAGGTGCTCGCGGCCACGAAATCGCGCGCGCGGCACGCGGCGGCGCTCATGGGGTATAATTCCCCCGGAAGCAACGCCGGAAACGCGACCGGAGCCGGGAAAGGGGTGCGATGAAGGCAGTAGTGATGGCGGGGGGAGAGGGGACCCGCTTGCGGCCGCTCACCAGCAACCAGCCCAAGCCCATGGTCCCCATCGTCAACAAGCCGTGCATGGAGCACATCATCGAGCTGTTGGCCAAGCACGGCATCAACGAGATCGTGGCCACGGTGGCCTTCCTGCCGCAGAACATCCGCGGCTATTTCGGCGACGGCTCGGCGCTGGGCGTCTCCCTGGAATACTCGGTGGAGGAGAACCCCCTGGGAACCGCCGGCAGCGTGCGCAACGCCTCCGAGCACCTCGACGACACCTTCATCGTCATCAGCGGTGACGCCCTCACCGACTTCGATCTCACCGAGCTGATAGAGTTTCACCGCCAGCGGGAGGCGATGATCACCATCGCCCTCAAGAGCGTGGAGAACCCGCTGGAGTTCGGGGTGGTGATCATCGACGAGGAGAACCGCATCCAGCGTTTCCTGGAGAAACCCGGCTGGGGCCAGGTCTTCAGCGACTTCGTCAACACCGGCATCTACGTGTTGGAGCCGGAGATCTTCGACTACATTCCCGAGGACACCAGCTACGACTTCAGCAAGGAGCTCTTTCCCCGCCTGCTGGAGGAGGGAAAGCCGATGTACGGCTATCCCTGCGAGGGCTACTGGCAGGACATCGGCAATACCAACCAGTACCTGCGCGCCAACCACGATGCCCTGGAGGGCAAGGTCAAGGTGAACATTCCCGGCATCCGCCTGCGCGAGAACATCTACGTGGGGGAGATGGTCAACCTCGACAGCATCGACAACGTGCGGGGGCCGGCGCTGATCGGCAACTATGCCAAGATCGACCCGGCGGCGCGGATCCAGCCCTTCTCCATCCTGGGCAACAACGTGGTGGTGAAGGACAACGCCGAGACCGACCACTGCGTGGTGGATTCCAACACCTACATCGGCTCCGGGGCCAAGGTCAGCGGCTGCATCGTGGGCAAGAACTGCGACATCAAGCCCAGCGCCACCATTTATTCCAACGCCGCCCTGGGTGACGAGTGCAGCATCGGCGAGCACAGCATGATCGCCAGCAACGTGAAGATCTATCCTTTCAAGGTGATCGAGGCCGGCGCCCACGTCTTCTCCAGCATCATCTGGGAATGGCGGGCGCTGAGCATGCTCTTCGGCAAGGACGGCGTCTCGGGGCTGGTGAACGTGGACATCACCTCCGAGCTGGCGCTGAAGCTGGCCATGGCCTACGGCACCACCCTGGACAAGGGGGTCCAGGTCTGCTGCAGCCGCGACGAGCACCCGGCCTCGCGGATGATCAAGCGGGCGATCATGACCGGGCTCAACTCCACCGGCGTCAACGTGCGCGACCTGAGGGTGACGCCGGCGTCGGTGAACCGCTTCGAGCTCAAGGGCGGCAAGGCGGCCGGCGGCATCCACGTGCGCGTCTCCGCCTGGCATCCCGAGGTGATCCAGATCCTCTTCTTCGAGCCGCCGGGCAACGCCGTCTCCAGCGCCACCGAGCGCGAAATCGAGAAGTATTACAACCGCCACGACTACCGCCGGGCCTTCTACAACGAGATCGGCCAGATCTTCTACCCGGCCCGCTCGGTGGAATCCTACATCCAGGGGTTGCTGTCGCATTGGAACGTGGAACAGATCAGCGCCAGGAACTACCGTTTCGTGCTCGACTACAGCTACAGCAGCGCCTCGCTGATCGGCGGGCGGATGCTCTCCAAGCTGGGAGCGGAGATCATCGCCATCAACACCTTCCTCGACGAGGACAAGACCGCCATCGCCGCCATGAGGCTGGAGAGCGACAGCACCCGCATGCAGAAGCTGGTGGAGTCGGCGGGCGCCGACCTGGGGATCACCATCGACAACGCCGCCGAGCGGATCTTCCTGGTGGACGAGCAGGGCCGGGAGGTGCCGCCGGAGAAGACGCTCTTCCTGCTGATCAAGCTGATGGCCGCCGACCGGGGGGAGGGCCGGATCGCCGTGCCGCTCACGGTCTCGCAGCTGGCGGAGACGCTGGTGGAGGGGACCGGCTGCGAGGTGGTGCGCACCAAGGTTTCCCCGGCGGCGATCACCGAGGCGGCGATGGAGCCGGGGGTGATCTTCGCCGGCGCCGTGGGCGGTGACTACATCTTCCCCGAGTTCCTGCCGGCGCACGACGCCCTGATGAGCATGGGCAAGCTGCTGGAGCTGCTGGCCGGCACCGGCAAGAGCGTGTCGGAGCTGGTGGCGGAGATTCCCGATACCACCCTGCTGCACACCACGCGCAGCTGTCCCTGGTCGCTGAAGGGCGTGGCCATGCGCGAGATATCCGAGAGCGTCGACGGCAGCTACGAGGTGAACCGCCTGGACGGCATCAAGGTCTTCCACGAGAACGGCTGGGCCCAGGTGTTGCCCTCGCCCGAGGAGCCCATGTTCGAGATCTTCGCCGAGGGCGAGACGCGCGAGGACTCCGAGGCGCTGCTGGAGCAGTACACGGCCCGGCTGGACGAGATCATCGCCCAGCACGAGGGCGAGGAGTAGGGGCGCCGGCGGCGGGAAGCCCCTTGACGCGCCTGGACATTCACGTTCACACCA
>JAJRWQ010000062.1 GCA_024276735.1 Actinomycetes bacterium
CCTCTTGAAACCGTTCATGGCGGGGTCCGGCGGCAAGTAGCCGTGGCCGCCGCGGGCGCCGCCGGCCGGCCGCCGGCGGCAACGAAGCGCAACGGGAGCAGTAATGAACGAAGGCTTTTCGCGGGAACCGGCCCCCGGCGCCGCGGTGCCGGGAACCTGCATGTCTCCGGCCGGGCCGGCTCCGGGCCTCTCGCCCGGCAGCCGGGGCGGCGGGCCGCCGCAGGGCATCCCCCCCGGCACTCCCCCGCCCCCGGGCCGCCTCTGGGTGCCCTGGTCGGCGGGAGACGCGTTCGCCGTCATCGGTCTCTCCTTCGTCGCCATCCTGGGGGCCTTCGCCGCCGCGGGGGCCCTGATCGCCGTACTGGCAGCCATCATCCCCGGCCTTTCCAGCGATGCCCTCGAAGGCTCGCTGCTGGTGACCAGCGGCGGTTTCTTCCTGCAGTGGATGATCACGCTGGGGGTGGCCTTTACTTACCTGAAGCTGCGCGGCTATCCCCTGGACCTGGAAACGCTGGGCTTCCGGCGCCCGGCCTCGCTGCCGGAGTCGGCGGCGCTGGTGCTGGGGCTGCTGGTGAGTTTCTACCTGTTCCTCGCCGTCTACGACACGCTGATGAACACCTTCCTGCCCGACCTGGTGCCGGTCCCCCAGGAGGTGCGGGAGTGGTACGGCTTCGACGTCCTGGGATTCATCTTCGCCGTCTCCCAGGTGGCGATCATCACCCCGCTGATGGAAGAGGCGTTCTTCCGGGGCATCGTCCACCAGGGGTTGGAGAAGCGCCTGGGATTCCTGCCGGGGGCCGTAATCTCCTCGCTGATATTCGCCCTGGCACACGGGGACTACACCCTGTACATCCCCATCTTCTTCCTGGGTTTCATCTTCGCTTTCCTCACCCATCGTACCCGCTCCCTCTGGCCCTCCGTCCCCGTCCATTTCCTGGTCAACAGCATGGCGGTCCTGGGCCAGTTCCTCTCCGGCTGAAGACCGACGGCCGGCCGGCGACAGCCAGGCGATCCGCCGCCACCGGCGGCGCGGTCATACCCCTCCCGGCATTTGTAATTGGCGCCACTCTTTAATAATATAGCGCCGAAAAAGACCTGTTTTTTCACTCTCAAGGAGCTGAAAAGCGCACATACGGATCGACATCTCGTGCATCGTCCCGTCGGATTCGGCTCCTTGCACTTTCGGAGAAAGAGCTTTCGAGGGGGATAGACGGGCTTGGAGCAGTATGCTAAGCGTTCGCTCGCGGTGATACCGGGGGGCCGGGCTTGACGACCGACTACAACGTCAGCTATCTCTCCGTCGCCCTCCTGGGACTCGCGGACATATGCTTCGTGCTGGCGCTCCTGGGCGTCTCGCGCCTGGTACAGCGGCGTAATCCCTACGCCGCCAAGCTCACCACCTACGAGTGCGGCATCGAGCCCTTCAGCGACAGCTGGTCGCCCTTCGCCATCCGCTACTACCTCTTCGCCCTGCTCTTCGTGCTCTTCGACGTGGAGGCCGTCTTCCTCTACCCGTGGGCGGTCATCTTCCGAAGCATGGGCGTCACCGGTTTCGTAGAGATGATGATCTTCATCGCCGTCCTGTTGTGCGGGCTGTTCTACGCCTGGGGCAAGGGCGCACTGGAGTGGGTGTGAGATGTCGATCTTCGAACGCTTCCAGCATCCCAACATCCTCACCACCACCACCGACTACCTCTTCAACTGGGCGCGGGCCAACTCGCTGTGGCCCTTCACCTACGGCCTCGCCTGCTGCGCCATCGAGATGATGGCAACGGCGATGCCCCGCCACGACATGGCCCGCTTCGGCATGGAGGTCTTCCGCGCCACCCCGCGCCAGGCGGACGTAATGCTGGTGTCGGGCACCGTCACCGACAAGATGGCGCCGGTGCTGGTGCGCCTCTACCACCAGATGGCGGAGCCGCGCTGGGTGGTGGCCATGGGCGCCTGCGCCACCAGCGGCGGCATGTTCTGGGATTCCTACAACGTGGTGCAGGGAGTGGACCTGCTGGTGCCGGTGGACGTCTACATCCCCGGCTGTCCTCCCCGCCCGGAGGCCCTGCTCTACGGCATGCGCAAGCTGCAGCTCAAGGTGAAGCAGGAAACGCAGGTGGGCGGGCTGCGGCCGCTGGGACGCCCGCCGGCCGCGTCCGTGCCCGCGGAGGAGAGCGCCTGATGCCGGCGGCGGAGAGAGAGGGCATGGCCACGGCCGGCGACAACGGCCTCGACGCCGAAGAAGCACTCGCGCGCATCGAGGAGCTGGCGGGCGAGCACCTGCGGGAGATCGCCATCGACGACGACGGCAAGGTGGTGATCGACATCGGTGCCGGCGACCTGAGGCCGCTGGTGAAGACGCTGCGCGACGACGGGCTGCTCTCCTACCGTTACCTGGTCTACATCACCGCCGTCGACTGGGAAGATCACATGCAGGCGCTGTACCTGTTCCGCTCCATGAAGCACGCGGTGCAGCTGGAGGTGCGGGCGGTGCTGGACCGCGACAACCCCAGCATTCCCAGCATCGCCATCTTCTACAGCACCGCCTGCTGGCACGAGCGCGAGACCTACGACCTGATGGGCGTGATGTTCGAGGGACATCCCGAGCTGACGCGCATTCTCACCGGGCGCAAGGAGGACATGTTCCCCCTGCGCAAGGACGCGCGGCCCAAGCGCGTCCAGCGGCGCGAGCGTACCACCGGGCTGCCGCCGGCGCTGCGGCTGCCGGGAGAGAGGGACTGGAGGGAACGGGCATGAACGTGGCCCGGAAGAAGACCGCCCCCCATCCCTACGTGCGCCTGGAGGAGATGGTCCTCAACATGGGCCCGCAGCATCCCTCCACCCACGGCGTGCTGCGGCTGGTGATCCGCCTCAACGGCGAGCTGGTGGTAAAGGCGGAGCCGGTGCTGGGCTACCTGCACCGCGGCTTCGAGAAGCTGGCCGAGAACCGCACCTACTACCAGTTCCTGTCCATGCTCAGCCGCCTCGACTACCTGGCGGGCATCTTCATGGAATGGGCCTACGTCAACTGCATCGAGGACCTGATGGAGATCGAGGTGCCGCGCCGCGCCGAGTACCTGCGGGTGATCGCCGGCGAGCTGGTGCGCATCGCCAGCCACCAGATGTCCACCGGCGACTTCCTGCTCAACCTGGGCACCTGGACCCCCTTCTTCTGGACCTTCCGCGACCGCGAAGTGATCCTCGACCTGCTGGAGATGCTCACCGGGCAGCGGATGATGTACAACTACATCCGCGTCGGCGGCGTCAAGGAGGACATCCCCGCCGACTTCGAGCGCGAGTGCCGCAAGTTCCTGAAAGAGTTTCCCGCCAAGATAGACGAGTACGAGAAGCTGGTCACCGACAACGAGATCTTCCTCGCCCGCACCCTGGGCGTGGGCATCATCGAGCCCCACGAGGCGATCGATTACGGCCTCACCGGCCCCAACCTGCGCGCCTCCGGCGTCACCTGGGACCTGCGCAAGGACGAGGGATATTCCGCTTACGGCGACTTCGATTTCGGCATTCCCATCGGCAAGCACGGTGACTGCTTCGACCGGTACAAGTGCCGTATCGAGGAGATGCGCCAGTCGGTGCGCATCATCTCCGAGGCGCTGGACGGGCTCCCCGAGGGGCCGGTGCGCACCTGGACGCCGCCGATGCTGCGGCCGCCGGCGGGCTCCATCTACCGGGCGGTGGAGTCGCCCCGCGGCGAATGGGGCAACTACCTGGTCTCCAACGGCGGCCTGCGCCCCTGGCGGGTGAAGATGCGCGATCCCAGCTTCATCGCCATCTCCACCCTGCCGCGGATCCTGCCCGGCTACAAGATCGCCGACGTCATCGCCATCGGCGGCAGCATGGACTTCATGATGGGGGCGGCGGACCGGTGATAGCCGGCCTTGAATACTTGCTGTCCTTCCTGCTGGCGCTGGTGATCGCCCTGGCGGTGATCCACGTGGGCGGCCTGGTCTTCCCTTACCTGATGCGCCGGCTCTGGGGCTTCGTGGGCGACCGTCACGGTCCCAACCGCGTCGGCCCCTTCGGCTTCTTCCAGCCGATCGCCGACGGCATCAAGCTCTTCACCAAGGAGGACATCACCCCCGCGCGGGCCAACCGCTGGATCTTCCTGCTGGCGCCGGCGATCGCCTTCTCCACGCCGCTGCTGGTACAGGCGGTGATCCCCTTCAGCGAGAGCTACACCATCGCCGATCTCAACATCGGCCTGGTCTACATCGTCGCCGTGGGCGCCTTCGGGGTACTGGGCATCCTGCTCGCCGGCTGGGCCTCCAACAACAAGTATTCGCTGCTGGGCGGGCTGCGCTCGGCGGCGCAGATGATCTCCTACGAGATACCGCTGCTGCTCACCATCATCGTGGTGGCGATGCTGGCGGACTCCATGAACCTGGGCGACGTCGTCGCCCGCCAGGAGAACGTCTGGTACATCGCCGTGCAGCCCCTGGCCTTCATCGTCTTCCTGGTGGCGGGCGTCGCCGAGCTCAACCGCACCCCCTTCGACCTGCCGGAGGCGGAGTCGGAGCTGGTGAGCGGCTACATCACCGAGTACAGCGCCATGCGCTTCGCCCTCTTCTACGGCCTGGTGGAGTGGGGCAACGTCACCGTCTGGGGGCTCACCACCGCCACCCTCTTCATGGGCGGCTGGCGCGGCCCCTTCCTCAGCGGCCCCCAGTGGCTGGCGGTGAAAGTGATCCTGATGGCGCTGATCATCATCTGGTTCTTCTCCACCTTTCCCCGGCTGCAGGTGGACCAGCTGATGGCCTTCGCCTGGAAGATCCTGATTCCCATCTCGATACTCAACCTGGCGGCCACCGGGCTGTTCATCACCCTCTGGCCGGATGACTACCTGGTGCCGACGGCGATCTTCAGCTGGTCGGCGGTGATCATCTTCATCGCCGCCTTCACCTTCATGGTGAAGAAGATCCTGCTCAACAAGCGACTGGGCATGAAGGCGCGCGAGGAATACGAGCCCTGGCTGCTGCACAAGCCGCCGGGACCGATCCCGCCGCGGAGGCAGACAGGGCTATGATCGGGCTATTCAAGGGGCTTCACGCCACCATCAGCCACCTGTTCACCCGTAAGGTGACGGTGCAGTATCCCGAGGAACGCCGCCAGCCGCCCGAGCGCAGCCGCGGGCTCCTGCGCATGCGCCTGCACGAGGACGGGCACGAGCCGCGCTGCATCTCCTGCACCTTTTGCGAGCAGGTCTGCCCCTCGACGGCGATCAAGGTTTTCTACGAGGAGGCGGAGCCGGGGAAGGTCTGGACCCTTAACGCCGGCGCCGGGCCCATGCTCTGCCACGTCACCGGCGGCGAGGAGGCCGCCGGGGACGGCGGCTGGGAGCGGGACGCCGTCGGCGGCAACGGCGGCGCCGCTCCCCGGGGCGTCTGCCTGGCCTCGTCGCTGCTGGAGGCGGAAACGCTGACGCCGGCGCTCCTGGCGCGCACGGCGGCCCGCGACGGGCTGCAGCTGAGCCGCGCCTACGGTGTCGCCACCTTTTACGAGCAGCTGGGGCCGGGAGCCCCGGAGCGCGCGGTGGAGCCACCCACCCCGCCGGAGGGCAGGGTGGCCGAGGACTGCCCCGCGGTGCTGCTGGGCAACCACGGGCAGGTGGACCCCGAGAGCATCGACGACTACCTGGAACGGGACGGTTACCAGGCCGCCGTGCGGGCGATGACGGAAATGACCCCGGACGAGGTGCTGGCCCAGGTGGAGGCCGCGGGACTGCGCGGGCGCGGCGGCGGCGGCAGGGAAACCGCGCTCAAGTGGCGCCGCCTGCAGGAAGTGGAAGCGCCGCGGAAGTACATAGTTGTCAACGCCAGCGAGGGCGATCCCGGGTCCTTCAAGGACCGCTCGCTGCTGGAGAACAATCCCCACGGCATCATCGAGGGCATGATCATCGCCGGCTACGCCACCGGGGCGCGGCGGGGCGTCGTCTACGTCTGCGACGACCACGCCCTTGCCGCCGAGCGGATACGCCGGGCCGCGGCGCAGGCGCGCGAGAGGGACCTGCTGGGCAGCGAGGGCTTTCCCTTCTCGGTGGAGGTGGTCAAGGTGCCGCGGGCCTTCATCGGCGGCCAGGAGACGGCGCTGATCGCCACCCTGGAGTCGCGGCGGCCGATGCCGTCGGTGCGGCCGCCCTACCCCGCGGAAAAGGGCTTCCGGGGCATGCCCACCCTGGTGGAGAATCCCGAGACGCTGGCGGCGGTGCCCTGGATCATCGCCAACGGCGGCGAGGCCTACGCCGCCCTGGGCACGGAGATCGCCCCGGGAACCAAGCTTTACACGCTTTCGGGAGCAGTAGGAGCCCCCGGCCTCTACGAGGCCACCATGGACTACAGCCTCAAGCGGCTGGTGACCGAGGCAGCGGGCGGCTTTACCGCCGAGCCCCGCGCCGCCCTGGTGGGCGGCCCCGGCGGCGGCTTCCTGTCACCGGGACTCTTCGACATCCCCCTGGTCTTCGACGCCATGCTGGAGGCGGGAGGCGACCTGGGCGCCGGCACCATCGAGGTGCTGGGGCCGGAGGACTGCGTGGTGGACAAGGTGCGTGAGTGCCTGGCGTTCTCCATGGACTCCTCCTGCGGCAAGTGCACGCCCTGCCGCCTGGGGCTGCGGCGGCTGCACGAGATGGTCGCCGCCGCCTGCATGGGCACGGTGCCCGCGGACGCCATGGCGACGGCGCGGGACCTGGCCCGCGACATCGCCGACAGCGCCTTCTGCGGCCTGGGACGGGGAGCAGTGAATCCCCTGCTCACGGCGCTGAAATTTTTTGAAGACGAGTTCACCGACCACCTGGAAGAGAGGCGCTGTCGCGCCGGGAAGTGCAGCCTGAAATGAGCACCAGGCCGAAAATAATCCCGCCGGTGGAAACGAAGGCGCAGGGCCCGCTGGTATCGCTGACGGTAGACGGTCACGAGGTCACGGCCCACCGGGGGGAGACGCTGCTGGCAGCGGCGAAGCGGGTGGGAGCGAAGGTCCCCCACCTGTGCGTGCTGCCGGGGGTGGATCACTACGCCGGCTGCCGGCTCTGCCTGGTAGAGGTGGAGGGCGAGGAGCGCCCGGTGCCCGCCTGCGCCACCGAGGTGGCCGAGGGAATGGCGGTCACCACCGCCAGCGAGCGGCTGCTGCGCCTGCGGCGCACCAACCTGGAGCTTCTGCTCTCGGACCACAACGCCTACTGCGCGCCGCCCTGCAAGTACCGCTGCCCTACCAACGTGGACATTCCCGCCTTCATCAGCCTGATGGCCGCCGGCGACTACGAGGAGGCGCAGCGGGTGCTGAAGGCCAACCTGCCGCTGCCGGCGAGCGTGGGCCGCGTCTGCCCGCACCCCTGCGAGTCGCAGTGCCGGCGCAGCGAGGTGGACGAGCCCATCTCCATCTGCCTCTCCCACCGTTTCGTGGGTGACGTGGCCATCCAGAAAGGTTTTCATCCCGAGGAGCCGGCGCCGCCCAGCGGCAAGCGGGTGGCAGTGATCGGCGCCGGCCCCGCCGGCATCGCCAATGCCTACTACCTGGCGCTGGCCGGCCACGCGGTGACCATCTTCGAGGCGCTGCCGGAGGCGGGGGGCATGCTGCGCTACGGCATTCCCGAATACCGGCTGCCCAAGAAGGTGCTGGACGCCGAGCTGGAGTCCCTCTGGAAGATGGGCGTCGAGCTGGTGACCAACACCGCGCTGGGCCCCGACATCTCAATCGACGGGCTGCTGGACGAACAGGGCTTCGACGCCGTCTTCCTGGGCATCGGCGCCCACCAGAGCCGCGCCATGCGTATCGAGGGCGAGCACCTGGAGGGGGTGATGCCGGTGGTGGACTTCCTGCGGGAGACCACGCTCGGCAATCCCCCCGACGTGCGCGAAAAGGTGGCGGTGATCGGCGGCGGTTTCTCCGCCATCGACGCCGCCCGGGTCTCGCTGCGGCTGGGCGCCAAGGAAGTGACCATCGTCTACCGCCGCACCCAGAAGGAGATGCCGGCGCACGAGATCGAGGTCAACGACGCCCGCGAGGAGGGAGTGGAGTTCGTCTTCCTGGCGGCGCCGGTGAAGGTGGAGGGCGAGAACGGCCGGGTCACCGGCCTGGTCTGCCAGAAGATGCAGCTGGGCGAGCCCGACCAGAGCGGCCGCCGGCGCCCGGAGCCGGTGCCGGGCTCCGAGTACCTGATGGAAGTGGACACGGTGATCCCCGCCATCGGCCAGCTGCCGCAGCTCACCTACGGCGCCAAGGACGAAGAAGAACGGAATTTCATTGACGAGGCCGGGGGCATCGCCTGTACCCGCTGGCAGACCATCGACGCCGACGAGCGCACCCTGCAGACGGACCGGCCGGAGGTGTTCACCGCCGGCGACGCCTTCACCGGCGCCGCCACCGTGGTGGAGGCCATCGGCGGCGGCAAGCGCGCCGCCCAGGCCATGGACGCCTTCCTGCGGGGCGCGGACATGGCCGCCTGGAAAGCCTCGCTGCCGGACGAGAAGCCGGTGCTCTTGGCGATACCCGCCTGGCGCCCGGAACCGCGCGAGCGCCAGCGCACCCCCATGCTGCCGGTGGCGGAGCGCACCGGCGGCTTCGCCGAGATCGACAAGGGATTCTCCGAGCAGGCGGCCCGCATCGAGGGCGGGCGCTGCCTGAAGTGCATCTGCGAAAAGGTGGAGAGCTGCAAGCTCCGGCGCTACAGCATCGACGCCGGCCTGCTGCGCGAGGAGGGAAACCGCTTCCGCGGCCCCCAGAACCTCTACGGCCGCGACGACCGCCACGCCTTCATCGTCCGCGATCCCAACCGCTGCATCGACTGCGGCCGCTGCGTGCGCGTCTGCCGCGAGTGGACCGGTTCCGCCTGCTACGAGCTGGTGCGGCGGGGTCCACGGACCATCGCCGGCACCCCCTTCGACGTTTCCCTGGACCAGGCCGACTGCGTCTCCTGCGGCCGCTGCGCCGTGGCCTGCCCCACCGGCGCCCTCTTCCTGCGCCGGCGGGAGCTCAAGGACTGGCATCTCGAGGTCTCGCGGTGTATCTTTTGCGGCGACTGCGTGGAGGTCTGCCCCCAGAAGGCGCTGGCCGTCACCCCCGAGTACGAGCTGGCGGTGTTCGACCGCGGCAAGCTGGGCATCGACCTGCTGAAGCGGGCGCGGGGCGAGGAGGAGGACGGCTTCGGCGTGCTGGAAGCCGGCCTGGCGGAGGCGACCGGCCGCGGCAACCCGGATGCGGAGGAGGAGCGGAAGCAGTGAACGAGTTTCATCCCCTGGCCTTCTACCTCATCGGCGGCGCCGTCATCGCCTGCGCCCTGGGCGTGGTGATCTTCAAGAACCTGATCTACAGCGCCATCGCCATGATCTGCTGTTTCTCGGGGATTTCCGGCATCTACGTGCTGCTGCACGCCGAGCTGCTGGCAGCGGCGCAGCTGCTGATCTACGTGGGCGCCATCTCCATCCTCATCCTCTTCGCCATCATGCTCACCCGCCACCGCAGCGGCAACATCGACATCTTCTTCCACCGCCAGTCCTGGGCGGCGATCCCGCTGGTGCTGCTGGTGTTCGTGGCGCTGGCGATCACCCTGGGCTGGGGGCGCTACCAGGCCTCGGCGGACTCGCTGCACGCGGGCACCCGCCAGGTGGCGGACGTGCTCTTCAACCAGTACGCCTTTCCCTTCGAAGTGGTTTCGCTGGTGCTCTTGGCGGCGATGATCGGCGCCGTGATCCTGGCGGCCAAGGAGCGCAAGCGATGACGCCGCTGCAACACTACCTGCTGCTGGCGGCGGCGCTCTTCTGCATCGGCGCCTGGGGCGTGCTGGCGCGCCGCAACATCATCCTGGTGATCATGTGCATCGAGCTGATGCTCAACGCGGTGAACGTGGCCCTAGTGGCTTTCTCCAACTACAGCCTCTGGGGCACGGAGCGCGGCCAGGTGTTCGTGTTCTTCGTCTTCGCCATCGCCGCCGCCGAGGTATCGGTGGGGCTGGCGATCACCATCGCCCTCTACCGCCTGCGGGAACGCATGAGCGTCGACGAGATGAAGGAGATGAAGGGCTAGATGAAGGTGCTGGTGCTGCTGATACCGCTGCTGCCGCTGGCGACCTTCGCCCTCACCGGCCTGCTGGGCCGGCGCTGGCTGCGGGAGCGCAGCCACCTGCCCTCGGTGGCGTCGGTGGCGGTCTCCTGGCTGCTCTCGATGTACGTCTTCTACCGCATCGAGACCGGCGAGACCTTTTCCTGGCAGGTTTATTCCTGGATCGTCTCCGGCCGTTTCCACGTGGACATCGGCATCCTGGTGGACGAGCTCACGGCGGTGATGCTGATGGTGGTATCCACCATCGGCCTGATGGTGCACGTCTACTCCATCGGCTACATGAAGGGCGACGGCGGCTACTACCGTTTCTTCGCCTACCTCAACCTGTTCATGTTCTCCATGTTCATGTTGGTGCTGGCGGACAACTACCTGATGCTCTACGTGTTCTGGGAAGCGGTGGGGCTCTGTTCCTACCTGCTGATCTCCTTCTGGTACCACCGCAAGAGTGCTGCCGATGCCGGCATGAAGGCCTTCCTGGTGAACCGGGTGGGCGACTTCGGCTTCGGCCTGGGAGTGATGCTGATCTTCGTCACCCTGGGCACCCTGAGCTTCACCGGCGTCTTCGGGGCGGCGGAGAGCGGGGCGCTGGGCGGCGGCGTGCTCTCCGCCGTCTGCCTGCTGCTCTTCACCGGCGCCGTGGGCAAGAGCGCACAGTTCCCGCTGCACGTCTGGCTGCCCGACGCGATGGAGGGCCCCACCCCGGTCAGCTCGCTGATCCACGCCGCCACCATGGTCAACGCCGGCGTCTACATGGTGGCGCGCTCCAGCCCGGTTTTCTCCCAGTCGGAGACGGCGATGATCGTGGTGGCGGTCATCGGCGGTTTCACCGCCATCTTCGCCGCCTCCATCGCCCTGGTGCAGAACGACATCAAGAAGGTGCTCGCCTACTCCACCGTCAGCCAGCTGGGCTACATGTTCATGGCCCTGGGAGTGGGCGCCTGGACGGCGGGCATCTTCCACCTGGTGGCGCACGGCTTCTTCAAGGGACTGCTCTTCCTCTGCTCCGGCGCCGTGATCCACGCCCTCGCCGACGAGCAGGACATGCGCCGCATGGGCGGCCTCAAGAACAAGATGAAGATCACTTACTGGACCTTCGTGGTGGGCGCCCTGGCCATCTCCGGCTTCCCCGGCCTGGCCGGCTTCTTCAGCAAGGACGCGGTGCTCGGCGGTGCCTTCCGCGGCGGCTACTGGTACCTGTGGCTGGTGGGCATCGTCGCCGCCTTCATGACCGCCTTCTACATGTTCCGGCTGATCTTCATGACCTTTCACGGCGAGTACCGCGGTGACCCCGAGGTCTACGGGCACGCCCACGAGGCGCCGCCCAGCATGACCGTCCCCCTGGTGATCCTGGCCGTGCCCTCAGCGATCATCGGCGCCCTGCTGGGGTTGCCGCCGGAGAACGGCCACATCGACCGGCTGCTGGAGCCGGTGTTCGAGTTCGCCGTCGCCGGGGAGCACCACGTCTTCGGCGGCCTGGACGCGGGGCTGATGGCGCTCTCGGCGCTGGTGGGCATCGGCGGCATCCTGCTGGCATGGCTCTTCTACGTGCGCCGCCCCGGGCTGCCGCGGCTGGCGGGAGAACGCTCGGGCTTCCTCTACCCGCTGCTGCTCAACAAGTACTGGATGGACGAGATCTACTTCGCCCTGATCGTCAACCCGCTCCGCCGCCTCTCCGACTGGCTGTGGCGCGGCTTCGACGTCGCCGGCATCGACGGCGTGGTCAACGGCACCGCCCGGCTGTTCCGCGGCATCGGTGCCGGGTTGAGGCCGATCCAGAAGGGGGAAGTGCACGCTTACCTCCTGAACATGACCCTGGGCCTGGGACTGCTGGCCCTGGTCCTGATACTGCTCTGGACGTGACGGTATGTATTCGTTCCAGGAACAGATAGGTTTTCCGCTTCTCACGGTGCTGATCTTCCTGCCCTCGCTGGGCGGGCTGGCGATGCTCCTGATGCGCGGCCGCCCCCGCTGGTACAAGACCACGGCGACGGTGACCGCCGCCGCCGCCTTCGCGCTGTCGCTGCTGATGGTGGTGCGCTTCGACCGCTACACCGCCGAGATGCAGTTCGTGGAGAAGGTGCCCTGGATCGAGCGCCTGGGCATCTACTACCACCTGGGCGTGGACGGCATCAGCGTGCTGCTGATCCTGCTCACCACGCTGCTGACGCTGATCGTGATGCCTGCTTCCTGGAACTACGTCAAGGAGCGCGAGCTGCAGTTCTTCACCATGTTCCTGTTCCTGGAGACGGGCATCCTGGGCGTCTTCTGTGCCCGCGACCTGCTGCTCTTCTACATCTTCTGGGAAGTGATGCTGATTCCCATGTACTTCATCATCGGCATCTGGGGCGGCCCGCGGCGCGTCTACGCGGCGGTGAAGTTCTTCCTCTTCACCCTGGCGGGCAGCCTGCTGATGCTGGTGGGCATCGTCACCGTCGCCTACGCGGCGCGGGTGGGGGTCTTCGGCACCCCGGTGTTCGACATGGACGTGCTGGAGCACACCGTCTTCTCCCTCGACGTGCAGTTCTGGGCCTTCCTGGCCTTCTTCATCGCCTTCGCGGTGAAGGTGCCCATGTGGCCGGTGCACACCTGGCTGCCGGACGCCCACGTGGAAGCGCCCACGGCAGGCAGCGTCATCCTCGCCGGGCTGCTGCTGAAGGTGGGCGGCTACGGTATCATCCGCCTCTGCCTGCCGCTGTTCCCAGACGCCGCTGTGACCTTCGCTCCCTACATCATCGTGCTCTCGCTGGTGGCCATCCTCTACGGGGCCCTGGTCTCCCTGGCCCAGAAGGACCTGAAGAAGCTGGTGGCCTACTCCAGCGTCAGCCACATGGGCTTCGTCACCGCCGGCATCTTTGCCTTCACCATCATCGGCATCGAGGGCGCGATCATGGTGATGTTCAGCCACGGCCTGCTCACCGGCGCCCTTTTCCTGCTGGTGGGCTTTCTCTACCAGCGGCTGCACACGCGGGAGATCGCCGCCATGGGCGGCTTGGCGTCTCCCTTCCCGGTGGCGGCGGCGCTGCTGTTGTTCTTCACCCTGGGCTCGCTGGGGCTGCCGGGGCTCTCGGGATTCGTGGGCGAGTTCCTGAGCCTGCTGGGAGTCTTCTCCTATAACAAGGCGATGGGCGCGGTGGCGGCAGTGGGCAGCATGCTCGCCGCCGTCTACCTGCTCTGGATGTACCGGCGGGTGATGTTCGTGGGGCCAGCGGACGAGCGCTGGCGGCGGCTGCCCGACTTCAGCCTGCGGGAAGTGGGTTGCCTGGCGCCGCTGGCGCTGTTGGCGGTCTGGGCCGGTGTCTATCCCAATACTTTCCTGAACCTGATCGGTCCGCCCTCGGCGCGGCTGGCGGACAAGCTGGCGCCGTACGTGGCCGAGCACGGCGGATTGCTGCACGACGTCTTTGCATCGCTGGGAGGGATGTAAGTGTCCAACGAGATCGTGGCCGTGATCCCGGAGCTGATGCTGATCGCCACCGCGGTGGTGCTGCTGCTGGTGGACCCGCTGCTGCCCGCCGACGGCCGCCGCGGCCTCAGCTACCTGGGCATCTTCGCCTGCGCCATGGCCTCGCTCTCGGTGTACTTCATGCGCAATACCGAGGTCACAGTGTTCAACGGCAGTATCTCCACCGACCGCTATACCGTCTACTTCAAGATTCTCTTCCTGGCCATCGCCGTCATCGCCATGCTGCTCTCCGAGAAGCACCTGGAGCTCAACGGCCGCCTGCTGGGCGATTACTACGCCCTGATCCTGCTGGCCACGGTGGGCATGATGGTGATGGCGGAAGCGATCGACATCGTCACCTTCTTCGTGGGCATCGAGCTCACCGCCCTCGCCGGCTACGTGCTGGCGGGATTCTTCCGCTACGACGAGCTTTCGGTGGAGGCCTCGGTGAAGTACTTCCTCACCGGCGCCTTCGCCTCCGCCTTCCTGCTGATGGGGCTGGCGCTGCTTTACGGCGCCACCGGGGCCACCGCCTACGAGGAGATCGGCGCCCGCATCGCCGCCGGCGGCCTCGACGGCGGGGTGATGGTCACGGCGATCATCATGCTCACCGCCGGCCTCGCCTACAAGGTGGGCGCCGTGCCCTTCCACAACTGGGCGCCGGACGTCTACCAGGGCGCGCCCACGCCGGTGAGCGCCTTCCTCACCGTGGGACCGAAGGCGGCAGGATTCGCCGCCATCGTCAAGTTCTTCATCATGGTCCTCGGCACCGAGAGCGGCACCTGGGTGCGGCTGCTGGTGGTGATGGCGATATTGACGATGCTCACCGGCGCCACCATGGCCCTGGTCCAGCATAACCTGAAGCGCATGCTGGCCTACTCCAGCATCGCCCACGTGGGCTACCTGCTGCTGGCGGTGATCGCCGGCGGCGAGGGTTCGGAATCCTTCGGCTCGGCGGCGGTGATGTTCTACCTGGCGGCGTACGCGATGATGAACCTGGGAGCCTTCGGGGTGCTGGTCTACCTGGCCAACAACAGCGACTACGACTACTCCCTGGACGGCGTCGCCGGCCTCGGCCGCAGTTTCCCGTCGGCGGGAGTGGTGATGACCATGTTCATGCTCTCGCTGGCGGGCATCCCGCCCACGGCGGGCTTCTTCGCCAAGTTCTACCTCTTCGCCGCCGTGGTCGACGCCGGCATGGCCTGGCTGGCGGTGGTGGGCGTGCTCTTCAGCGTCGTCTCCGCCTACTACTACCTGCGGGTGATCGTCTACATGTACATGCGCGAGCCGGTGCGGCCGCTCGCCGAAAGCCGCGAGCGCTCCATCGACCTGGGCCTGGGACTGGGCCTGGCGGCACTGGGCGTGATCCTGCTGGGCGTACTGCCGGCGCCGGTGATCGACGCCGCCCGCGACGCCGCCACCAGCCTCTTCACCAGCATTTAGCCGCCTCCAGGCCGCTGGGCGTGCCCGGCACGGGGCTCCCGGCACACGCTGCCGCCACTTCGCCAGCCAACCACCGGCCTGTTTCGCCGGCCGTCCGCGCGCTTCACCTGACCCGGAACGACGGCTGCCGCCAGGCCAGGATCACGGCGTTGCCGCCGGCAGCGCGGCGGCGCGCCAGGGCCCCCGCCGACGACGGCAGCGATCCGGCCGGTGCCGCGGGCAGACTCCGTTACATGCTTATTTCCTCATGGGAAAACCCATTGCTCGAGTCCGATTTATTACCATTTACCGCCCCCGGGATCGATAGTAGAATTGAAACGCAGGGTAGCTCCCATGCTTGGAGGGAAGGCCGGCACGGCCGGTCCGCGGCGGGGCAGCTGCCCGCCGGGGCCCTTGGTCCCACGGGGGGCGCTGGCCCGGGAATCTCACCGGGCAACCGGCAATCAACGGGTATGGGGGTTGATACAGGTTGGCGCCCTGTCAGCGGCACACATTCATCTACGCAGTCCTGGCGATCCTTACGACCCTGGCAGCCCTGGCCGCTTTCGGCTGCGGCGAGGACCAGCGCGACACCCGCATCATCACCCGCACCGTCACCGTGTAAAGCACCAAGGCCACCACCGTCACCAGCGGCTCACCACCCGTGGCTGCAGACGCCGCTGCCCACCCGGGGAAAGCAGAAGCACCTGCCCCCCAGCCCGCGGCCGCGGCCGGTGACTGCAACGGCGGCCCGAACCGGTACGAAGCCGGTGCCGGCGGCAGCTACTGGGACGGCTACGAAAAGGGTTACCTGGAAGGCTCCAGCGAGGCGACGAGAGGCAGCGGCGGCGACTTCAACGAGGGATACCGCAGCGGCTACGACCAGGGCTGCCAGGAAGGATACGACGCCGGCGTCCGCGATTACTCACCCATCTAGGCACCATGAGTGCCCCTCCAGCTTTTTCCGTCCGCAGGGTATGATAGGCTTGCTGCGGCCGTGAGCGCCGGCCCCGTTGGGCCGGCAAGGCAGCTTCATGTCAGCGGCCGAAAGCAGCCATGGAGATCGCGCTCATAACACTGACTACCATTCTCGCCGCGGCAGCGGTGGTGCTGCTGCTGGTGCTGCTGGCGCGCCAGTCCCGCGCTCCCGGCGGCGAGCTGGAGGCCTCGCTGCGCCAGGAGCTGCGCGCCGGGCGCCAGGAATCCCAGCAGGCGGCCGGCGAGCTGCGCCGCGAGCTGGCCACCACCCAGAAGGATGCCCTGGACTCGATCGTCAAGACCATCGGCGAGATGGACCGCTCCCAGGAGCAGCACCGGGCCGCCGTCACCAAGCGCATCGAAGAGCTCACCGCCGCCAACGAGCAGCGCATGGCCGAGCTGCGCAAGACCGTCGACGCCCAGCTGGCGCGCCTGCAGGAGAGCAACGAGCGCAAGCTGGAGCAGATGCGGGCCGTGGTGGACGAGAAGCTGCAGAGCACCCTGGAGAAGAGGCTGGGGGAATCGTTCAAGATCGTGGGCGAGCAGCTGGAGGCGGTGCAGCGGGGCCTGGGCGAGATGCAGAACCTGGCCAGCGGCGTCGGCGACCTCAAGCGCGTGCTCACCAACGTCAAGGCCCGCGGCACCTGGGGCGAGGTGCAGCTGGGAACCATCCTGGAAGAGCTCCTGACCCCTGACCAGTACCAGCGGAACGTGGCCACCAAGAAGGATGCCAACGAGCGGGTGGAGTTCGCCATCAAGCTGCCCGGGCGCGACGGTGACCCCGGGGATTTCATCTGGCTGCCCATCGATGCCAAGTTTCCCCAGGAAGACTACCTGCGCCTGGTGGAGGCCTCCGAGCAGGCCGACGCCGAGGGTGTGAAGGCGGCCGCGGCGGCGCTGGAGCGGGCGGTGAAATCCGCCGCCAAGGATATCCGGGAGAAGTACATCGACCCCCCGCGCACCACCGACTTCGCCATCCTCTTCCTGGCCACCGAGGGACTCTACGCGGAAGTGCTGCGCCGCCCGGGGCTGATGGAGGCCATCCAGCGGGAATACCGGGTGGTGATCACCGGGCCCACCACGCTCTCGGCCACCCTGAACAGCCTGCGGATGGGCTTCCGCACCCTGGCCATCGAGAAGCGTTCCAGCGAGGTCTGGCAGGTACTGGCGGCGGTGAAGACCGAGTTCGGCAAGTTCGGGGACGTGCTGGCGAAGCTGAAAAAGCACCTGCAGACGGCGTCGAACACCATCGAGAAGACGGAGACGCGCACCCGGGGGATGGAGCGCAAGTTGCGCGAAGTGGAGCAGCTGCCGGCCGACGAGGCCTCGTCGCTGCTGGAGCTGCCGCCACTGACCGGGGACGAAGACGACGAAGTCGAGGAGGGCGGCGACTAGGCGGGTGCGTCCCGCTTTCAGCCGTTACCGGTGACAGTGGACGATCCCCGGCAACTCGACGAGCGCTACACGGTTCGCACCAGCAGGCGCGCCCGCCACGTGCAGTTGCACGTGGACCCTCACCAGGGACTGGTGGTGATCGTTCCCCCCGGCTTCCGCCGCCATCACCTGCCGGAGGTGATCGCCGGCGAACGCGCCTGGATCGAGCGGGCGCTGGCCTGGGCCCGGGAACAGCGGCGCTCCCAGGTGGATGCCGTGCCGACCAGGCCGCCCCGGCAGGTGCGCCTTCCCGCCGTGGGCGAGTGCTGGCAGGTTGAATACCGCGCCACCGGCTCGCGCGTCACCGCCGCCCGCGAACATCCCGGCGGGCGCCTGCGGGTCACGGGAGACACCGACGACGCCGGCGCCTGCTTCGCCGCCCTGCGCCGCTGGACGGCACGCGCCGCCCGGCAGCGGCTGGTCCCCCGGCTGGAGCAGCTGGCGGTGGCGGAGGCGCTGCCACTGGCCGGCACCACCGTCAGGAACCAGCGCACGCGCTGGGCCAGCTGCTCGCCGGCGGGCATCATCGGCATCAACCGCAAGCTGCTCTTCCTGCCGCCGCACCTGGTGGACTACGTCTTCATCCACGAGCTCTGCCACCTGGTACACCTGGACCACTCCCCCCGCTTCTGGGCCGAGCTGGCTGCCCGCATTCCCCGTTACCGGGAACACGAGCGTGAGCTGGCGGAGGCCTGGAGGCTGGTGCCGACCTGGATGCAGGCCGACGGGTACCAACACAGGCAGGACCCGGGCCGCGGACGCTGAACAAGTAAGGCGGCTCCTTCGAGCCGCTGGTGATCAGCAACCAACAGGAAGATGGGGTACAGGATCAGGAGATTCCTCGCCCGCCGCCTATACGGCATCTGCCTGCGGCTGGAACGGCCGCGGCTGCGGCTCCGGTAGAACAGCCGGGCGGCACCGGTATCCATCCACCAACCCACCTTTGACTCCAGAGTGCGGCGGCAGCGGCTGAGCCGCGGGCACAGCCTGGGGTAATGTCGCCCGGAAAAAAGCGCCGCGTTCTCTAATCTATTTGCCACGATTGCCGAATAAGGGTCAAGGAAATCAAGGGGGGAGGCCGTGCGCTGTACCGGGAAAAACAGCAGCTGGCAGCAGGAAAGGTTCCCCGCTTCGGGCTGCCTGCTTTTCCATTTTCCGCCAGTTCCTTCCGTTCGCCCGGACCGCCTGATCTCCAGTGCAAATCTCCGGGTGAAAGCTACGGTGACGAAAGGCTGACGTCTAATGAACGATGACCAGCACCTGCTTGAACGCGTAGAGCGCCTGGAGCAGTCGGTAGCCGAGCTCAAGCAGATGATCCGGGCGATACCGGGCGTCGAGGTTCCCGGTGGCGCACCGCCCGCAGAAGACGTCCCCGGCGCCGGGAAGCCGGAGACGGCGGAGGAGCTCCCGCTGCCACCCGCAGCGGCGCCGGAGGAGAGCGGCCCGCAGGTGGCCCCGGAAAGCGAGCCTCTGCGCAAGCCGGTGGATCTTTCCGGCCTGGTGCGCAACGGCGGCTACTGGCTCAACAAGGTGGGCATCCTGCTCCTGTTGCTGGGAGTCGTCTTTCTCTTCAAGTACTCGGTGGACCGGGGATGGTTGACGCCGCCGGCGCGGATCGCTTTCGGTGCCACCCTGGGCATCGCCCTGCTCTGGCTGGGGATGCGCCTGCACCGCCGCCACAAGCACTTCGGCAACGTGCTGATGGGTGGTGGTATCGCCGCCCTGTACCTGACGGGATACGCTTCCTCCCAGCTGTACGGGCTGGTGCCCTACCCGGTCGCCGCCGGCTTCATGCTGGTGGTCACCGCCGCCGCCTTCCTCCTTTCCCTGCAGCAGCAGGAGGTAGTGCTGTCGCTGATCGGGCTCACCGGCGGCCTGCTGACGCCGCTATTGCTGGACGGGACATCCTTCGATTTTCCGCAGGTGGTAGGCTTCTCGTGCCTGGTACTGGCCACCGCTGGCACCATTTATTTCTTCAAGGGCTGGCTGACGCTGCTCTGGCTCTCTGCCGCGGGCGGCGGGCGGCTTCGTGGTACTGCTGGCCTACTTTGCCCAGCTGTATGTCAACGACGCCGACGTCACCGCCAACCGCCTCGCCCTCCAGGCAGGGTTGGCTTTCTACTTCCTGCTCTTCTGGATCATGCCGCTGGTGCGCGAGTGGCTCCACGCGGGCGATCCCGAAAGGTGGCGCCGCCCCGCCGCCGACTTCATCCGCGAGGACGATGCCGCCGCCAGGATCATCGGCGATGTCAACAAGTACGTCTACCCGCTGTCCGTTTCCACGCCGCTGCTCACCCTGCGGATCTCCGTGGAGGTCTGGCCCGGGGACCAGGTGTCGGATCTCGCCTGGGGGCTGATCACGCTGGGGGCGGCGGCGCTCTTCGTCCTCTGCTTCCGGCTGCTGGGCCGGCGGCAGGGCCTTGAGCGCCTGGCGCACGTCCAGTTCCTGGTATCGCTGCTGCTGCTGTCCATCGCGCTGGTGCTGCTGCTCGACGGCGAAGTGCTCTACTTCTCCTTGGTAGGGCAGGCCGTGGTGCTGCACCTGGCAGCCAGGCGTTTCGCCGACCGGGGCACCCGGCGCTACGCGCATGCCCTGTCCGCGCTGCTGGCGGCCTGGTTCGCCTACCAGATGACCAGCCCCGCCGTGGGCACGGCCCTGGTAAACACCGTGGCCCTGGCGCAGCTCTCGGCGGTGGCGGCTGCCTTCGGCGTCTCGTTTATCTTCAACCGGAGCCGGGTCCGGGACATCTACCGGCTGGGGGCACACGTGGCCCTGCTGGCCCTGCTGCTGCACGAGCTGTCGCCGCTCCCGTCCGGCCAGGCATACGTGACCATCGCCTGGGGCGCCTACGGCATCGCCCTGCTCGTAACGGGAATGATCCTCAACCTGAGGCGGCTTAACCTGGCGGCCATGATCACGCTGATGGCGGTGGTGGCCAAGCTGCTGCTGGTGGACCTGGCCTACCTGGAAGCGTTCTGGCGCGTGTTGCTCTTCCTGGGCTTCGGCGCCCTCTTCCTGCTGTTGAGCTTCTTCTTCCAGAAACGGACGGGGGCCGGCGGCCGGTTTACCTCGCACGCCGGCAATGCCGGTTGACCCTGGCGCCGCCGCGAGGTGACGTTCGGTGACTACGGGCCCCGGGCAGAGAATCATCACCTTCTCGGTAACAGCGGTGCTGCTGGCTGCCGCCGTGGTGCTGGTCACCTCTTCCTTCCGGGGTTACCACGCTCCTGCCGGCGAAGCCGAGCCAGCCAACCGGGAAGGCGGCGGCGACCGGGCAGACGGGAACCAAGCGCCCGCCTGCAGTTCCCTCCAGGCAGGGACGGCGCCGCCGTCGCAGCCGCTGGACCGCGCCAACGCCGGCCGCACCGGCAACTTCGACTCGCCGGCGGTGCCCGAGCTCACCGAGATCAAGTGGCAGTACCAGCACCCGCTGCCGGAGCTGCCGGGGCTCTCCGCGCCGGTGGTCGCCGGTGACACCGTCTTCGTCGCCGGCGAGGTCGACGATCCCCGCACCGGCCAGGATGACTTCAGCGGCCTATATGCCATCGATGCCGCCACGGGCCGCGTAAGGTGGCGCCACTTCATCGTCAGCGAATACAGGCCTGAAACGGGACAGGCGGCTCCGGCCGTCACCGGCGGCACCGTCTACTACGGAGTGCCTGTCAGCGACAAGCTGTACGCCGTCGACGCGGAAACCGGGAAAGAGAAATGGAGCTTTCCGCTGGGAGAGGGTGGGGCGGTGTTTTCCTCGCCCCTGGCGGTGAACGGCACTGTCTACGTCGCCGGCGGCACCCGCTACTTCTTCGCCCTCGACGCCGCCACCGGCAGCGAAAAGTGGCGCTACCAGGCCGAAAGCGCAGTCATTGCCGCGCCGGCGCTGGCGGACGGCCTGGTCTACTTCGGCGACATGGACGGTACACTCTATGCCCTCGATGCCGCCACCGGCGCGGAGAGATGGCGCTTCGCCAGCGGCGGCGAAGTGAGCGCGCCCCCCGCCGTGGAAGACGGCACCGTCTACTTCACCAGCGGCGACGGTAACCTCTACGCGCTGAACGCCGCTAACGGCGCCCTCCGCTGGAGCCGCGACACCGGTTACTTCCAGTTCCGGGCGCTGGCCGTCGCCGACGGCATGGTGTTCGTCAACTCCGGCAGCGACATCGCCGGCTCCAGGTTCGCGATGGCAGCCATCGACGCCGGCACCGGGGAAAAACTCTGGGAATACGGTTACCGGCGGTTTGCTTCCTCCCCATCGGTCGCCGGCGGCGCCGTCTACTTTACCTCCGACGACAACTTTCACGCCCTCGATGCCCACAGCGGCCGGGAGTGCTGGTCCTTCGAGGCCGGGATGCAACAGTCCCCGGCGGCGATCGCGGATGGTGTCGTTTACTTCACCACTTTCAACGGCATTGTCTATGCGCTGCAGTGAAGACAGCCCCGGGGGCAGCGGCCGGGGTTTGAATCCCCGGGGCGCCGGTCACAGGGTTGCGCGCCAGCGCCAGGGACCGGTGGTGGTGGCCGTCATCGTCCTGCTTCTCGGCTTCGTCGCCAGCGGTTGCGCACTCCCCACCGGTGACGTCACCGATCCCAGCCTATGCGCCAGCGGCATGTTCGGCGCCGATCCCCGGCATTCCGGCAGCCATGAAGGGCCGGGCATACGCGAAGAAGCCAGGGTCAAGTGGAGCCTCCGTGACGCGTTCCCCAAGTCGACCATGCCCAATTCCACCTCGCCCGCCGCTTTCTCCGGCGGCGTGGTCTACTTCGCCACCGGCACGATCGGGGAAGAAGGCACCATGCACGCGGTCGATGCCAGGACCGCCCGGGAGCTGTGGTCATTTCCCCGCGCCAGCCTGCAGTCCGGGCCGGCCGTCGCCGGGGAACTGGTGTACTTCGGCGGCCTCGACGGCAGTTTCCACGCCGTCCGCAAGGACAGCGGCGAGGAGGCATGGAGCTTCAGGGCCGCCGGCACCGTCCGCACCTCCCCGGCGGTCTCCGGGGGCATCGTCTACTTCACCTCCGGCAGGGACGGCTACCTATACGCCCTGGACGCGGTGAGCGGCAAACAGGTCTGGAAATACCGCTACCAGGGCAGCGCCGCCGCTCCCGCCGTCGACGGGGACACGGTCTACCTGGGCACGGGAAGGCAGGTCTTCGACACGGCCTCCCGGGGCGAGCTGGTCGCCCTCGACGCCCGCACCGGCCGCAGGAAATGGCAGGTGGCAAGGGAGCGGGAGTTCGTCACCGCACCGGCGGTCGCCTAGGGCATCGTGGTGGCTGCCGCAAACGACGGCTGGCTCTATGCCTGCGACGCGAATAGCGGCAAGATCCTGTGGCGCAACAGGGCCTGGCAACAGGTCGGCCGGCCGGAGACGGCCGCCGCCATTCACGATGGTGTCGTCTTCTATGGCAGCCGGGGAACCGGGGAAGCCGTTTTTCGCGCCGCCGACCTGGAAAGCGGCGAGGTCCGCTGGAAGTTCACCGCCGACGCCATGAGCTTCTCCGCTCCCACCGTCGCCGGCGGCGTCGTCTACGCCCCGGCCATCGACGCTGATGGCACCGGTACGCTGTACGCCCTCGACGAGCAGACGGGCCAGGAACTGTGGAGCGTATACGCCGGCTATTACCCCACGTCGCCTCCCACTGAAGGCGGCATCGTCTTCTCCGGCAGGGAAGCGCTTCAATAGGCAGCTGCCGCGAACCCGGCGGCGGCCCGCTCAGTCTGGAAAGCCCTCTCCCGTGAGGCGGCGGGCGAGGTTGGAAAGCACGCCGATGCCCGCGATCTCGATCTCCACCAGGTCGCCGTCCTCGAGGGCGAACTCGTTGGGCACCATGATGCCGGTACCGGTGGAGACCACCGTCCCCGCGGGGACGGGGTTGTCACGGTAGAGGTACTCGTTGAGCTCCTCGAAGCGGCGGCCGATGCGGCCGCTGTTGGTGGTCTCGCTGAAGATGGTTTCTCCGTCGCGGATGATACGGCAGGTGATGTCCAGGTCGTAGGGGTCGGGGCCGCCGTCGGCCAGCAGGATCGCCGGCCCCAGGGCGCAGCAGCCGGCAAAGATCTTCGACTGCGGCAGGTAGAGCGGGTTCTCCCGCTCGATGTCCCAGGCGGAAACATCGTTGCAGATGGTGTAGCCCAGGATCTTCCGCTCCTCCCCCAGCACGTAGGCCAGCTCCGGCTCCACCGCCGTGAGCCGGGAATCGCTGCGGATGCCGATGGGCTGGTGGGGACCGGCGCAGCGCGGCGCCGTGGCCTTGAAGAAGCACTCCGGGCGCTCGCTCTGGTAGACGCGGTCGTAGATGCTGGCGCTGGAATCGGTCTCCTCGGCGACGTCGGCGTCGCGCACCTCGGCGCTGCGCCGGTAGGTGACACCGAAGCCCCAAACCTCCGGCGGGCGCAGGGGCAGCACCAGGTGGGGATGCGGCCCGGGGGCGCGGTCGAGCTCCTCCCAGCCATACACGTAGCGGGGATCGTCGGGAACCTTCGCCGCCGCCGCCTCGGCGTTCTTCCTGAGCTCCCCGGGGTCGCAGTCGGACCATTCCATCAGCGCCTCGAAGCTGGTGAAGGCCGCCTCGGCGCCGGAGAGGTCGAGCACCCGCCCCTCGCGGATGCAGCCCAGGCGCGGCCCCCGCTCGGGGGTCTCGAACTGAACCAGTCTCATCGCCACCTCCGCTGGTTTGAAAGTTTTCCGCCGCCTCGCCGGAGACCAGGCCGCCGGGGCCGACCCCCGGTAAGCCGTGGCCGGAAACCGGCGCGGGGACACCCCCTTGCCTGGCGCGTCCGGCGGCAGGCGCAGGCCGGATGCGATCGCCACCGGCCTGCCCGCCGCCCCGGTCCCGGTGCCCGCCGGTGCGGGCGCCTGGCGTTTGCGGCGGCCGGGCGCGGCCCGCGGCCGCGGGCCGCGCCCGGCCGCGAAGCCCTAGTACTCGAAGTAGACCGTCTTGGTCTCGGTATAGAAGTCCACGGCCACCCGGCCCTGCTCGCGGGTGCCGGTGCTGGAATCCTTCATGCCGCCGAAGGGCACCTGTACCTCCGCTCCCACCGTGGGCGAGTTGATGTGCACCATGCCCGCCTCGATGCGGTCGGCGAACTCCATCGCCCGGTGCACGTCGCGGGTGCAGATGGAGGCGCTGAGCCCGAAGCGGGTATCGTTGGCGATGGCCAGCGCTTCCTCGAAGTCGGCGGCGGCGATGATCCCCACCACCGGCCCGAAGATCTCCTCGCGGGCGATGCGCATGTCGTTGGTGACGTCACCGAAGACGGTGGGGGCCACGAAGTAGCCCTTGTCCAGCGGCGGCTCGGTGAGGCGCCGGCCGCCGGCGAGCAGCTTCGCTCCCTCCTGCTTGCCGATCTCGATGTACTCGAGCACCGTGTTCAGCTGGTCCTCGTCGATGGAGGGGCCCACCTGCACTCCCTCCTCCAGGCCGTTGCCCACCTTGATCTCCTCCACGCCGGCGACCAGCTTCCCGGTGAACTCGTCAAGCACCTCGCGGTGGACGATGGCGCGGCTGGTGGCGGTGCACTTCTGGCCCGTGGACCACATGGCGCCGTTTATGGTGAGGGATACCGCCTGGTCCAGGTCCGCGTCCTCCATCACCACGATGGGATTCTTGCCGCCCATTTCACACTGGCACTTGGCGCCCCTGCCGGTCACCTCCCCGTAGAGCCGGCCGCCCACGGTATCGGAGCCGGTGAAGGAGATGCCCCTGACCTCGGGGTTGGCGGCCAACTCGGCACCGACGCTGGCGCCGGAGCCGGTGACGAAGTTCAGCACCCCCGCCGGCAGCCCCGCCTCCTCCAGGGCCTTCACCACCCTGAGGGCGGTGAGTGGCGCGTTGCTCGCAGGCTTGAAGACGACGGCGTTGCCCGCCACCAGCGCCGGGGCGATCTTCCAGGCGGGGATGGCCACGGGAAAGTTCCAGGGGGTGATGATGCCCACCACCCCCAGCGGTTCCTTCACCGTGTAGAGGAGGGTGCGCTCGAACTCGGAGGGCGTGGTCTCCCCCGAGAGGCGCCTGCCCTCCTGGGCGAAGTAGTCGAAGATCTGTACCGCGCGGGCGGTCTCGCCCTTGGCCTCGGGGAGGGTCTTTCCCTCCTCGCGGGTGAGCCCCTCGGCGATATCGTCCAGGTCGCGCTCGATGATGCGCGCCGCCGCCGCCAGGATCTCGCCCCGCTTGGGCGCCGGCGTACGCCGCCAGGCGGGCGCCGCCTCGGCGGCGGCCTCTATCGCCGCCCGGGCATCCGCCGCCGTGGAGGCCTGGAAGCGGCCCACGACCTCGCCGGTGTCGGCCGGGTTGACGTTCGCGAAGGTCTCGCCCGACTGGGACTCGACCCATTCCCCCCCGATACAGTTCAGGTAAGTTTCCGACATCTTCTCTTTCCCCTTCCCCTCGGAGACCGGTTGCCGTCATTGCGGCCGCCCGCGGGCGCCGGTGCCGGTGATCTTCACGTCGCTGCCCGCGCGGCCGGGAAAAGAATTCTATCACCTGCCGGGGCGGCGCCGCCATTCCCCGGGGCCGGGTATTGAGGCGCCGGGTGGCAGCCTTACCGTCAATCGTCGAGCGCAGCGGTGGGCACGCCCGCCCTTGGCCATGGCCACGCGCCCGTGTCTTGCGAACGGCTCGCGCCCGGCCGGCTGGAGGCGTTTACGGCGGCGGCGCCGGCCCCCGCGTCACCAACAAAAGGGGAGTCGCTCTGCGGTTCCCGCACTTCGGGGAACGGCATCACGCCGGTATCCGGAAAACCGCAGGGCCGCCGTCCGGCCGCGTGGGGCACGCGTGCCACTGCTGCTGGTGACGCTTCCGGGAATGAACCCGGTGCCGCCACCATCACTACGGAGACCACCCCCGCCTGCCGGTAAGCCGCGCCATCCCCGGAGCGGATCGCCGGGACGGTGCCGGCACTCTCGCTTGATCCACCTGCATCCATGCTTTTCACTTCCGTCTCCAGCCGCGAGCTTCACGGACCGTGACGTTCGGAGGGCACTTTTCGAGCAGAGGCCAGTCCCGGCACGTATCTTTTTTTGAACGGCCATTTCGAGACGGGAGAATGGCAAGAGCCACGAGAGCAGGACACTGCCACGGCAGCGACAGGGCCGTCAGCCGGCGTCGTCCCGGGGCTGGTCTTCGCCGTTTTTTGCGCTGGCGATCTCCACCTTGTTGCCGCCGGCGTTCTTGGCGATGTACATGGCAGTATCGGCGCGGCTCACCAGCTCGTCCACGTCCTCGCCGGGCACCAGCTCGGTGAGGCCGATGCTGAGGCCGGTATCGGGAAAGCCGAAGTCCTCGAAGGTCTTGCGGATGCGCTCGGCGACGGCGGCGGCGCGTTCCTCGTCACTGTAAGGCAGGATCACCGCGAACTCGTCGCCGCCGTAGCGGTAGCCGGAGTCCACGTCCTGGCGGATGCAGGCGGTGATCGCCCGCGCCACCCCCTTGAGCGCCTCGTCGCCCTTGAGGTGTCCCTTCTCGTCGTTGAACCGCTTGAGGTTGTCCAGGTCCACCACCAGCAGGGACATGGGATTTCCCTGGCGGCGGGCCCGCGCCATCTCTTCCTTGAGGCGGCGGTAGAAGTGCCGGCGGTTGTGCAGCCCGGTGAGGCTGTCGGTGACGGAGAGCTCCTCCATCTTCTTGGAGTGCTGGTAGGACTTCTCGTACAGCCAGGCGTTCTCGATCGCCACCCCGATCTCGCTGCCGATCGCCACCAGCAGCTTGATGTCCTCGGGGGCGAAGCGGTCCTCCTCGAAGCTGAAGAGACACATCACGCCCCGCACCTCTCCCTTCGACTCCAGGGGGATGCCCACGTGCGACTTGAGCTCCGGGTGGGCAGCCAGCACCTCGTCCCGGGGTTCGCCGTCGCGGCCGGCAATCTCCAGCACCGGCTCGCCGTTGAGCGCCACGCGCCCCACGCAGCCCTCGCCGACGTCGACCACGCCCATCTTGACCACGATGTCGTGCGGCAGGCCCTGGTGCGCCATCAGCCGCATCTTGGACGTACCCTCCTCGGCCAGGTAGACCCCTCCCACGTCCAGCTCCAGCAGGGCCAGCACCTTGGACAGCGCCTCGCGCAGGATCACTTCCAGGTTGAGCGAGCGGCTGACGGTGGTGGCGATGCGATTGATCACTTCCAGCTCGCGGGTACGTTCTCTCACCTTCTGGTCGAGCTTCTCGGAATACTCGCGGAGCTGCATCTCCAGGATGGCCTTCTCGGCCTGGACCTTGTGAAGCTCTTCGCGGAGCGCCTCGACATCCTCCGGCTCCCGGGAACCGGGGCCGGCGGGGGGTTGCTGGGGATTATTGGTCATGGCGGCAGGCCTTAGCCGGGGAAATATCCCTGTTTACAGGTGCGCTTCGATACTATCAACAAGCCAATCGGCGGGCAAGCGGGCAACGGCTGCTGGACAAGCCCGCGCTGATCGCGGACGTTCTTTCCTAATATTCCTAATATTCCAAACGGGGACGTTCTTTGCTTGTATGACTTATAGCGGATGTTGGATGCTGGACGCTGGATTCCGGATAAGATCGCTCGAGTGGCATTGGTCATGAGGCACGCAAGTTTCTATCTAGCAACTAGCACCTATTTCCAAGAATGGACGGTGGGCGGTGGTTCGCACAGCACGAAAGGCACTGCGGGAAAGGCACTGCGGCTGCAAAGGATGGAGGTTTTATCCAGCGTCCAGCATCCAGTGTCCAGAATCCGCCCCTATCCTTTCCCAATCGAAAACGCCTTGCCCAGCAGCTCGCCGATACCGTGGTAGAGCCGCACGGAGGGTGAGAAGATGATCGGCCGCAGCTTTTCCGGGTCGGGCTTGCCCTTCTGGTCCAGCACCGATTCGTCCGCCTTGATATCCATGACCTCGCCCACGAACTGGGTATGCAGGCCCAGCTCGTGGACGTGCAGCACCCGGCACTCCAGCACCAGGGGGAACTCGTCGACGTAGGGCGCGTCCACCAGCTCGCCGGCGACCGGCGTCAGGCCGGTGGCGGCGAACTTGTCCTCGTCGCGTCCCGACACCAGGCCCACGTGGTCCACCTCCCTGACGAAACGCTCGGAGGGAACGTTGAGGGTGAAGGCACGGCGGGCGGTGATGTTGCCGTGGCTGAGGGTCGCCGCCCGCAGCGACACGGCCACGCAGGGTGGCTTGGAACAGCAGATGCCGGCCCAGGCGGCCGTCATCATGTTGGCGGTGCCGTCCTCGTTGTAGCTGCCGACGACGAAGGCCGGCGCCGGGTAGACCAGGGGCTTGGCTCCCAGGGACTTTTTCATCATCCGCCTCCAGTGTAGGATGCTACCGTGCTTTTCCATGAATACCACTCCGGCGCGGACTTGTCAAAAAAGGTGACCGGTGGCGGAGGAAACGGCGTCGATGGCCGTGGGCGAGGGGCGATCAAGAAAATCGCCGCCGTCGTTCCCGGCGATGGCCCTGCCATGGTTTCCGCCGGGCCACCGGCGTGGCGACGGCGGGATCGCCTACACCGTTTGTCGCCCCCGCGGATGCCGGCTGGTTACGAGCGGCCCGGCGGGAAAAGCGCAATCAGCCGCCCGCGGTCCGCGGCGGCACGGTCACGGCCCGATCGCCGCCGGCAACGACGCTTCAAATGAACCAGGGGAAAGCAGACGTTTCCCGGCAGCCGCCGTCACTGCGAGCACCAGGCAGGGAGAAACCGGCCCCGACAAAGGGTTTTTTCAGCGATGGCGCAGGCACGAATCGTCGCCTACGGCATTTGCCGGGGAGAAAAAGGCCGTTGCCGTATCCTGGTGGTGGCGAGGCCCGGAATTGAACCGGGGACGCCAGGATTTTCAGTCCTGCGCTCTACCAACTGAGCTACCTCGCCGGGGTGGCGGCTGCCGCTTGCGCATGCGGGCGCTCACCCGTCCGCAAAAGGGCCGCAGCTGGAATTCTAGCCGCCCGGGACGGGAAGTGCAATTTGGGGAAGCGGAAGCTGGATTCTGGACACTGGACTCTGGATAAAAACCTGTATCCCTCGCGACCGTCACGTGATTCGAACGAAGTAGCGCACCATCCATCATCCACTATCTACTTTTGAGAACTGGACCGAAGAACGAATTCTAGATGCTGGACTCTGGAAAATCCAATACTCTGCTATTCTTAACGCCTGCGGCGCCAATCGCTCTATATAGCCCACCGACCACTACCTACCGTCCTTTTTCGGGGCCGTGCCG
>JAJRWQ010000063.1 GCA_024276735.1 Actinomycetes bacterium
CACGCGCCGGACGAGCGGGTGGACAACGACGAGGGGGTGGCGAAGATCGCCGCCGCGGTGAGGGCGGCGGAGCCGTTCCGCCCCCGGACGATCACCATCCACCCCATCCTGCGCTCACCCCAGAATACGCCCGAGTCCATCGAGCGGAAGCTGGAAGAGATAGGAACGCTCGCCGAGATAGCCGCCGGCTTCGACGCGCGCATCGCCCTGGAGAATACCGCCGAGGAGGCCCGGGACATGGCCGAGGTGCTGGAGCGCTACCCCGGGGTGGTGCTGACGGTGGACATCGGCCACGGCGAGCTTCTCAGCCACGGCGGCAACAAGGCGATCGACTTCATCGAGGCCTTTCCCGACCGCATCGGCCACGTGCACATCCACGACAACATCGGCGGCGATACCTATTACGAGGACCTGCACCTGCCCCTGGGAGAAGGACGGATCGATTTCGCGCCCATCATGGAGGCGCTGAAGGCGCTGCCGGGCGAGGTGACCTTCACCTTCGAGATGCCGCGGGAAAAGGCGGTGGAGAGCCGCGAGTGGCTCCGGCGCCGCGGCCTGGCCTGAGTTCCATGACCATTACTTACCGGGCAAAGGGAAACATCTACCTGAACCTCACCAACCGTTGCCCCTGCGATTGCGTCTTTTGCATCGGCCGCCGGCGCGGCACGGTCTTCGGCAGCGACCTGCGCCTGGAGTCGGAGCCGGCGCTGGACGAGATCCTGCACGACCTGGAGCTGGCCTTCCTGGACGGCCCGGCGGCGGAGGTGGTGTTCGCCGGCCTGGGGGAGCCCGCCATGCGCCTGGACGAGGTGCTGGCGGTGGTGGAATGGCTGCGGCTGCGGCGGCTGCGCTCGCGCCTGGTCACCTGCGGCCTGGGGCAGCTGGTCAACCCGGAGACGAACGTGGCCTCCGCGCTGGCCGCCGCGGGACTGGACGCGGCCTCGGTGAGCCTTGTGGCGCACAATGCAGCGGTCTACAATCAATTGTGTCGGCCCGTGTTCGGCAAGGCGTACCGCGCGGTGCTCGCTTTCGCCGAAAACTGCCGGGAGGCCGGCATCGAGGTGGAGCTGATGGTAGTGGAGCTGCCGGAGGTGGACATCGAGGCGTGTAGAAGTATAGCCGCGAGGATGGGCGCGGGATTCCGCGTCCGTCCCCTGGTTACGTCCGACGAGCCGGAGGTGGGTAATTGAGCGATACCAGGGCGCAGCGGATACTGCTGGTGGACGACGAGGAAGCGATCCAGAAGCTGCTGACGTACCCGCTGGAACAGGACGGGTACGAGATCGTCCAGGCGCGGGACGGCGAGGAGGCGCTGGAGAAATTCCGCCAGGAAAAGTTCGACCTGGTGGTGCTGGACATCATGCTGCCCGGTATCAGCGGCATCGACGTCTGCCGCGAGATCCGTGCCGAGAGCACGGTGCCGATCATCATGCTCACGGCCAAGTCCGAGGAGATCGACAAGGTGCTGGGCCTGGAGATCGGCGCTGACGACTACATCACCAAGCCCTTCAGCATCCGCGAGTTCCGCAGCCGGGTGAAGGCGCAGCTGCGGCGGGTGCACATGACGCAGCTGCCCGGTGACGTCTCCCGCGAGGTGATGGAGGTGGAGCGGCTGCGCATCGACTTTCTCAAGCGCAACGTCTTCGTCGACGGTGAGAAAGTGGACCTGACCTACAAGGAGTTCGAGCTGCTGAAGACGCTGGTGAGTCATCCGGGGCGGGTTTTCGACCGCGGCTCGCTTTTGCAGCTGGTCTGGGGGGACGCCGACTTCCGCGACCCGCGCACGGTGGACGTGCATATCCGCCACCTGCGCGAGAAGCTGGAGCCGGATCCACACGATCCCGAGTACATATTCACTGTCCGCGGCGCCGGCTACAAGTTCCGCGACGTCTGAGCCCAAGCGCCGCCCCGCGGAGGAGCGGCCGAAGACACCATGGCAGCACCCGAAAAAATCCGCATCGGCATCGCCTTCCGGCTGAGCCTGATATTCTTCTCCGTCTTCCTGCTGGCGGTTGGCATCATCTACCTGTACGTGGTGCCACAGCTCAAGAGCCAGCTCACCAACCAGAAGCTGGAGAACCTGCGGAGCTACGCCACCCTCTACTCCGAGAGCTTCCTCACCGCCTACAACCAGGGGGCCTCGCCCGTCTACCTCGACCTGCTCACCCAGCAGTACGCCGAGCGGGCGGACGCCCGCATCCTGCTGATGGACGTCTCCGGGAACCTGATCGCCGATTCCCTGCGGGGCCAGGGCTACAACGCCGACGACTATCCCGTTGCCCGCGAGGCGATCACCAGCCGCCAGACGACGGTCGCCGTGAGCAGCATCGGCGACCGCGACTTCGGCATGGCGGCGGTGCCGCTGGGCGCGGGCAACACCGTGGTCCAGGTGGTGGTGGTTTCGTCGTCGCTGCAGGACGTGGAATCGGCGGTGACGGTGGTGCAGCGGCAGTTCACCATCGCCGCCGCCGCCTCGCTGCTGATCGCCCTGGCGGTGATCTACATCGTTTCCCTCATCTTCACCCGCCGTATCAAGCGGATCGAGTCCGGCGCCAAGCAGATCGCCCGCGGCAAGTTCAATACCCAGGTGCCGGTGAGCTCGCGCGACGAGCTGGGAGAGCTGGCCGCCGCCTTCAATGACATGGGGCATCGCCTGGGTGCGGCCTTCCGCCAGATCGACGTGGAGAAGCGGCGGGCGAAGCTGCTCCTGGACGACCTGGACGAGGGAGTGATCGGCATCGACACCGGCGGCCAGGTGATCGTGGCCAACCCGGCGGCGGGGCGCCTGCTGGGCAGGGAGCCCAACCCGCCCGAGCCGCTCGAGGACTGCGTGCCCGAGGAGATCTATCACCTCTGGCGCTCGATGACCGCCGAGAATCGCCGCCGCGAGGAGACCTTCATCCTCGCCGACGAGCGGGCGCTGATGGTGCACACCGCCTACCTAACCGACCAGGAAGAGCTTTCCTCGCTGCTGGTGCTGCGGGACGTGAGCCAGGAAGTGAAGCTGGACCAGTCGCGGCGTGACTTCATCGCCAACGCCTCGCACGAGCTGAAGACGCCCATCTTCTCCCTCTCCGGTTTCCTGGAGCTGCTGCGGGACGAGGAGCTGGACGAGCGCACCCGCGAGGAATTCCTGGACACCATGAGGGAGCAGGTCGATCGCCTGGCGGCGCTGGCGCGCAACCTGCTGGACCTCTCGCGCATGGACTCGGGCGCCGTGGACATCCAGCTCTCGCGGGTGCGACTGCGGGAGGTGGCCGACGAGGTGGCGCGCGAGTTCACGGCGCTGCCCACGGTAGGCGAGGAACGCATCGATACCAGCTCCCTGCCCGCGGAGATCATCGCCCGCAGCGACCGCGAGCGCACGGCGCAGCTGATGCGCATACTTCTCGACAATGCCCTCAAGTACTCGCCACCGGAAAGCGGCGTCGAAGTTTCCGGCGCCGCCAACGGCACCCGGGTCAGTTTCACGGTCGCCGACCACGGCCCCGGCATCCCCGATGACGAGCTCGCCCGCATCTTCGAGCGCTTCTACCGGGGACGCAGCGCCGGCCGGGTGCGCGGCACCGGCCTGGGGCTGCCGATCGCGCGGGAGCTGGCCAGGTTGATGGGCGGGGAGATCGAGGTATCTTCTTCCAGCGAGGGGACGGCTTTCACCGTCATCCTCCCCGCGGCCTGAGCGCCTGCTTTAACAATCGTTAACCTTCCTTAACCGGGCCTTTGTCGGCCTAGAGCCACGTGCGGGTATAATGAAAACAGGCGGAAACCGTCGGTGCCCGCTGGTTGCGGGAAGCGGCGGTGGATTGCATGAAACAACGGTCCCGTCCACCGCGGCGGCCCCGGTGACAGGTAGGAGGGGCCGCCGCCGGTGCGGCGGAGAAGGAGGATCGGTTTGAACAAGCTGGTGAACGTCGTCCTGGGAACCGTGTCCGGTGCCGTCGGGGCGGCGCTGCTGTTGACATTCGCCCTTCTCTTTCACGTCGGGGGTCTCGGCGAGGAAGGGCTGCGCACGGTCACCGTTCCCGCGGACTCACCGCCGCAGCTGTCGGCGACGCCCGTCTCCACCGGCAAGACCATGGGCACCACCGAGATCTATGACAAGTACGCGGACTCGGTGGTACAGATCGTGGCCACTTTCGCCGGGCCGAAAGATTTCTTCCACGCGGGCGCGGAGGAGGAAGGGATCGGTTCCGGTTTCGTCATTTCCAACGACGGTTACATCCTCACCAACGCCCACGTGGTGACCACCGAGGGCACCCAGTCCGGCGGCTCTCCCGCCAAGAGCCTCAAGGTCAAGTTCAAGGACGGCAAGCAGGCGGATGCCGAGATCGTCGGTTACGACATTACCGGCAGTGACGTGGCGGTGATCAAGGTGAACCCGGACGGCTTGAACCTGGTGCCGGTGGTGCTGGGCGACTCGTCGCAGGTGCGCGTGGGTGAGCCGGTGGTGGCCATCGGCAGCCCCTTCGGCGTCTACGACAGCTCGCTCACCGCCGGCGTGGTGAGTGCCGTCGACCGCAACGTGCAGTCGCCGGAGTCCGGGTTCGTGATCCAGGACGCCATCCAGACCGACGCCGCCATCAACCGCGGCAACAGCGGCGGCCCCCTGTTCAATACCCGCGGCGAGGTGATCGGCATCAACTAGCAGATCATCAGCGAGAGCGGCGGTTTCGAGGGCGTGGGCTTCGCCGTGCCCATCAATACCGCCAAGCGGGTGAAGGACGAGCTGATTGCCAAGGGCGAGGTCGAGTATGCCTGGATGGGCGTGGTGGGCCGGACCGTGGACGCGGATTCGGCGGCGGAACTGGGCCTGGCCGTCGACCACGGGGCGCTGGTGGAAGAGGTGCTGAATGACGGGCCCTCCGATCGCGCGGGCATAAAAAAGGGTGACGTCATCATTGCCCTCGACGGCAGGGAAATCAAGGAGATGGAGGACGTCACCGCCGCGCTGCTCGACTACAAGCCGGGCGACAAGGTGAAAGTGAAACTCAACCGCAACGGCGAGGAGAAGGAAGTAGAAGTGGAGCTGGGGAAACGTCCCCAGAGCCTGGAACGTTCATGAGATGGCTGGCGCGCGGCACTTTGGGGCCGCCGCCGGGGAGACAATCACGGCAAGGCGACTTGACTGTTGCTCCAGCAGGTTGCTGTTTTCGAAGGAGGGGCGGCGGCCCTTTGGGCCGCCGCCCCTCCGCTCGCCTGCCGGCCCGGCGGGCGTGATAACATGGGACGGACGCCGGCAACCGCCCGGAGGTGAGCATGTCCGGTGAGGTAGCGGTCATCTACAGTGACGCCTATCGCGGTTACGAGCTGAGCCCCTGGCACCCGATGAAGCCGGTGCGGCTGCTGCTCACCGCGGAGCTGATCCGGGCCTACGGCCTCGAGGACCAGGGTGTCCGGTTCCTGGAGCCGCGCCCGGCCACCGACGCCGAGCTGGCCCTGGTGCACGACCCCGCCTACGTGGACAAGGTGCGCGAGCTGAGCGCGCCCGGCGCCCGCGACGCCGAGGGGATGGGCTGGGGGCTGGGCACCGGCGACAATCCCATCTTCGAGAGGATGCACGAGGCCTCGGCGCTGATCGCCGGCGGCGCCCTGGCGGCCGCCGAGGCGATCATGTCGGGAAAGGTGCAGCACGCCTTCCACTTCGGCGGCGGCCTGCATCACGCCCACCGCGCCCGCGCCGCCGGCTTCTGTATCTACAACGACGTGGCGCTGGCGGCGGCCTGGCTGGAGCGCGAGCACGGCGCCCGGGTGCTCTACCTCGACTTCGACGCCCACCACGGCGACGGCGTCCAGGAGCGTTTCTACGACGACCCCCGGGTGATGACCGTCTCCTTCCACGAGTCGGGTCGGCACCTGTTCCCGGGGAGCGGTTTCCCGGGCCAGGCGGGCGAGGGAGAGGGCAAGGGTTACGCGGTGAACCTGCCCCTGGAGCCGGGCACCACCGACGAGATCTTTCTCGAGGCGTACGACCGGCTGGTGCCGCCGCTGGCGCGGGCCTTCGCCCCCGACGTGATCGTCACCCAGAACGGCTGCGACGCCCACTGGGAAGATCCCTTGACCCACCTGGCACTCACCGTCTCCGGCTTCCGGGAGCTGGCGCGCCGGCAACACCGGCTGGCGCACGAGGTCTGCGGCGGCCGCTGGCTGGCGACCGGCGGCGGCGGTTACCAGGCCTTTTCGGTGGTGCCCCGGGCCTGGACCGCGCACACGGCGGCGATGGCGGGCATCGAGCTGGAGGACCGCCTGCCCGAGAGCTGGCGGCGGCTCTGCGCCGAGCGCTCGGGCGTGGAGGCGCCCCGCTGCCTGGCCAGCGACGACCGCCCCCCGGAGCTCGACCGCGCCGTCCTGGACCGCGCCCGCGAGGCGGCAGCGGCGGGCGTGGCCGAAATCGAGAGGAACGTGTTCCCCCTCGTGGGCGCCGGTTGAGCCGCGGGAACGGCTCTCAGCCGAAGAAGTTCTTCAGTCCCCCCAGCAGCATCTGCACTCCCAAGGTGGCCAGCAGCATGCCGCCGATGCGGGCGATCAACATGGTCCCGGTGTCGGAGAGGCGGGACATCAGTCCACCCAGCCACTCGAACGAAACGAAGCCGAGCAGGCCGACGATGGCGGCGCCAGCGACTCCGGCCAGCAGGGTCCAGAGGCTCGCCTGGGTGGAACTGATGGTGATGGCGGTGACGATGGCACCCGGCCCGGCGATGAGGGGGACGGAGAGGGGAATGATGAGCCCGCCCTTCTCCTCGGCGGCTTCCCTGTCCACGCCGCCCGACTGCGCCTTACCTGCCTGGCCCTGGTAGAGCATGTCGAAGCCCATGCCGGCGATGATCAGGCCGCCTACCACGCTGAAGGCATCCTGGTCGATGCCCAGCAGCTGCAGCAGTTCGCGGCCGACGAGGGTGGCGCCGGCGAGGACGAAGAAAGTGACCAGCGCCACCCTGGTGGCGGACTGGGTGCGGTCGAGGCCGTCGCGCCTGATGATGTCGTTGAAGAGAATTATCTTCTCCGGGCTGATGGGAGCCGACATGATCACCAGTGCGATCACGGCTTGTATCAACAGGTTCCAGTCCAATATCCTGTTCACCCCCGAGCGTATCCACGAAAACGGGTATACTTTCGCCATGCCGGGCCCGGATTCCTCGAAACCCGCCCGTTCTTCAGCCATGCGAGCACGTCCATGTCGGGATACTTGTAGCTGGTGACGGACCTTACCCCTGCGAGACAGGGACGACCCGCGCGGTCGCCGTTCGTGCCAGCGGGCAGGCGGGGCGGGCGCCCCGCGGCGACGGCAGTGGTCCGGCGTATCCTCGTCCACGCCGTGGGGAGATCGCGCGGTTGAAGACCGAGACCACCGAGGCGTCGGAATGCCGCCTCGTCTCGTTGGCGCGGGGCGCCCCGAACGCCCTCCGGGAAAGGGGGGCAGCCGGGATCGTACCGGGTGTGTCCGGCGGGCGGCCGGGGGATCGGCGAGCCGGTGCGATCCTTTTCGGTCACCCCTGCCCGGGGTCGCCGGGCACCGGGGCGAGCAGGTGCTGGAAGAGGCCGTGACGAATCATCAGGTTGCGAAGATCATGGAACCCGTGCAGGCGATGCCGTTTACCCGGTCGGTGATGAAGTCATGAGAAAATGGGCGGCACTGGTCATCCTGGGGATGGCGATGTTCATCATCGTCATCGATACCACGATCATGAACGTCTCCATCTCCTCGCTGGTGGCCGACCTGGGCACCAGCGTCGGCGGCGTCCAGGCCGCCATCGCCGTCTACGCGCTGGTGATGGCCTCGTTCATGCTCGTGGGCGGCAAACTGGGTGGTATCGCCGGCGTGAAGCGGACCTTCATCGCCGGCGTCGCCTGTTGCGGCGTCGGCACCGCCATCGCCTCGTTCAGCCAGAACCTGGGCACGCTGATCGTGGGCTGGTCGGTGATCGAGGGCCTGGGGTCGGCGCTGATGATGCCCAACATCCAGACGCTGCTGCGCGCCAACTACGAGGGCCGGGAGCGGGCTTACGCCTACGGCGTCATCAGCGCCGTGGCGGCGGTGGGCATGGCCGTCGGCCCCATCGCCGGCGGCCTGCTCACCACGTACGCCAGCTGGCGCTGGGCGTTCCGGCTGGAGGTGCTGGTCGTGATCCTGGTGCTGCTGCTGCACGGTCGGCTGCAACGGGACCCGCGGCCGGCGACGCGCCCGGCCTTCGATTACGCCGGCGCCCTGGTCTCCATCCTGGGTTGGGCCGGCATCGTGCTGGGAACGCTGCTCATCGGCGAGTACGGTCTGCTGGGCGCCAAGAAACCGCTGGTGATCGGCGGCTGGGAGATCGCCCCCCTGGGGCTCTCGGCGGCTCCCTTCATCATCGGCGTGGGAGTACTGCTGGTGGTGGGGCTCTTCCGCTGGGAACGCTGGCAGGAGGAGAGGAACAGGGGCGGCCTGTTCAAACCATCCCTGTTCGGCACCCCGGGCCTGTCGTCTGGGTTCGCGGTGCGCTTCGTCAACCTGTTCATCACCGCCGCTTTCATGTTCACCTATCCCCTGCTGCTGCAGTTGACGTTCGCCTACTCGGCCATCGAGACCGGCCTGGCGCTGGTGCCCTTTTCCATCGCCGTGCTGGTATTCGCCGTCGGCGGCGCCAGGCTCTCGGCCCGCTTCAGCGCCAAGCGCATCATCCAGGCGGGGTTCCTGGCGGCGATCGCCGGCCTGGTCTTGATGGAGCTCACCATCAGGCCGGGGCTCGCGCCCTCGGATCTCGCCAGCGGCACCGTCTTCGGCGCTGGCCTGGGGCTGATAGCGTCGCAGATCCTCAACCTGGTCTTCTCCTCGGTGGACGCCCGGGACACGCCCGAGGCCACGGGGCTCAACGGCACCTTCGAGCAGCTGGGGAACGCCATGGGCGTGGCCCTGGTGGGAGTGATCATGCTGTCCTCGCTGTTTTCCATGGTGCAGAAGGGCGTGGAAGAGAGCGCTGCCATCCCGCCGGAAGAGAAGCAGGCGGTGAGCGCGGCGCTGGAGACGGGGGTGGAGCTGATGTCCGACCAGCAGCTCCAGCAGCTGCTGGCCGAGGCCGGCGCCGGCGAGGCGCTGCAGGCGGAGATCCATTCCGTCTACACCCGGGCGCGCACCAATGCCTTCCGGGCCGGCGTTGCCTTCCTGGTATTCGTATCCGTCGCGGGGCTGCTGCTCACCACCGGTCTCGCCCACCGCAAGCTGGTGCGCGAGGGCCAGCCGGGTAACTAGTCGTAGTGATTTTCTGTCACTTCGTTGGAGACGGCCTCGAAGTCGTTGATGTCGGCGGACCACCTGAAGGTGGTAATGGCCGTGTTGCCGGGGCAGCAGCCTCAATCTTTCGGCGCGAATACGCCGGCAAGCAGGACGCCGATCGCCGACAAGAGTAGGGCCCTTTTCATGTCCCGCTCCTCGCAGCCGCTTTCCAGCCACGTGAACAACCGGGCCCTACCAGCCTGAACCTTCAGCGGCTGTGTCCGACAGCGAAATGACAGGGCACACCCGGGCTCCCGGCTGTTTGCGCAATTCTATGTTCTTTGCGCCTACTTGTCCACGGTTTGGCACCGCGTACGGGGCGGCCGTTTCCTCCTGCTGTGCCACCTTGTTCGGGTCGCCGCTTCATGGTGTGAAGCTGCCGGGTGGGTCGGGCACCGAGGGGATGGCCGGGCAGTTGGTTGCTCCAAGCGCCGGGCGCCCCCGGCGGCGCCCGGTTGCAAGGGATAAAATGCGCTCCGTTGTTATGTATACTGGCGCCAATGGCTGGCGGCTTCGATGAAATCAAAACCCTCGCGGTCGACCTCGCCCGTTCGTTGCGGGACGAGGTGCGCCCGCAGCTGGGCAGTTTCGCGGCCCGCACCCACGCCGGCACCGCCGTGGGCGGCGACGTCACCTTCGGCATCGACGAGCTGGCGGAAGGTTTCCTGGTGGATTACCTGGAAGAGAGCGGGGCCGACGTCGCCGTCTACTCGGAGGACCCGGGGCTGCTGGAATTCGGCGACCCCCGTTACCTGCTGATCGTCGACCCCGTCGACGGCACGCGGCCGGCGGCGGCGGGCCTGGAATGCGCCATGGTCTCGGTGGCCGTCGCCGAGTACCGGCAGACCCCCACCATGGGCGACGTGGTCTTCGGCTGCCTGCAGGAGATCAAGAGCGGCAACCTCTTCACCGCCGTCCGCGGCGGCGGCGTGGATATGGCCACTGCCGACGGGGAGGCGATACCGTTGCGCCTGTCGCGCAACACCGACCTCTCCCGCCTCTTCTGGACCATCGGTTTTCGCGGCCGGCCGGCGCGGGCACTGGTGGAGGCACTGGGCGACCTCATCGACACCTCCTCGGTGGACGGCGCCGTCTTCGATCTCGGCAGCGCCACCTTCTCCATCACCCGTATCCTCACCGGCCAACTGGACGCTTACATCGATATCGGGCCGCGGATGATCGAGGAGGTGCCGGCGGTAAAGCCGCTGTTCGAGGAGGTAGGCAAGGGGGCGGTGCTCAACAACTCGCCCCACGACCTCGCCGCCGCCGCCCTGGTCTGCGCCGAGGCCGGCGCCCTCATCGGCGGCGGCCGGGGAGAGCCCCTCGACGGGCGCCCGCTGCTGGGCTCCGACCACGACTTCCAGATGGCCTGCATAGCCGCTGCCAGCGAGGGCCTGATGGAGGAGATCGTCGCCGCGGTGGACGCGGGCATGGAGAAGCTCAGGGCGGCGATGGCGTAAGGCGCCTGCCGCCCGGTACCGCCACCGGGGCTCGTCACGGGATGGCTTTTGCCCCTGCAGCTTGATAACTTGGAACGGCACCATGCACGAAGGCCTGCTATACGACAAGCTCGAGGGCGGCAAGGTACGCTGTCGCGTCTGTCCGCGCCTCTGCGTCATCGCCGAGGGAAAGACCGGGGTTTGCCGCACGCGCCTCAACCAGGGCGGCAGCTGTTTTTCCCTCATCTACGGCAAGGTCTGCTCCGTGGTCGCCGATCCCATCGAGAAGAAGCCGCTCTTCCATTTTCACCCGGGTAGCACCTGTCTCTCCCTGGGAACCCTGGGCTGTAACCTGCGGTGCGTTCATTGCCAGAACTGGCAGATCGCCGACGCCGATGCCGTGCGGGAGGACGGCGAGCTTCGTGACCTGCCGCCGGAAAAGATTCCCTACGTGGCCGCCGCCAGCGGCTGCCAGGGGGTGGCCTGGACCTACAACGAGCCCACCATCTGGCTGGAGTACGCCATCGACGGCGCCCGCGCCTGCCACCAGAACGGCCTCTACACGGTCTTCGTCACCAACGGCTACATCACCAGCGAAGCGCTGGAGCTGGTGGCTCCCCACCTCGACGCCTACCGGGTGGACATCAAGGGTTTCCGTGCCGAGACCTACCGTTTCCTGGCCCGGATCAAGGACGCCACGCCCATTTTCGAGGCGGCGAAGGCAGCCCGGCACCGTTTCGGCTGTCATGTGGAGGTGGTCACTAATATAATTCCCACGGTGAACGACGACGACGAGACCCTGGCGGGGATCGCCGGGTGGATCGCCGGCGAGCTGGGGAAGAAGACCCCCTGGCACGTGACGCGGTTCCACCCCTACCTGGAGCTCTCGCACCTGCCACCGACGCCGATCGCCACCCTGGAGCACGCGGTGGAGCTGGGGCGCGGGGCGGGGCTCGAGTTCATATACGTGGGCAACGTTCCCGGGCACCCGGGCGAGAACACAGTGTGCCCGGGCTGCCGGCGGCTGCTGGTAAAGCGCGACGGCTACAGCCTCGGGCGCGTCGACGCCAGGGAAGGTCGCTGCATTCACTGCGGCGAAGACCTCAACGTCGTCCAGGGGAAAGAGAATTGATGCAGGCCCCGGAGCCGCTACGCGTTGCCGGTGCCGGCAAGGGCCAGGAGGAGTAACACACTTGCTGCAGGAAGTTCACGTAGGCCACAAGTCGCTCGCCGACTACCAGAGCGTGGTGGCGCGCAACCTGGTGGAGGAGATCCGGGAGCTGGCGGACTCGCTGAAGGGCGTGCGCGTCCTCCACGTGAACGCCACCTCCTTCGGCGGCGGCGTCGCCGAGATCCTCTACACCCTGGTGCCGCTGATGCGCGACATCGGCCTCGACACCGACTGGCGGGTGATCATGGCGCCCCAGGAGTTCTACGAGGCCACCAAGTTCATGCACAACGCGCTCCAGGGGAACCCGGTGGGGCTCGACGAGGCGCAGAAGGAGATCTACGAGACGCACAATCGCCTCGCCGCCGAGTCGCTGGGTGGCGGCTTCGACTTCGTGGTGGTGCACGATCCGCAGCCGCTGTTGCTGCGGCACTTCGCCGGCGACCAGGGGGCGAAATGGATCTGGCGCTGCCACATCGACACTTCCACTCCCAACCGGGAGGTGGCCGATTACCTCTTGCCCTTCATCGATCACTACGATGCCAGCATCTTCTCCATGCACCAGTATATCCTCGAGGGGATCGAGTGCCCCACGCGGGTAATCGTGCCGGCGATCGACCCGCTCTCCACCAAGAACATGGCGCTCTCGCCGGAGGATGCCGACTACGTGGTCAACCAGTTCGGCGTCGAGCCCTACACGCCGCTGATGCTGCAGATCTCCCGCTTCGACCCCTGGAAGGATCCCCTGGGGGTCATCGACGCCTACCGCATCGTCAAGAAGAGCTTTGCCACCGTGCGCCTGGCGCTGGTGGGCTCGATGGCCACGGATGACCCCGAGGGGTGGAGTTTCTTCACCCGTACCGTGGAACACGCGGGCGACGACAGTGACATCCTCATCCTCACCAACCTCAACAACGTGGGCAACCTGGAGGTCAACGCCTTCCAGTCGCGGGCGGACGTGCTGATCCAGAAATCCACCCGCGAGGGCTTCGGGCTCACGGTGAGCGAGGCCCTCTGGAAGGCCAAGCCCACCATCGGCGGCAACGTGGGAGGAATCCCGGTGCAGATCACCGACGGCGAGACCGGTTTCCTGGTGGACTCGGTGGAGGAATGCGCCGACCGCTGTATGTGGGTGCTGGACAATCCCGACGAGGCGAAGGCGATGGGGCGGGCAGGCAAGGAGCACGTGCGGGCGAACTTTCTCATCCCCCGCCTGCTGCGTGACTACCTGAAGCTGTTCGCCGAGCTGCGCGAGCAGTCCTGACCGGCCACGGAGCCACGGAGGATGCCGATGAAGAAAGGCAGCGACGATACCGGCCTGGTGCTCGCCGCCAACCGCGGCCCCTTCAGCTACGTTCGCGACGGGGAGGGGCGCCTGGTTACCCGCAGGGGAGGCGGCGGCCTGG
>JAJRWQ010000064.1 GCA_024276735.1 Actinomycetes bacterium
GACTGGCGGGCGCTGATGCGCACCGTCGATGCCGAGAGCCGTCCCGGGGACGAGCTGCTGTGTTTCAACCTTCACGGCTGCAGCATCGCCGCCGACTACTACCTCGAATCTCCCCTGCCGCTGGCGGGCGGCTTCCTCGACTGGCCGGACCACGTCTTCTTCATGCCGGCGGGGAAGCGGTGGACCGGGTACGCCAGCGGGTACTGGGCCGGCACCGGCGAGGGCGAGGCGCTTACCGGGGTAGAGCTGGAAGCGAGGATGGAGTCGGACGTGGGCGAGGCGAAACGCCTGTGGCTGGTGGCGCCGCCGGACCTCTGCGGCGAGTACCCGTCGGTCTGCAGGACGATAGATGCCTCGTGGCAGGCGCGCCGCCGCTGGAGCTATCCGCCCCTGGAGCTGGTGCTCTACGAGCGGCGCGGCGGGTCCTGACGGGAGCGGGCGGGCATCCACCCCGGGGCGCCGCGCAGCGCCGCTGCCGCCTCCTCCGGGGGCACCGTGTTCACCGCCACCCCCGCCCCCAGCTCGAGCCCGCCGGGCACGGTGATCCGGGGCCGGATCTCCAGCTGCCAGTGGTAGGGACGGAACTCGCCGCGCAGGGGGTAAGTATGCAGCCAGTAGTTGAAGGGGGGATCGCCCAGCTCGTTGCGCAGCCGCATGAGCACGTCCGCCAGCAGCTCGGCCGCCTCTTCCAGGCTCTCGTTGTCCTCGAAGCGCGGCTGGTGGGCCCGCGGCACCAGCCAGGTCTCGAAGGGCACGCGCGAGGCGTAGGGGCAGAAGGCGACGAAGTTTTCGCTGGCGGCCACCACGCGGACATGTTCCCTTTCCTCTGAGGCGATCATTTCGCAGAGCACGCAGGCGCCCTCCCGGGAGACGTGGCGCTCGAAGCCGGCCAGCTCGGCATCGACCACGGGGGGAACGAAGGGCAGGGCGAAGAGCTGCGAGTGGGGATGATCCAGGGAGGCGGCGCCGGCGGCCTTGTGGTTGCGCATCACCAGCACGTAGCGCAGGGGATCGCGGTCGCGGTATTCCCGGATGCGGTCGCGGTACGTCTCCAGCATCAGGCAGGTCTGCCCCGGCCCCACCTGCCACGGGGCCAGGTTGTGGAAGGGCGAGTCGACGATCACCTCGTGGTAGCCGTAAGCGGGGCGCTCGCCGCCGCCGGCTGCTTCCTCTTCCGGGAGGCGGTTGGCAAGAATGGGATACTTGTTGGGAAAGACGCGGACCTTCCAGCCGGGACAGTCGCAGCCGTCGCCGTCGCGGCAGGCGCACACCTCCGGGGGCGTCTCCTGCTCGCGCCCTTCGCAAAAGGGGCAGTCGGGCTCCTGGGTGCCCGCGGCCGGCTCCCCGGGGACGGGAGCGTGCGGCCTCCTGCTGCGGCCGGCGGCAAGGATCACCCACTCGCCGGTGACGGGGTCGCGGCGCAGCACCGGCGGCGCCGGCGCCTCAGGCATGGTCCTTCGACCAGGGCTCCAGCGTCCATTGCCCGGTGCCCTCGTCCAGGGCGATATTGTAGGAACGCCCGTCGTGGCAGCGGACCTGGAAGAAAATCTTCTGCCGGCGGCTCTTTTCCGATTCCTGGCGCCAGGTCTTCTTCACCGACAGCACCGTCAGGCGGCGGCCGTCCACCTCGAACGAGCGCGGCTGCTCGTCCTTCTTGTAGCCGGAGTAGGCGTGAACGGTGATCGGCTTGCCGCTGCCCTGCTCGCCGCCGTTCTCTTTCTTCTTGTCGTTTTCAGCACTCATATCCACCAGGAAGATTATATTAGGCGGGAGCCTTCACCGACAGCCCCGCACTGAAAGGATATTGAGTCGCCGGGGAAAACCCTTCACCGCAACCCTCCACTCCTCGGCCGGTCTCCTGCCTGCCGGAGGAACACCAGCAGCATCAGCGCCGCTGCCAGGCCCGTCGCCGCGCCCAGGTAAAAGGGCGCCGCCGCGCCCAGGCGGTCCCACAAAAGCCCCGCGACCAGGCTCGACGGCAGGGCGAGGACGCCGGTGACCGCGTGGAACGCGCCCAGCGCCGTTCCCCGGCCGCCCGCGGGGGCGAGATCGGTGGTAAATGCCTTGGTCACGCCCTCGGTCATGGCCATGTAGACGCTGTAAGCGGCAAACAGCGGCCAGACGGCCGCCGCCCCGCCGGCAAGGGCGAAGCCCAGGTAGACCAGCGAGAAGAAGAGGAAGCCGGCGATGACCACGTTCTTCCTGCCCAGCCGGTCGGAGAGGCTGCCGGCAGGCATGGAGAGGGCGGCGTAGACGAGGTTGAAGAGCACGTAGGCGGCCACGGCGCCCAGGCTGGAGAGCCCCAGGTTGCGCGCGCGCAGGATGACGAAGGCGTCGCTGGAGTTGCCGAGGGCAAAGACGGCGGCGGCGGCCAGGAACAGCTTGAAGCGCCCACTGAAATGAAAGTGCCCGCGTTCCCGCGCCGCCGGTGCCGGTCGCGACGACCGCTGCTCCCGCACCAGCAGCAGCGCCGCCACGCCGACCAGGGCGGGAATGGAAGCCAGGAGAAAGATGAGCCGGAAGCGCTCCCCCGCCAGCGCCAGCGCCGCCAGCGCCGCCAGCGAGCCCATCACCGCGCCCAGCGTGTCCATGGCCCGGTGGAAGCCGAAGGAGCGGCCACGCCGCGCCGGCGCCGTGGAGTCGGCGATCAGGGCGTCGCGGGGAGCGGTGCGGATGCCCTTGCCCAGCCGGTCGCCGAAGCGCAGCAACATCACCTGCGGCCAGGCCGAGGCCAGTGCCAGCAGCGGCTTGGTGAGCGCGGAGACGCCGTAGCCGGCGATGGTCAGGGGGAGACGGCGGCGCATGCGGTCCGAGAGCCAGCCGGAGGCGGCCTTGAGCAGGCCGGCCGTGCTCTCGGCGGTGCCCTCGATGAGCCCCACGGCGGAGAGGGGCGCGCCGAGCACCGTGGTGAGGAAGATGGGCAGCAGGGGATAGACGATCTCGCTGGAGAGGTCGGTGAGCAGGCTGGTGAGGCCGAGAACGAAGACGTTGCGGCCGACACCGGCTACGGGCCGCTCCCGGCGGTGCCGCTGCTCCTGCCCCCGGCGATGAAGCCCCATGGCCTAGCGGGGCGGGGTACCGGCGTGCCGCAGTATGTGCACCAGCTGGCGGATGCTCTTTTCCGGCAGCGGCAGCGTTTCCAGGCGGCGCACGGCCGCCTCCACGTCGTACGCCGCGCGCTTGAGCTCGACCCGGCCGTCCTCCAGGATGGCGTAGCTGGCCTGGGCGATGCCGTCGCGCGGCTGGCCGACGCTGCCGACGTTGACCAGCAGCCGCTCGCCGAAGCGGCGCACGAACGGCCGGTGCGAGTGCCCGGTGAGCACGATGTCGGCGCCCGAAGCCTCCATCTCCTCGGCCAGCTCGCCGGCGGGCGTGTCCGGGGTGAGGTACCTGAAGAGATGGTCGCTGGGGGCGGCATGCACCGCCAGCACCGGCCTGCCGCCGGACTGGAACGCCAGCTAGGTGGGGGCTGCTCCCAGGAATTCCAGCTCTTCGTCGTCCAGGACGCTCCACATGTACTCGCGGGTCTCCACCGAGAGGTGGCGGAAGGCCTCGCCGCAGTGGCAGTCGGTGCGGAAGGCCACGGCGTTGTCATGGTTGCCGCGGACGCGCAGCACGCCGTCCCGGCGGAAGAACTCGATGCAGGGAGAGGGATCGGGGCCGTAATCGACGATGTCGCCCAGGCAGACGACAGCGTCACGGCTCTCGTCGATCGCTTCCAGGGCGTAGGGGTTGGCGTGGATGTCGGAGAGCACCAGGTACTTCATGGGGCAAATATATCACACGCCGCCGCCGGCAAAGGGGGCAGCGAGCCGCGGTGGCCACCCCCGGCTCAGCAGGGAGGATCGCCCGGCGGCAGGCCCTCGGGCGGTTCTCTCTCCGGCCGGGGCCCGCTGTCGGCATCGGCCGGTGGCGTTTCTCCGGGCTCGTCCCGCCACTCGTCACCGGCCCGGAAGATGGTGATCCGCCGGCGCACCGCCGCTCTCAGGCGGCGGCGCACCAGGGCCCGTACCGCCCTGCGGCCGGGCGGCGTGAGCAGCAGCAGGCCGACGGCATCGGTGACGTAGCCGGGAGCCAGCAGCAACAGCGCCGCCGACAGCGCCAGGGCGCCGTCTACCAGGGATTCCCCGGGCATGATGCCGGCGCGGACGTCGCTGCGGATGCGGGAGTAGGCGGCGCCACCCTGCCGCCGGGCCAGTGCCGCGCCGATCACGCTGACCGCCGCCAGCGACAGCAGGGTCCAGGACAGGCCGATGCGCGCGCTCACCTCGATGATGACCGCCAGTTCCACCAGGGGGACGGTGAAGAACAGGAGCAGCAGCAAGAAGAACATGTTTTCATTATAGGGTAACCGCCGCCGCGCCGGGGCGGGCGTTCGTGCCGGCGCCGGCCGCTGCCTGCGCTCACGCGGGTGGAGCCGTTACCTGTTCCCGTCCCTTCTGGCCGGCGAAGGCCAGGTAGAAGAGCAGCACCCAGGTGGCTATGGGAAGGATGATGGCGACGCCTATCCAGCCGGGATGTCCCAGGAGGGCGGCGATGCGCATCCAGACGACGGCGCTCCAGACGATGTTGACCACGGGGATGAAAAAGAGAACCGCGTACCAGAGCGGCCGGTCGATCATCGCGCAGAGCAACAGCAGGTTCAGCACGGGCACGAAGGCCACCCAGGGGTTTTCCATTCCCAGCCGGTCGGCGATGCGGTAGGTGCAGAAGGCGGCGTACAGGTAGAAAAGCGCGTAGATGAAAATGTCGAGCATGATGCCTCCCCTCGTGGCCGGCAGCCCCGGCCGTCAAATGCCCCGGGGGCCGTCTTGCCGGATCATGCCCCGCTCCGCGACGGGTGCCGTCGGCAGCGGCAGGGCGCTTCCTTGTTCCAGTTGCTTTCGGCAGGGAGGGCGGCCGGCTTGAGGCAGTGAGGGTAAGCGGACCGGCCCGGGGCTTACGTCCGGTGCATGGCGTATGATCGGTGGAGACATGGAGCAGCGACGGCGGTAGAATACGGGGAAAGCGGAGTGGAGGCGGACATGGACCACGTGCACCTGAAGCGGAAGCTGGAAAGCCTGGACGGCCGGGGTTACAAGGCCTACAAGCAGATCCGGGGGGCCTATTCCTTTCATCGCTTCACCCTGTTCATCGATTACGTGCAGGGGGATCCCTACGCCGCCCCCTCGCGGCTGCGGGTCAGGGTACCCCGCGAGGCATCGGGCTTCCCCCCGGCGCTCAGCGAGGGCAGGGCCCGGCGCGTGGCCCTGGAGGACTACCTGGCGCGTGCCTTTCGCGCCGCCATCCGCAAGCACGTCAAGGGCCGGCGCGGCAGCGGCCGGTCGGGGATGGTGGACATCGACAGCGGCGGCCAGGAGATACTGGAACGGACGGCGGCGCTGGTCACGGACGAGTTCGTGGAGCTGCGTTTCGTGGTGGGCCTGCCGGCGGCCGGCAGGCGCTGTCTCGGCCGGGAGGCCCAGGCGATCCTGGGCGGCGAGGTGCCCGTCCTGGTGGAAGAATCTCTTTCCCACGGCTCGCTGGACGCCGGGTCGGTGAAGGCGCACGTGGAGGCAGCCGAGGACCAGCAGGCGCTGCGAGAGCTGCTGGCGGAGTCGGGGCTGGTGGCCTTCGTCGCCGACGGGGCGGTGCTGCCGAGGGAGAGCGGCGTCAGCGACCTGCCCCTGGGGCGGGGGCGGGTGGTGGAGTTCCGGGCGCCGGCGGAGCTCAGGGTGGAATTCGACCTCCCCAACCGCGGCCGGGTGGGCGGCATGGGCATTCCCGAGGGCGTCACCCTGGTTACCGGCGGCGGCTACCACGGCAAGTCGACCCTGCTGAAGGCGCTGGAGCGGGGCGTGTACGATCACGTTCCCGGCGACGGCCGCGAACTGGTGGTCACCCGCGCCGACGCCGTGAAGATCAGGGCCGAGGACGGCCGCCGGGTGGAAAAGGTGGACATCAGCCCCTTAATCGCCGACCTTCCCTTCGACGCCGACACCACCGCCTTCTCCACCGAGAACGCCAGCGGCAGCACGTCCCAGGCCGCCAACATCGTCGAGGCCCTGGAGGTAGGCTCCCGGCTGCTGCTCATCGACGAAGACACCTCGGCGACCAACTTCATGATCCGGGATGAAATGATGCAGCGGTTGATCGCCAAGGAAAAGGAGCCCATCACGCCCTTCATCGACCAGGTGGACACCCTGTACCGCGAGCACGGTGTCTCCACGGTCCTGGTCATGGGCGGCTCGGGTGATTACTTCGAGGTGGCGGACACGGTGATCGCCATGGAGAACTACCAGCCGAAAGTAGTCACGCAGCAGGCGCGGGAGATAGTCGCCTCGCACCCGGGGCGCCGCCGGCGGGAGGGCGGCGGGCGCTTCGGGGCGCTGGTGGAGAGGTGTCCCCGGCCCGGCTGCATCGACCCGGCGCGCGGCCGCAAGGAAAAGGTTTCGGTGCGGGGGACGAAGACGATCGTCTTCGGCAGCGAAACCGTGGACGTGGGGCTGGTGGAGCAGCTGGTCGACGAGAGCCAGGCGCGGGCCATCGCGGAGATGGCGCGCCACGCCGTGCGCGCGGGTTATGTCGACGGCGACACCTCGATGCGCGAGCTGTTGGCGCGGGTGCTTGCCGACGTGGAGCAGGGCGGGCTGGACGTGATTTCCCCCCACATCGCCCAGGGAGCGCCCACGGGTGCCCATCCCGGCGACTTCGCCCTTCCCCGGGGCTTCGAGCTGGCGGCGATGCTCAATCGCCTGCGCAGCCTGCGAATCGAGCAGCGCCGCCCGGCGGCCGGGACCCCCTGCACGGCCGCCGGGCACGCCCCCGGCACCCGGTGTGCGGCCGGCAGCCCGGGCCGCTCCCCGCCGGGTTAAATATTCCTGTATATCGGCAGCGGTTCAGGTAGAATATGTGTATAGAAAACGGCCGGTTTGCCGATCCAGAACGTACGTCCGGCAGACTGCAAAACTAGGCAAGGGGTTGAAATGGCCAACGAGGAGATAAAAAGGGCATCGCTGGAGGAAAAGGAAGCAAAGAGCCTGGAAATCATCGGGGAAGCACTGAAGCGCTTCGATGGCGAGATGGCTACCACTTTCACCGGCGGCAAGGATTCGCTCGTCCTGTTACACCTTTTTAAGCGGGCGGGAGAGGGCAAGGTTCCGGTGCCGGTGCTGAACCTCGACACCACGGTGAAGTTCAAGGAGGTCATCGCCTTCAGGGATCGCATGGCCAGGGAGTGGGACCTGGACCTGATCATCACCACCAACCATGAAGGATTGAAGCAGGTAGAGATCGCCAAGGACCGGGAAAAGTGTTGCCACCTGCTGAAGACCGAGGCCATCAACATGGCCATCGAGAAGCATGGCTGGAAGGCCCTGGCCACCGGCGTTCGCTGGGACGAACAGCCGGCCCGCGAGGGCGAGGAGTATTTCTCCGAGCGCCCCGGCCACACCCGGATCCAGCCGATCCTGCATTTCAGCGAGCTTGACATCTGGGCCTACATCGAGAAGTACGATCTTCCTTACTGCGAGCTGTACGACCAGGGCTACCGCAGCCTGGGCTGCGAGCCCTGCACCGTCAAGAGCACCCAGCCCCGGGGCGTGGGCTACGAGCGCGAGGGCCGCTCGCAGGAAAAGGAAAAGATCATGGACCAGCTGCGCGAGCTCGGCTACTTCTAGCCGCAGCCGCAAAGCCGCTATCCCTTCCCTCCCCGGCGGCGGGAGGTGATCCCGCGCTTGCAGGCGCCGGGCGCTGGCCTGCGGCCGGGTTGGCGTCGCTGCTGCCGGCGATTATCATTGAGCCATGGAATGCTTACGTGAAGACGAGAACCTCGAGCGCTGCAACTGTACGTACGAACCGTGTGAGCGCAAGGGCATCTGCTGCGAGTGCATCGCCTACCACCGGCGCCAGCAGCAACTGCCGGCTTGTTAGTTCCCGCCCGAGGTGGAGAAGACCTACGATCGTTCGATCAGGCGCTTTTGCGAGATACAGCGCTGAACCGGCGCGGCGGCCTGGCCGCGGCGGCGGGGCGGTGACGGACAGGGACGAAAGTCCCGCGGCTGCAAGGCGTCGTGGCAGCGGCGCCCGGCGGGCGGCGAAAGGCTGAGGTGATGTCGAACTTCCGCAAGCAACTGGCCCTGGTCTGGACCGTGGTGTGCATCTCGGGGCTGTCGATCTTTCTCTTCCAGTTCTACCATCCCGCCCTGCCCGGGTACGGCGGCACCAGCGGCGTGGGCATTACCATCGTCTTCTGGTTCCTTGCCTGGGCGGTGCCGATGGCGGCGATTCTCTTTGCCGGGCGCCGGAAGGAGTGAGTAGCGCCGTGGGATCCCCCCGCGTCCTCCTGCTGGCAGTGCTGCTCCTGGCGGCGAGCGTCGTATCGATCGCCACCGCCCTGCTTGTCTCCCGGTCCCTGGTTTCCAACCAGGCGTCCCCGGCGCCCGGTGTGGGAGAGGCGGCTGACGCCGCCGCCGCGGCCGGCCTGGCAGAGGTGATCGCCAACCTGGCGGGGCCCGGCGAGACGGTCGAGAGGACGCAGCTCGCCGACATCGATGGCGACGGCAACCCCGAGGCCCTGGTGTCGGTGCGCAAGCCGGGCGAGGATCGCCGGCTCGACTGGTACCTCTTCCGCCTGCAGGGCGAGGAGGCGCCGCGCGAGCTGTTCAGCCGCAAGGGAGTACTGCAGGGGGAAGTGGAAGTAGCGGGGCCGCGCATCGTCGAGAGCGAAGGCCTTTACGGCGAGGGCGACGCGCCTTGCTGCCCCAGCAGGACGAAGCACAGTTTCTACGCTTGGGAACGGGGCGCACTGACGCTCGTGTCCACCGAGGTATCGCCGGCGGGGGCCGCTCCCTGACCGCCGCGGGGCCTATTGCCCCCGGATCAGCTTGAGTGCTGCCAGGCGATCACGCAGCACCCGTTCGTGGCCCTGCTCCCAGGTGACGAGCTGTTCGAAGAAGGAGCGGGTTTCCGGGTCCTCGGCCATCTCGGCACCGCGCCGGTACTTTTCCGCTGCCCTTTTCTCGTCCTCGATGGCTTCCTCGATGAGTTCTATCAGGTCCAATGTCCTCCTCCCAGTGTTCCAACCAGCATCAATGAAAGTATAACCAGCCCGACGATGGATGACACCATCAGCATCGCGGAAATCCAGAGGCCGGGCGATTTCCAGTTCCGGCTCTTGAGCGCGCGCGCCAGGAAGTGGGTACCGATGGCGGTGCCGGCGGCGATGCCGAAGACAGGGGCCATGCGCAGGAGCGGCGGCAGCTCTTCCACCGTGCCCGGCCCCAGGACCCCCTCCCAGGACTTGATCACGTAGTAGAAGACCACCACGAACTCGATGAGCACCGCGGCCATCTGCAGCGCCAGCCCTTCCTCCTGGAGCTTGAGGCTCTGACCCAGCAGCCGCCGCGTCTGGTCCTGGATTCCCGCCTCTTCCTCGGCGCGCAACAGCTCCACCTGCGTGCGTACCACGCCGATCGCCGCCTCGGCGTTCTGGCGCGAGTTCTCCAGGTCCAGGGCGACGTTACGGATCGACTCCAGGTCCCCGCCGTAAAGCGAGAGATAGTAATCGCCGATCTCGTCGGCGGCGCCGGCGCCGCCGCTCATGATCCGGGACAGCGACTTGCGCAGGCGGTTGAGGTCGTGGCCCAGGTGGCGTTCCGCCCGCCGCACCATCAGCGAGTCCGTGGCCAGCAGGCCGAACATGCGCGAGAGGTCGGTGATGCTCTCTTCCAGCTCGCTGGTATCCGGCTTGCCGTCGCGCATGTAGACCGTCTGCTTGTGCAGCAGGGCGCCGACGCGGCCGTCGACGCCGGTGCGCTCGTCGACCACGGAGTCCTTTTGCTGGCGAAAGTAGCCGGCAGCGCGGTCGAGCTCCTTGAGCAGCGAATCCAGCTCGGGGAAGTCACCGGTGACGAAGGACTCCGGCTCGGCCGCGGAAAGGGCGTAGAACTCCCAGGGCGCCGGATCGGGGGCGGACAGGCGATGCAGGCGCGGGCGCCCGCCGCCGGCGAGCTCCGGGTCGATGTCGCTGGAAAGCACGCGGCCGGCAGAGGTGGCCACGAGGGCACCCGGGCCGCCAAGGAGAGGATCGGCAGCGGCCTGGCCGCCGACCCGGGCCGCGGTCACTTCCAGCAGCTCCTTTCCCGGGGCCTCTCCCCCCGGGGGCTCCACCAGCAGGGTAGTTTCGCCGAAGACGGAGACCCCCTCGCCGGCGATGTGTTCGCGTTGGCTGATCACTACCTCCAGGAAGGCGTTCCAGGCCTGCGGCACCGGCCCCTCGTCGGCCCGTTGCACCATCTCCACTACCGCCAGGTTAGGAAGCATCGCCAGGCAGAGGTCCATGGGCGCGCCGGGGAGGTAATGGAGCAGCGAACAGCTTTCCGAGGGAGAGACAGAACCGTCGGCCAGCAGCCCGGCAACGGCGCCCGCGGCGTCGAGCCGTTCCGCGGCCCCCAGCAGGCGCCAAAGCCGGCGCAGGCCGTCCTCTTCCTCCTTGAGCAGGTAGAAATAGTGAGCGGCGGTGATCCTCTTCTTTTCACTTGCAGCCATCGCCGGCCTTCCGTTGGGCACGAACCATTGCGCAGATTATACTTTATCGGCAAAGGTAAGCGCCCGCGGCCAGCGGCAGCTCGTCGTCAGCGGGAGCCTTTGCGCACTCCGGCCGGCAGCGGCACGGCTCGGCTGCGCACCAGGGGTCGGCAGCTTCCGGGGGCGGGGCCGCGAAGGTGGACTTAAACGCCGCCAAGAGCAGCGCCAGCATCGGCAGCGCCGTGGAGGCGGCGGCGATGACGAAGAGCCAGTCGGCGATGGTCAAGCTTCCTCCCTGGTCGTGGTTGCCGGCGGCCGGACGGTGGCCACGTGCTGGCACAGGTTAGCACGGGGGGCGGACACGAAGACTTCGGGCGCGGAAAAAGCAGTGACGGCCTGCCCGGAGGCGGCGCGGAAAGGAGTGCGATGCGGCGGCTGCTGATCGTGCCCTGCGGCGAGATTGGGGCGGGACTGCCGGGGCGCCTGGCCGGGGCCCTGCCGCGGCTGCTGCCCTTCGAGGTGACGGTGGGAGAGGCCCTGGCGGTGCCCGCGGGCGCCTATCACCCGCGGCGCCGGCAGTACCTGGCGAGCGAGCTGTTGGTGGAGCTGCGCCGACAGGCCGGGGGTCGCCCGGAGCCGTTGCTCGCCGTCACCGACGTGGACATCTTCGCCCCCGGGCTCAGCTTCGTTTTCGGCCTGGCGGATCGCCGGGCGGCCGCAGCCGTGATCTCGCTGGCGAGGCTGCGCCCCGAGTTCTACGGGGGCAAGCCCGATCCTGCCCTGGGGGAGAAACGGGCCCTCAAGGAGGCCGTGCACGAGGCGGGACACCTGCTGGGACTGCCGCATTGCCAGGCACCCGGCTGCATCATGCGTTTTTCCAGCACCGTTGCCGAAACCGACGCCAAGGGGCCGGGTTTCTGCTCCGCCTGCCACCGCCGGGTCTTCCCGTGAGCGGAGGGGCGGGCCCCAGTCGCAGCCGGCCGCGGCTTAGCGCTCGAAGAGCTCCCGGTAGCGGAACAGGGGCTCCAGGGCCAGGCCGCAGCGACTCTCGATGGCCTCGCCGCCACCCTCCTCGCGGTCCATCAGGGCGTAGGCCGCCACCGGCTCCAGCCCCTCGGAGCGGGCGCGCTCCACCGCCGTGATCAGCGAGCCGCCGCTGGTAACCACGTCGTCGACGACGGCCACCCGCGCCGGCGGCTTCACCGGCCCCTCGATCCAGGAGCAGGTGCCGTGCTCCTTGGGCTGCTTGCGGACGATGAACCCCTCCACCGGGTAACCCAGGTGCATGCTGGCGGCCACCACGCCGGCCACGATGGGGTCGGCGCCGATGGCCAGGCCGCCGATGGCCGGGATGGAGGCCTCGTGCAGCTTCATCACCAGCAGCTCCGCCGCCAGTGCCAGGCCCTCGGGATGCAGGGTGACCTGCTTGCAGTCGAAGTAGTGGCTGCTCCGTTTTCCCGAGGAGAGCAGGAAATCACCCTCCAGGTAAGCCCTGGATACCAGCAGCGATCGCAGCCGCTCCCTGATTTCGGGCGCTTCGAACATCGGCAACCTCCGGGCGCCGCCGGCCCTTTCGCCGGCGGGCGGTGAGGACGGGTAAACTCTATCACAAGCAAGCCGGCGCGCGTGACTCGGGGCCGGCCGGCAACCTTGCAGGTATCGGCGCCGCGCGGAAGAATATGGTGGCATGGCGGAAAAGGATGAAAAGAGGCGCGAGAAGCGGCGCCGGCGGAGTAGCGGCAGGAGCCGGGCGGGAACGTTTGGCACCATTCTCATCGTCTACGGCATCATCGTGTTCACCAGTGCCTGGTGGGTGCCGCAGGGAAATGAAGACACGGCCGCGTACATCTTCGGCTTCATCATCGTGCTCATCGGCATCGCGGCGCCGGCGGTGCTGGCTTCGCGGGACTGAGCTCGCGCTTCCCCGGCCCCTGCCGCGGCAGTCAGTTGGCGTAGCAGTAAAGGCAGGGAGCGCCGCCGCAGCGCTGGCTGTAACTGCCGATGTCGATGCTCTGGTGACAGCGGCAGTCGCGGCGCTGCGAGGGGTCGGCAGCGGGTTGTAGCGAGCGGCCGTCGGCCCTGAGCCCTTCTAGCAGCCGGGCGTCTATGCAACGCGCCCGGCCGATACCATCCACCGCCGACAACTCCGGCTGGGCGCAGGCGGCAAGACCGATGCCCGCCGAGCCTGCCAGCATGGACCGGCACATGAGAAGCTTCTCCTCGCCGCCTGGCTCTACGACTTCGACTCCCGCCTTCAGGGTGCGCCGCTGGGCCTTGCGATACCAGCAGGCGAAGGAAAAGATGCAGGTTTCGATGCCGATGCCGGCAAAGGCCGCCGCCATCTCCGGAAAGAGGTCGAGGTTGGACTCGACGTGGCCGTCCTGGCGCCAGTGGACGATGGGATCGAAGCGCCAGGTGATCCGCTCCGGCCCCACCGTTGCCGCCAGCCGCTCCGCCTGGGAGAGGGAGTCGCGCCAGCGCGGCACCCCCGGCTCCCAGAACGTTCCCCCCAGGCCGGTGACGGTGAAGTGGAAGTAGGGATTGAGGGCCAGCAGCAGCTCCAGCAGGCGCGGGTTCTCCAGCAGCGGCGAGTAGTCCTTGGACCAGAGCACGATGGCGAAGACCGAGCCGGGGTCCAGCGGGACCGAGCGCCGTCCGCCGCGGGGAGCCGTGAACTCGGCCCGGCGCGCGAGCAGGCAACGCTCCAGCCAGCCGCTGTGCCAGCGGGGCACGTCCGTCCGCCGCGAGCAACTGATGATGTTCATGGAGCCATTATGACCGCGTTGCCGGCGGCGGGCACGGCTGGTGGGGCCGCGCCGGACACCTGCCCGCAAAGCGCGGAAATATCTTGACACCCGCAACGCCCCTTGAAATAATACGCATACCCGGAGGGGTAAGAAATACCTGCAACCCGAAGGGCTATCCTTCCCGTACCCGGCGCGGCGCAAGGTTGCCGCCGGCGGGTTGCTGGGGGCAGCGGCGAAACGGGAGCGGCTGCGGAAGCGCTATTCGGCGAACGAAGGAGTCCGCCGCGGTTACCAAGTCCGACATAGAGAAGGTTCTCAACCGGCTGCGGCGCGTGGAAGGCCAGGTGCGGGGGCTGCAGCGGATGATATCCGAGGACAAGCGCTGCGAAGACGTCCTCACCCAGCTGGCGGCCACGCGCGCGGCGCTGGACAAGGTGGGTGTGTTCCTGATCACGCACCGCATGAAAGAATGCCTCAAGCACAGCTCCAGCGAAATGGAGCTGGACGACAGCTCCATCGAAGAGGCGTTCGAAGTTTTCATGAAGTATGTCCACCACGTGAAGTAGGTTCCGCTGACGACGGGGCGGCGGCCTCGGCTCCCGCCCACTTCTGCTAGAATGGAACCGCGGTCGGCGATGCCGCCTGCCCGGCGGAGGAGCCGGGAGGGCAGCCGTCGAAGGAATGATTCGGTGGCCCGGATGCGTCAACGACCTGATTTCCATGCCTCGTCGTCGAAAGAAAATCAAGCGCAGAAAAAGAAGATCCCTGCTGCTCATTGGCGTCGGCTTCTTCGTGCTGTCCCTGGTGTTTGCCCTGCTGATAGGCATCCAGACCGTGTCGGCGCTGGTTCACGATCTCCCCAAGCTCAACCAGGACGACCTGCTCTCCCTGGGGCAGACGTCGAAGATCTACGCCGCCGACGGCACCCTGCTCGCCGAGGTGTTCGGCAGCGAGAACCGCACGGTGGTGCCGCTGGAGTCGATCCCGCTCTACCTGCAGCAGGCCACCATCGCCATCGAGGACGAGCGCTTCTACGAACACAACGGGGTCGATTACGAGGGCCTGGCGCGGGCGGCCTTCACCAATATCACCAGCGGCTCCCTGGTCGAAGGGGGCAGCACCATCACCCAGCAGCTGGTGAAGACCGTCTACCTCACCGACGAGCGCAGCTTCAGCCGCAAGCTGGTGGAAGCGGTGCTGGCAACCAGGCTGGAGCAGACCGTCTCCAAGGACGAGATCCTGGAGCGCTACCTGAACACCATCTATTACGGCGAGGGTGCTTACGGGGTCGAGGCGGCGGCGCAGACCTACTTCGGCAAGAGCGTTTCGCAGCTGGATCTCTCCGAGTGCGCCACGCTGGCGGGGCTGGTGAACGCCCCCTCCATCTACTCGCCCAAGCGTGACCTGAAGGCGGCCACCGAGAGGCGCAACGTGGTGCTGCAGAAGATGGCCGACTTGGGTTACATCACGCCGGCGGAGGCACACGGCGCCGCCTCCCTGCCTTTGGTGGTGAGCGACCAGGAAAGAACGGTAGCAGAACCTTATTTCGTTGAGTATGTCAAGCAACAGCTGATCGACATGTACGGCGCCGGCACCCTTTTCGAGGGCGGCCTCCGGGTTTACACCACCATCGATCCCCATCTCCAGGAGGCCGGCCTGGAAGCGATCAAGGATACCCTTTACGAGGAGGGCGATCCGGCGGCGGCGCTGGTGGCGATCGAGCCGGAAACCGGCTACATCCGCGCCATGGTCAGCAGCCAGGACTTCCGGAGCTACCAGTTCAACCTGGCGGCCCAGGCGCAGCGGCAGCCGGGATCCACCTTCAAGCCCTTCGTTCTCACCGCGGCGGTGGAGGAAGGGGTGAACCCGGAAAAGACCTACTACATGTCCAAGGAGATCGACCTGCCCATGCCCGGCGGCGGCACCCCCTGGCACGTGCGCACATACAACCTCCAGTACTACGGCGTCTCCAACCTCAAGGAGGCGATGATGCACTCCGACAACACCGTCTACGCCCAGCTGGTGATGGACCTGGGGCCCGAGAAGGTGCGTGACACCGCCGAGAAGATGGGCATCAAGAGCTACATGGCCGCCAACCCCTCCATCGCCCTGGGCGGCCTGGGCCAGGGCGTCTCGCCGCTGGAGATGGCCTCCGCCTACGGCACGCTGGCCGCGGAGGGCAAGCATGCCGAGCCGATAGCGATCACCCGGGTGGAGACGGCGGACGGCAAGGTGAAATACGAGGCCAAGCCGGACCCGAAGCAGGTGATCAGCGACGGCACCGCCTACGAGGTGACCAAGGTGCTGATGAGCGACATCCAGGCAGGCACCTCGGCGCCGGCCAACTTCGGCCGCCCGGCGGCCGGCAAGACCGGCTCCACCGAGAACCTGCAGGATGCCTGGTTCGTCGGCTACACCCCCCAGTTCTCCACCGCGGTCTGGGTGGGGTACCCGGACGAGCAGAAGCCGATGACCAACGTCCACGGCCACAGCGTCTGGGGCGACGGCTTCCCCGCCACCATCTGGAGAGAGTTCATGATGGAGGCGCACAGGGACCTGCCGGTGGAAGACTTCCCGCTGCCGGACCACCCCGTGCAGTTCAAGCGCTTCCACGGCCGCTACGTGCTGTTCTCGGGGGGAGAGCCGCCCACGACCACCGAGGACGCCTACGGTCACACGGGGCGCACCGCGCCCGGGGACGAGACCGAGTAACCGCCGGAACCTGCAGGAAAGCAGGGCGGCAGGGTCGTATTCTGTTGGTGCGCGCAAAAAGCCGTTACCATAAAAGCGGATCTGTGCTATCATGATACCTGCACCGGGGCGGTGGGGGCGGTACGCAAATTGCCTTGCTTGCCGGCAACCACCCGGTGTGGGCGCGAAGAAAGGTAGAGATGGCCGGCTCGATGGCAAGGCACCCCTGGCGCATTACCCTGCCGCTGCTGCTCCTGGCAGTGGCCATCACGCTGCTGCTCTTGCTGCAGGCGACGTGCTTCAACGCTGCACCCCCCGAGGACACTACCAGCGAAACCGGCGGCGAGATTTCCCTGGAGAGCGGCGGCCCGCCGGTGCCGTCCGCCTCGCCCGCCTCGCCTGCGACCCCGGGAGCCACGGGGACGGCGGCGGCGGCCACGGCGGCGGCCACCCCGGCATCGCTGGTCCCCACCGTGGCTGCGGCGGCTTCGCTGCCCCCGGCGACCCCGCCGGCCCCCCTGCCTCCCCTCACGGGTTCCCTGAAGGGCATGGTCACCGACGAGACCGCGCTGCCGCTTGCCGGCATCCGGGTGTACCTCGCCGATGCCGGCGGCCGGCTGCTGGGCGACTACCGTACCACCGGCGCCGACGGCGGCTTTTCCTTCGACGGCCTGGCCCCCGCGACGTACAAGCTGTACTTCTCCGACCCCGGCGGCAACTACGAGTCGGGCTGGTACGGCCCTCCCGGCTCACCCGCGGGCACGCCGATCGCGGTTACGGCCGGCGGCGAGATCACGGTAAGCCAGGTAATGGCGGCGGCGGGCGATCCCGGCCGGGGCGCCGTGAGCGGCCGGGTGGTAGCGGCCTGCAAGGACGCACCCCGATGCGTGCAGGGGGTAGCGGGAGTGCTGGTAAGCGCTTTTCGCGTCGAACACAAGCAGGGCTACGGGATGACCCTGGCGGGCACTTCTCTGACCGACAGTAACGGCTATTACCGGGTGGGAGGGCTGCTGGCGGGCGACTACCTGGTCTCCTTCGATCCACCGGGCGGGTCGTATGCCTACCAGTGGTACCGGGGGCAGCAGACGTTCACAACCGCTGAAGTGATACCCGTGCACGCCGGCGAAACGGTGGGCAAGGTGGATGCCGTCCTGGAGGAGGGAGGCACCATATCCGGTAGCGTCACCGCGGGCATGGGCCCCGTGGCCGGCGCCCAGGTGGACGTGTTCGACAAGGCGGGCGTGGTGGTGGACACGGTGTTCACGGGCAGCGACGGCTCCTACCGCAGCGGCAGGCTGCCGGCGGGCGCTTACCGGGTGCGCGTGGTGGCCCCGCCGCCCATCGGTGAAACCCGCTGGTACGTGAACGGCGACGACTTTTCATCGGCGGACGCCGTGGTCGTCCGGGAAGGAGAGGATACCGCGGGCATCGATATCACCCTCGGCGCCACGGTGATCAAGCTGGACCCGCCATCGCTTCCCGGTGAAGAGGCTGGACCGCCTTCGGCCCCGGCAGCCACGGTGACCTCGCCGGCAGGCGGCGAAAACGGGCCCGGCGATGCCGACGGTCAAGGCGGGAGCGGGGACGAGGCGCCGCCGGAAACTTCAGCGCCGCCCGCGGGCGTGCTGGAGAACCAGGGCGCTGCCGGCGAGCACCAGGAAGACCTCGTTGTCTATGGGGGCAACAACGAGGCCACGGCGGCCCAGGTCGATTGACAGCGCCTTCGGCGGCTGCTGTTCCATCTCCGCCGCCAGCTCCCGGGCCGTGGCCAGCAGGGCGGCGGCATGGGCTCCCAGGGCATCGAAATCGATACCGCTGCCGGCGGCGGCGACGGTGAAACCATCGGTGGATACCAGGGCCGCCGCTTCGACCCCTTCCAGGTCCAGGTAAGGAGCAACGAGCGATTCCAAGCCGGCACCGCCGCCTAGAGGCTGCCTTCCAGGGTGTCGATGAGGTCGCGCAGCTGCTCCTCGCTTTCGAACTCGATCTCCACGCGTCCTCCCTTTGCCGCCCAGCGGACCTTGACCGGCAGCCTGAAGGCCGAGTATAGGGCGTCGGTGGCCTCGTCCATCAGCTCTTGGCTCACGGGAGGCACGGCCGGTTTTTGCTTGCGGGTTTCCGCGGCGGATTCACGCTTGACCAGCTTTTCCGCCTGCCGCACCGACATGGCGCTCTCCGCCATCCGCGCCGCCAGGCGCCGCTGCCGCAGGCGGTCGCCCACGGCCAGCAGGGCCCGGCCGTGACCTTCGCTGAGCCGGCCCTGTTCGATGAGAGACTGGACTTCGTCCGGCAGGTCGAGCAGGCGCATGGTGTTGGCGACCGCGGAGCGGCTGCGCCCCAGCTTGGCGGCCAGCTGCTCCTGGGTGATGCCGAAATCCTCCTGCAGGTTGGCGTAGGCCCGGGCGGTGTCGATAGGATTGAGATCTTCGCGGCTGAGGTTTTCGATCAGGGCCATTTCCAGGGACTCGGCGTCGCCGGCATCGCGGATGATCGCCGGTATGGTCTCCAGGCCCGCCATGCGCGCGGCGCGCCAGCGGCGCTCGCCGGCGATGAGTTCGTAGCGGCCGGCGCCGGCCCGGCGCACCACCACCGGCTGCACCAGGCCGGCGGACTTGATCGATGACGCCAGGTCCGCCAGGGCGTCGTCGTCGAACGTGGTGCGCGGCTGGTTCGGGTTCTCGCTTATTTGACTTAAGGGTAATTCTTGGTATTGTATGCCGCTGCCCTCGTTTTCGCCCCGCCCGCCGGCGGCGGCCTTGCTGTCTCCGATCAGCGCCGACAGGCCGCGGCCGAGGCCCTTGTTTTCACTCACGCTCGATCACCTCCGTTGCTAGGTCGAAATAGGCATCAGAGCCCGCACAGGCAGGATCGTATCGGGATATGGGAAGACCATGACTGGGAGCTTCGCTCAAGCGGATGTTACGGGGAATCACGGTTCGGTAGGTGAGCTCGGGAAAGTGGGAACGCACTTCCTCGACCACCTGCGATGAAAGGTTGGTGCGGGGATCGAACATGGTGAGCAGCAGGCCGGCGATGGTGAGCCGCGGGTTCATGTTGTTACGCACGGCCTCCACGGTGCCCAGGAGCTGCCCCAGGCCCTCGAGGGCATAGTACTCGCACTGGACGGGGATGATCAGCCGGTCGGCCGCCACCAGGCCGTTGATGGTGAGCAGCCCCAGCGATGGCGGGCAGTCGATGAAAAGGTAGTCGAAGCTGCTGGTGATGCTGCTGAGGGAATCGAGGAGAACGTATTCGCGCCGCTGGTGGGAGGCGAGCTCCACCTCGGCGCCGGCGAGATCGATGGTGGAGGGTATCAGGAAAAGATTGGGGATCTGGGTGCCGGTGATGGCCGACTCGACGGCCACCTTGCCGGTGAAGACATCGTAGACGGTATGGGGAGCCTCGCGGACACCCAGGCCGTGCGTGGCATTGCACTGGGGGTCGATATCGATGACCAGTGCCGTGGCACCGGCCTCGGCGAGGCAGACGGCGGTATTGACACAGGTCGTGGTCTTGCCGACGCCGCCCTTCTGGTTGGCGACGGCGTAGATCCTGCCCAGGCCCGCCCTCGATTGAAGAGAATTACTGTCCTGCACGGGAAGATTCTATCAGAACGGGGGGTGTTATTGATAGGGTGACCGCTGTTTTCAGCTGCCAAGCGGCCGCTTGGCGGGGATTCCGGGGCGGCGGGGGAACCGGTCCGGGGTGGGAGCGTCCTTGCGGAACAACCAGGCATGGAGATTCCTGGCACCGGGATAGGGGCTGACGGGATGGATGCGCACCAGGGAACCACCCAGCAGCCCGGCGACAGAGGCAGCGGCGGCGCTGTCACCATCCCGGCGGGCGCCGCGGGAGAGCAGAGCGAAACCCCCGACCGAAACCAGGGGAAGCGTATATTCGAGCACCACCGGCAAGGGAGCGACAGCGCGGGCCAGGGCGACGTCGAATGACTCGCGAAACGAGGAGCGTCCCGCCTCTTCGGCGCGCGTGCAGGCCACCGCGGTGTTGTCGAGACCAACGAGCGCGGCGGTTTCCTCGATGAAATCGCACTTACGGTGATTAGACTCGATGAGAACGAAGCACGCGTTCGGCAAAGCGATCGCCAGCGGCAGGCCGGGAAGGCCGGCGCCGCTGCCCACGTCGGCGATGCTTTGGGTATTGGCGACTTCACTGAAGGCGAGGAGGGAGAGGCTGTCCAGCAGGTGGCGATTGAAAATGCCCTCCCGGTCGCGTACGGAGGTGAGGCCGGCGCTGCGATCGGAGGCGAGGATATCCAGGAGCCGCCTCAACTCGGCGACTTGCGCCTCGGAGAGGGAAAAGCGGGAAGACAACGATTTCCAGTCGATCAATGGGGTGCCTTTCTCTCGAGATAAAGCGAAAGAATGGAAATGTCGGCGGGAGTAACCCCGGAGATCCGCGAGGCCTGGCCGATAGTAGCGGGCCGCACGCGGGAAAGACGGTCACGGGACTCGATGGATAGGGCCGAGATGGCGCCGAAATCGAAATCCTCGGGGATGACGATGGATTCCATGCGGGAGCGCCTTTCGATGTCGGCACGCTGGCGTTCGATGTAGCCGCTGTACTTGAGCTCTATCTCCGCCCGGCGCCTGACATCGGGCACAAAGCGTTCCTCGATGTCCAGGCCGGCGGCCCGGGCCAGCGGGTCGAGGGAAACGTGGGGGCGGCGTAAAAGCTTTTCGGCGGTGACGGCGCTGGAAATGGCGCTGCTGCCGCAGGACTCGAGGTAATCGTTCACGGCGGGGCTGGGTTGTACCCTGGCCGTGCCCAGCTCTGCGAGGAGATCTTTCAAAGACGACTCGTGGCGGACGACCTTCTCGTAGTCCGCGTCGTCGAGGAGGCCGACCTGGTGCGCCAGCGGCGAAAGGCGGGAATGGGCATTGTCGTGGCGCAGGAGCAGGCGGTATTCGGCCCTGGAGGTGAACATGCGGTAGGGCTCGTCGACCCCCTTGGTTACCAGGTCGTCGATGAGAACGCCGATGTACGCCTGGTCGCGACGCAAGGTAAAGGGCTCCTGGCCCAGGCAGTGGCGGGCGGCATTGATGCCGGCGATGATGCCCTGGGCCGCCGCCTCCTCGTAGCCGCTGGTGCCGTTTATCTGTCCGGCAAGAAAGAGGCAGCTCAGGTCCCTGACTTCCAGCGTGGGCCGGAGCTGGCTGGGCAGGGCGAAATCGTATTCAACCGCGTAGCCGGGGCGCATGATCCTGGCCGACTCGAGGCCGGGCGTGGCCCGCACCACCTTTTCCTGGACCCAGACGGGAAGGCTGGTGGTGAGGCCCTGGAGGTACAGCTCGCGGGTGCGGATCCCCTCCGGCTCGATGAAGACCGGGTGGCGGTCGCGGTCGGGAAAATTGATCACCTTGCGGTCGATGGAGGGGCAGTAGCGGGGCCCCTTGCCGCTCACGGAGCCGGTCCTTATGGGGGAAAGGTGGAGGTGCTCGCGGATGACTTCGTGGGTCTTCTCGTTGGTGTAGGTGAGGTAACAGGGGACTTGCTTCCGGCGGGTGGCGGCACTGAAGAAGGAAAAGTGCTGCGGCGAAGGATCGCCGGGATCGACGGTCATCTTGTCGGTATCGATGGACCTGGCGTCGACGCGTGGCGGGGTAGCGGACTGGAAACGGCCCAGCTCGATGCCCCATCTTTCCAGGTTTTCCGACAGGCGGCTCGAGGGCGGCTCACCCATTCTCCCGGCAGGAAAGCGTTGCTCGCCGATGACGATGACCCCCCGGAGGAAGGTGCCGCAGGCCAACACCACGGCCCGGGCGGGGATGCGGCTGCCATCATCGAGAAATACGCCGGCGATTGTTTCACGTGAAACATCGATGCCGGCGGCGTTGCCTTCCAGCAGGTAAAGGCGGGGCTCCGCCGCGAGTACCCGTTTCATGTTGTCTTCGTAGAGTTTCTTGCTGGTCTGCGCCCGCAGCGCCTGCACCGCCGGCCCCTTGCCGGTATTCAGCATTTTCATTTGGATATATGACCGATCCGTGTTACGGCCCTGTTCTCCTCCCAGGGCGTCTATTTCACGGGTCAGCTGCCCCTTTCCCACGCCGCCCACGGCGGGATTACAGGGCATGAGGGCGATCTTTTCCAGGCTCATGGTGAGCAACAGGGTGTCGCAGCCGATACGTGCTGCCGCCAGCGCCGCCTCGCAGCCGGCATGGCCACCGCCGACGACCACGACATCGAAACCATGGGAACTGCTCGCAGGCAGTATCATGTTGACTTATAGTAGTTTGTTGGCATAGTAACTTTCAGTGATCATTGACGCTCACCGGCCGGTCACCCTCGGCGATACGGCGGCAGAGCAAACCAACATATTTCTTGTCATTAGTCAACCTATCTGGCGGCGCGCCCACGGCAGCCAGCCCGGCGGCGAAGCCGGAAGCGGCCGCCTCCGGGTAGCTGGCGACGCCGGCGCTGCGGCCGGCGAAGAAGAGGCCGGGCAGGTCGCGGCTCTCCAGCCGGTTGCCTACCATGCCCGGCGCCAGGGCCAGGTGGCTGACGCAGTACGAGGGCCGGTTCAGCCAGGCCTCGCCGCTGCGTGCCAGGCTGCGCAACTCGGCCAGTTGCCGGTCACTGTCGCCCTCCAGCTTTATTTCCGAGGCGTAGAGCTCCCGCAGCTGGTCGCCGTCACGGGCGAGGCGCAGGTGGGAGGATGGCTCACCGCGGGCGGAGATTCGCGGCGAGGCACAGGCGACCAGGCGCGTGAAGGAAATGCCTAGGCGCTGGAGGCAGTCCGCCAGCGCCCGCGAGGGAATTTCCCCGCGGCGGCCGCCATCGGCGGTGAGACCGCCCATCGTCACCTGCCCGTCGAGAAAGGTGCCCGTGGCGACGACGACGGAACCGGCGGCGAACCTCTCCCCGTACTTGCATTCAACGTGCCAGCCGTCCCCGTGGCGCTCGATGGCCGTCGCCAGCGCCTGCCGCGGCTCCAGGCCGGACGTGTTCTCCAGGATCTCCTTGAAGGCAAGCCCCAGGCGCCTGCGGTCCGCCACCAGGTGGCGGCCGGCCTCGGTGGCGATTTCCTTGCGGGACAGCAGCCGGGGAAGCACCGCTCCCGCCGCCTGCAGCTCTGCCACCAGCAGCCGGCGGCGATCATCGCCGCCGCGCAGCAGGGTGGGATCCGCCGGGTGGAAGCCCACGGTATCGAGATTGATGGTGAGGCAGAGAACGCTGGCCCCGCGCCCGGCCGCCGCCACCGCCGCCTCGCTGCCCGCGGGGCCGGCGCCCACGACGATCACGTCGTAGCGGGATAACCCTCTGTTGACGCGGTCGCCCATAGCCCGCCGCCGCTCTACTTGCCGATGCAGAATTGCCGGAAGATGGTGTCCAGCAGGTCCTCCACCACCTCTTCCCCGGTGATTTCGCCCAGGGAGACGATGGCGGCGCGCACCTCTTCGGCCAGGATCTCATCGCCGAGACCCACGCGCAGGCCCTGCAGTGTCCTCTCCACGGCCGCCAACGCCTCTTCCAGCAGGCGCTTGTGCCGCTCGTGGGTGACCACGGGGCTGGCCGGCGCCGGGATTTCCCCACCGAGCACGCGCCCGGCGATGAGCCCCTTCAGCTCGGAGAGCCCCTGGCGGGTGAGGGCGGAAACCAGTACGGGCTCGGCTGGCAGCAGCCCCAAGTTGAAGGAGGGGCGGCGGCCCCGGAAGAGGTCGCTCTTGTTGACGACGAATATCGTCCTTTCCGCCGGCACCGTGTTGATCAGGGCGCGGTCGTGGTCGTCTTCGCGCTCGCTGCCGTCGAACAGGCAGAGCACCAGGTCCGCCTCGCGGATGGCGCGGCGGCTGCGATCGATGCCGGCGCGCTCGGCCGCATCCTCGCTGTTCCTGAGGCCGGCGGTGTCGATCAGCCGGAGCGGCACCCCCTCGATGTTGATGATCTCCTCGATGGTGTCCCGCGTGGTCCCCGGCATCTCGGTGACTATCGCCCGCTCCCGCATCAGCAGGGCGTTGAGCAGGCTGGACTTGCCCACGTTGGGCTTGCCGACGATGGCCGTGCGCACGCCCTCGCTGAGCACGCGGCCGACGAAGGCGGAATCGATCAGTTCCCGCAGGCGCCCGGCCTGCTCCTGCAGGCGTTTTCCCGCGTCGTCGCGGTCGACGTCGTCGATGTCCTCGTCGGCGAAGTCGATCCCCGCCTCCAGGGAGGCGAGCACACCCAGCAGGGAGCGGCGAACGGCGGCGATCTCGCGGGAGAGCGATCCCTCCAGCTGGGCCATGGCCACCCGCAAGCCGGCCTCGGTGCGGGCGGAGACCACCTGGGCCACGCTTTCCGCCTGCACCAGGTCGATGCGGCCGTTGACGAAGGCGCGGCGGGTGAACTCCCCCGGCGAAGCCAGCACCGCCCCCTCGTCCAGGAGCAGCGAGAGGATCTTCCTCTGGGCCACCGGCCCGCCGTGGCAGTTGATCTCGGCGATGTCCTCGCGCGTGTAGGTGGCCGGCGCCCGCATCACCGCCACCAGCACCTCGTCCACGCTTTCGCCGGTGGCGGGGTCGACGATGTGGCCGTAGTGGAGGGTGTGGCTGGGAGCATCGGCGAGGTCGCCGCCGCCGGCGGGCCGAAAGAGCCGGTGGCAGATATCCAGCGCCCGGGGGCCGGTCATGCGCACGATGCCGATGGCGCCGGCGCCGAAGGGGGTGGATATCGCGGCGATGGTCTCGTTGGCCCGCATGAGCGTATTATAGCAGCGGCACGCCGGCGGCCGTGCCGGCGGCCGCGGAAAAAGGTAGAATGTCTACTCCCGGCAGCGACGGAAGGGAGATGGCTTGAACGCAGCAAGTGCTGGCAACGATGGCGGAGGGAGCAGCTCCTCCCCGGGCATATCTTTGCTCGAATGGGGGGACGACGCCTTTGCCCGCGCCCGCGAGGAAGGGAAGCCGATCCTGCTTTCCATCACTGCTTCCTGGTGCCACTGGTGCCACGTGATGGACGCGGAGGTCCTCGCCGACGCCGAGATGGCCTCCTTCATCGAGCACAACTTCGTGCCCGTACGGGTCGACAGTGACCGCCGGCCCGACGTCAACAGCCGCTACAACCAGGGCGGATGGCCCACCATCTGCTTTCTCGACGAGGAGGGGGAGATCATCGCCGGCACCACCTTCCTGCCGGCGGTGGAGCTGCGCCGGCTGCTGATAGACGTGCTCACCGTGCTGGCGCGGGACCGCGAGCGCATCGACCGGGCGCTGACGGAGGTGCGCACCCGGCGCGAGGAGGCGGCATCCAGGCGCGGCGTCGCCGTGGATCCTTCCCTGGTGGAAGCGACCATGGAGGTGGCCGAGCGGGCATACGACGCCGAGAACGGCGGTTTCGGCACCGAGCCCAAGTTCCCGTACGCGGGGGTGCTGGCGTTCCTGCTGGCGCGGCTGGCAGCCGGCGCCGAGGGCAGCGAGGGCGAGATCCTGCGGAAGACGCTGGAAGCAATGGCGGCAGGTGGGATCCACGACCGGGAAGAAGGCGGTTTCTTCCGCTACGCCACGGCGGCGGACTGGTCCCGTCCCCACTACGAAAAAATGCTGGAGGACAACGCCGCCCTGCTGGCCGTGTACACGGAGGCCTACCGGCTCAGCGGCGAGGAAGACTACGCTGCCGTCGCCCGCGACATCCACGGCTACCTGGCAGGCACGCTCCGGGACGCCGATACGGGCGCTTTCTACGGCAGCCAGTGCGCCGACGAGGACTATTACCGGCTGGAAGCCGCCGCCCGGCGGGAGCGCGAGGCTCCCCCGGTGGACCGCTCCTTCTACGCGGGCTGGAACGCACAGGCGGCCTCGGCGCTCCTGAAGGCATTCCAGGTCTTCGGGGACGAGGATTACCTGGAACAGGGCCTGGCGGCGCTGGAATTCGTCTGGGAGCATCTCTGGGACCCCGAGCTGGGGGCCCACCATTGCCAGGCGGACGGCAGCGTCTTACTGCCCGGCCTCTTGGTGGATACGGCGCCGCTGGTGGGGGCGCTGCTGGATGCCTACGAGTGCGGCGCCGGCGACGCGTGGCTCACGCGCAGCACGCAGGTGGCGCGCTGGCTGCTGTCGCGGCTGGAGGACAGCGAGCTGGGAGGCTTCCACGACTGCGCCCGGCCCCCGGCCGCGAGCGGCTACCCCGCGGAGCGCACGGTGCCGCCGGTGGACAACAGCATCGCCGCCGCGGCGCTCATCCGCCTGGCCCAGAACACGGGGCAGAAGGAATTCGAGGAGGCAGCCAGGCGGGCGCTCGAGCGCCTGTCGGCGTCGTTCGGGCAGCTGGGCCTTTTCGGAGCGCCCTTCGCCCTGGCGCTGATGCGCCTCTTCGACCCGCCGGTGCGGGTGACCATCGTGGGCCCGCCGGGCGAGGCGGGCACCGTGGAGCTGATACGGCAGGCCCACGGGGCACGCATACCCTTTCGTTCCATCGAGGTGCTGGACCCGGCGGTGCACGGCGAGGAGCTGGACGCGGTGGGATATGGCTACGACGGCAAGCCGACGGCGTATGTCTGCATCGGCGCCAGCTGCCAGCCGCCGGTGGACGACCCGGCGCAGCTGGTCCCGCGGCTGGAGTCCGGCTGGGACGCGATCAGGCTCCAGTGGCCGCCCCGGTAAGGCCGGCCGCCAGGTGACCGGGGCCGATCGGTCATCCCCCGGCGCCCACCCGGCGCCGGGCGGAGACAGGCGGCATCACCGGCGGTCCAGGAGCTCCGTCTCCAGCTCGATGTGGTCGCTCTCGATGGCGGAGATGGCGCCAAAGACCTTTTTCACCCGCTCTTCCCCGGCCTCGTCGGCGGCGCGGGCATAAAAGGCGGAGGCGTACTCCTCGCGGGCCCTGGCGGTCTCCAGGTTTCGCCGGTCGTCGTCCGCGGCCACCGACTTCTCGGGGTCCGGATCGGGAGCATCCGTGCGCAGGATCTTCCGGAAAGTGGAGGCGTGCTCGCCCTCTATCTTGGAGAGGTTCTTGAAGATGCCGGCCAGCTCGATGGTGCCCGCCTTCGACGAAGCGTCGAGGTAGAAGGCCTTGTTGTCCACCTCCAGCTGGAGCGCCTCGACGAGGTTGCGTCGGGAGGTTTCCGAGAGGCCGTCCAGCGCCGCGTTCTCGTCCACCCACTCGGCGGCGGTGGCGATGTGCTCCTGGTGGGCACCGCAGAACGGGCAGTGGCTGGGCATCTCCTCGGCCATGAAGGGATCACCGCAGATGCGGCAGCGAAAGAATTTCATCTTCATCCTGTTTTTCCTCCCCGGTAACGATTGGACGGTAACTGGATCATACACTCTTCTTCGGTGGCCTTCACCGCTGCCGGACTCGCGGCGCCCCGGTGCGACGGGCGCGGCGGCGTGTATATAGCAAGGATCTAGTGCCGGGACAACATATACAAAAAAGGCAACGGTAAATCGCCGCTGTCCCCCGCCTCCGCCGGGAATGGTGCAATTTGCGCAATAAATCTCCTTGTCCTTTCCGGCGGGGGCGGTTTATGATAGCCGATAGGTCCAAGATGTTGAAGGAGTCGGCCCCCGAACCACGAAATGTTGTGTATGGGGGGCATCCAGGTTCTACAAGTGGTGTCTTTCGGTGAAGTGCCCTTTTTGTGACTCCAGCGAGCTGAAAGTAGTAGACTCCCGCGACACCGAATCGCAGGATGCCATCAGGCGGCGCCGCGAGTGCCTCGATTGCGGGCGGCGTTTCACCACTTACGAGAGGGTGGAGGAGATGCCGCTGACGGTGATCAAGCGGGGTGGCGAGCGCGAGGTGTTCTCGCGGCCGAAGGTGCTGGCAGGGCTGCTCCGGGCATGCGAGAAGCGACCCATCGAGACCAAGACGCTGGAGCGCATGGTGGACGCCATCGAGACCGAGCTGCGGAACGAGTACAAGGTGGAAGTACCCTCGGCGGAGATAGGGGAGCGCGTGCTCAGGCGGCTGAAGGACCTGGACAAGGTGGCATACGTGCGTTTCGCTTCCGTCTATCGCCAGTTCGAGGACGTGGAGGAGTTCAAGAAGGAGCTTTCGCGCCTGTAGGGGCGCATGCGGCAGGGGTACCCGGAACGGCCGCCCGGAAGCGCTTGACGTCCGGGAGGCAGTGTATGATTCGTGTCCGGTAAACACTCGCAGAAAGGGGAGACGATGCTGGTAGAAGGACCTCGAAAGGCAGGCGGCCGCGGCAAGGCGCTCAAGCAGATGCCCATACAGCCGCAACTCTCCCCCAATGCCAGGAAGGTACTGGAGAAGCGCTACCTCAAGCGGGACAGCGACGGCAACCCCACCGAGACGCCGGCAGAGATGTTCCGGCGGGTGGCCCGGACCATCGCCGCCGCCGACCTGCTCTACGACCCCGATGCCGACGTGGATGCCACGGAAGAGCGCTTCTACCGCATGATGGCGCGGCTGGAGTTCCTGCCCAACTCGCCCACGCTGATGAACGCGGGCCGGGAGCTGGGCCAGCTCTCGGCGTGCTTCGTGCTGCCGGTGGGCGACTCCATGGACAGCATCTTCGAGGCCATCAAGCACACCGCCCTCATCCACAAGAGCGGCGGTGGCACCGGTTTCTCCTTCTCGCGCATCCGTCCCAGCAACGACGTGGTGCTCTCCACCAAGGGAGTGTCCAGCGGGCCCATCTCCTTCATGACCGTTTTCGATGCCGCCACCGAGACCATCAAGCAGGGCGGCACCCGCCGGGGCGCCAACATGGGCATCCTGCGGGTGGACCACCCGGACATCCTCGACTTCATCGTCTGCAAGCAGAGCAACGACAAGCTCAACAACTTCAATATCTCCGTGGCGCTCACGGAGGAGTTCATGCAGGCAGTGGAGGCGGGAGAGGAATACGAGCTGGTAAATCCCCGCACCGGCGAGGTGGCGAAGACCCTCGATGCCCGGCGGGTGTTCGAGACCGTGGTCAACCTGGCCTGGAAGAACGGGGACCCCGGCATCATCTTCCTGGACCGCATCAACGCCGACAACCCCACCCCGCACGTGGGCGAGATCGAGAGCACCAATCCCTGCGGCGAGCAGCCGCTGCTGCCGTACGAGTCCTGCAACCTGGGATCCATCAACCTTGCGCGCATGACCGACGGCGCCGGCGGCATCGATTACCAGCGCCTGGGCGAGACAGTCGACGAGAGCACGCACTTCCTGGACAACGTGATCGACGTCAACAAGTACCCCCTGCCGGAGATCGAGGAGATGACCAAGGCCAATCGCAAGATCGGCCTGGGAGTGATGGGTTTCGCCGACCTGCTCATCGAGATGGGCATCCCTTACGATACCGACGAGGCGGTCGAGGTGGCGGAAGAGGTGATGTCTTTCATCCAGGACCGCTCGCGGCAGATGTCGATGAAGCTGGCAGAGGAGCGGGGGGCGTTCCCCAACTTCGACGGCAGCGTGTACGACGACGGCAGCGGCCGCAAGGTGCGCAACGCCACCACCACCACCATCGCCCCCACCGGCACCCTGAGCATCATCGCCAATTGTTCCAGCGGCATCGAGCCGCTTTTCGCCGTCTCCTACGTGAGAAACGTGCTGGACACCACGGAGATGGTGGAGGTGCACGCCATCTTCGAGCGCATGGCCCGGGACGGCGGTTTCTACAACGAGGAACTGATGCGGAAGATCGCCGAGCAGGGCGGCGTGTCGGGGATCGACGCGGTGCCGGAGGAGATCCGCCGCATCTTCGTCACCGCCCACGACGTCACCCCCGAGTGGCACGTGCGCATGCAGGCTGCCTTCCAGAAGTACACCGACAACGCCGTCTCCAAGACGGTGAACTTCCCCCACGACGCCGAGCCGGCGGACGTGGAGAAGGTGTACCGGCTGGCCTACGAGCTCGGCTGCAAGGGGGTAACCATCTACCGCGACGGCAGCCGCGAGGCGCAGGTGCTCAACATCGGCGGCGTCAACCGCGGCGAGGAGACCTTCGTGCCGGGCCAGGTGAAGCCGCGACCCCGCCCGGAGGTGACCGCTGGCAAGACCCGCAAGGTGGTGACCGGCTGCGGCAGCCTCTACGTGACCATCAACGAGGACGAGTACGGACTGTTCGAGCTGTTCTCCTCGATGGCGCGGGCCGGCGCCTGCCGGGCGGCGCAGTCGGAGGCCATCAGCCGGCTGGTTTCGCTGGCGTTGCGGTCGGGCATCGACATCGGGGCGATCCTGAAATCGATCAAGAGTATCCGCTGCCCGTAGCCGGTGATGGGCGGAGCCAGCTCCTGCCCCGATGCCATCGCCAGGGCGGTAGAGGGCTACCTGGAAGAAGCGCCGCACCTGGAGGCGGACGCGGAAGCGCTGGACCTGCCCCCGGCGGCGGCGCTCAGCCGCTGTCCCGAGTGCCCCGAGTGCGGCGGCATGGTGGAGTTCGGCGAGGGGTGCGTCTTCTGCCGCTCCTGCGGCTTTTCCAAGTGCGGCTGATGGGCAACTGGAATGTCGGCTCCCTGTCGAAGGACCGGCCAGACGGCAGCGCCGGTGAAGGAAGTGGGCCCCGGCTTGCGTATACCTAACTTATGACCCGGCTTGACCAGGCCAAGGATCGGCAGCGGGCACCCGTTCGTTCCACGGGCGGCAGGGCGGCGCCCGCGCGGCGGCCGGCGGAGGCAGGTACCGCCGGCGCTTTCGCCCGCCACCGGCTGCGGGTGCTGGCGGCGGTGGCAGCGTGCTTCCTCCTGCTATGGGTGGCCATCAGGGTCTTTGCCCAGGTGGATCTCTGGCCGCTGCTGGCGATACCCATCTTTGCCGGCTCTTGGTTCTTCTACGAGGTGGGAGCGCTGGCCTCGGCGGGGGCGGCGTGGCTGCTGCTCACCCAGGCGGCGCTGGAGCATCCCGGCACCGCCTCGCTCGCCGTGGGCACGTTCGCCGTCCTGGGGGTGGCGATTGGCTTTGCCCAGCGGCGTCAGCACCGCATTCATCGCCGCATCCTGCGCCACTCGCTCACCGATCCCCTCACCGGCCTCTTCAACTACGGCTACTTCATCAGGGCGCTGGAGCGGGAGATCAGCCGCGCCGACCGTTACGGCGGCGCCGTCACCCTGGTGATGCTGGACGTCGACCATTTCAAGCTCTTCAACGACCAGTATGGCCACGAGAAGGGGAACGAGGCCCTGAAGGTGGTGGCGGCCACGCTCAAGCGGGAGAAGCGGCAGTCCGACGTGGCGGCGCGTTACGGCGGCGAGGAGTTCGTGCTGCTGCTGCCGGAAGGAGAGGCCGCGGGCGTGGAGACGGCCAACCGCATGAAGGAGGCCATCGCCAGGGCGGAGATTCCCGTGGGAGGCGGCGCCTCCACGGGAGTAACGGTGAGCGTCGGCGTCGCTACCTACCCCGATGCCGCCTCCTCCCGGGACGAGCTGCTGGAAGTGGCCGACAGCCTGCTTTACGCCTCCAAGCGCAAGGGCCGGAACCAGGTGAGCGTGGCCGAGGCGCGCCAGCAGTTGGCGGTAATTTAAAGAGCGGATTCTGGATTCTGGACTCTGGACTCTGGATAAAATCACTCGCGTCTCGTTGTGGAAACGGGAGTTGAAGGTTTTATCCAGCATCCAGCATCCAGCGTCCAGGGTCTAAGGTCTAAGACATCTTACCGCCTGCCCCTTGATTGAATCCCGGGCGATCGAGTGTCTATTGCGGATACTGGATCCTGGTTTTTAGACGCTGGACCAAATCGCTCGGGTCTCCGCGCGGAATCGGGCCTTGAAGGTTTTATCCAGCGTCCAGCATCCAGCGTCTAGAGTCCGCTCCCCACTACTTCATTGAAGTACCCGTAGTAGAGCACCCGCTGGGAGGCGATGGCGTCTGCCGGGGTGGTGTGGGCGCTGTCGGCGAAGGTCCTGACCTCCACCGGGCCGCCGATCACCTGGTCGAAGGTGGGAGTGACGTTCGCACCGGGAGCCAGGGGACCGCCGCTCCAGCTCCCCGGGGTGGCGGCGGGGCAGTCGCTCTCGTCACAGAGCTTCTGGCCGGCGACCCAGATCTCGTAGTAGAGGTCGCCGCTGGCGGCAGGGGGATTGGCGACGAGCACCCAGTTGCGCATGCCGGCGGTCTGCTGGTCGTACCAGGTCCAGAGGTAGTGGCCGGTGAGCGCCGAGGCCGGGTAGCCCATGGTCTCGCCGAAGGAGGGGCCGAAGACGATGCGCTGGGAGGCGATCACCTTGGCCGGCGAGTGATCGGCGCTCTTCCAGGCGGTGAGCTCCACCGGGCCGTTCGCCAGGCCGCTCACGCCCTCCTCGGAGAAGCGGAAGGTGTGGATGTCCCCGTCAGACCCCTGGGGGGCCAGGGTGCCCTGGTAGCAGGCGGTGCCGGGATCGCTGCTGGGGGTGCCGTCGGCGTTGCAGCCGCCGGCCACCTCCACCCGGTAGGTGACCTGTTCGCTCTCGGTGTTGGCGATGAGCATCCAGTTGCGGCCGTACTTGTCGTCGTACCAGGTCCAGAGGTAGTGGTCGGAGAGCTCGCCGGCAGGCACGCCCACCGCCTCGTTGAAGGCGCTGCCGTGGCCCGAGAGCACCCGCTGGGAGGCGATGACGTCGCGGCGGTCGGCGGCATTGTTCCAGTCGCCGCCGGCGACGTAGGCCTTCACCTCCACCGGGCCGCCCTGCTTGCCGGGGAAGGTGGGGGTGACGTTATCGCCGGGGGCGATCTCGAAGTAGTACTGGCCGTAGTCGCTCCTGGCGGGGTCCAGCCGGTTCTGTTGCTTCTCGCCGGCGATGTAGACCTCGGCGCGCACCGTCTCCGTCTCGGAGGGATTGGCGGCGAGGATCCAGTTGGCGTAGCCGTCGCTCAGCTGGTCGTACCAGGGCCAGTAGTAGTGGTCGGCGAGGCGGGACTCTTCCATGCCGGTCACCTCCTCCAGGGAGTGGCCGCCCTTGGGCCAGAGGGTGCGCTGGGAGACCAGCGCCTTCTCGCCGTTCTGGGAGGTGACCTTGACGGGGCCGCCGATGAGGCCGTCGTAAGCAGGGGTCATCGTCTTTCCCGGGGGCACCTCGCCGGGCGCGCAGGGGGTGGTGGCGCAGCCGGTATCGTTGCCGAAAGAGTACTGGGAGAGATCCTGGTCGTTGCCGGCGATGGCGAGCGAAAAGGTCGTGGAGCCGCCGGAGCCGCCGGGGTTGCCCATCAGCACCCAGTTGCTGGAGTACCGGTTGTCGTACCAGGTGAAGAAGTAGTGGCGCATGACGTGGAAGGTGCCGCTGATGGCAACCTGGTTACCCGCCTTGTCGCTCACCGTGCCGCCTACCTGGTGTTCGCCCGGGGCCAGGCCGCTCACCGGGCAGGAAGCGCCGCTGCCGGTGATGCTGCAGCCGGCTACGGGGGATCCGTCCAGGGTGATGCTGGTGGCCGCGGCATCGATGCCGCTGGCGGCGTCGCTGTAATCGATGGTGATGGTGGTGCTGTCGCCGTCCACCGGCGACGCCGGGGCGGTGACGGTGGCAACGGGGCCGGTGGCGTCGATCTTCACGTAGACGGTAGTCCAGGCGCCGTTGTTGCCTGCCTTGTCCACGGGATAGTACTGCAGGTTATGGGTGCCGTCGCCGCTCACTGTCACCGTGTCGCCGTTCTGCCAGCTGCCGCCGTCCAGCCGGTACTTGACCACGTCGCAGCCGGAGGTGGCGTCGTGGCAGGAGAGATGCACGGTGACATCGGTATGCTGCCAGCCACCCGGCGCGTCGTCCGACGCCGTGGGTGGCACGGTGTCGATGGTGAAGGAGCCGTCGGCGGTTCCCACGTTGCCGTCGTAATCCTCGATGGTGAGGTGGGCGGAGTAGTTGCCGTCCCCGACTTGGCTCAGTGTACAGGAAATGCCGGAGCCGGTGCCGTCGGCACCGCAGGGGTAGGGCCCGTTACCGTTCAGGTAGACCTTCGCCAGCCAGTACTTGACTCCGCCCGAGGGTGCCGGGTCACTGTACTTGGCGGTGATCACCGGGAAGTGCGTCTTCAGGTAGCCGGTGGGGCCCTGGTAGGTCAGCGTGGGAGCGACGTTGTCTCCCACCTGGAAGCCGCCGCCGATGGTGGCCTCGTTGCCAACCGTATCGGCGATGGAGCCGCTGATGGCGTGGGAGCCGTATGACAGGCCCGAGACGGGGCAGCTGGCGCCGCTCGCGGAGACGCTGCAGCCGGTGAGCACGTTGCCGTCCAGCTTGATGGTCAGCGAGCCGGTGTCGACGCCGGCGCCGGAGTCGCTGAAAGCGGCGCTGATGGTGGCAGAGTCGCTGTAAATTGTTCCCGAAGGCGACAGGTTGCTCACGGTGGGGGGAGTGGTATCGACGGTGAAGCTGCCGCTGCCGCTGCCGGTGTTGCCGTCGGTATCGGTGATGTAGATGGTGGCCGTGTAAGTTCCGTCGGCGAGGCCGGAGGCGCTGCAGGTGATGTTGTTCCCGTTCACGCTGCAGGCCGAGTGGGCGCCGCCGTTGAGGCTGAGCTCGGCGCTGCCGGTGTCGACGCCGCTCGAGGGCTCGGCATCGGCGAAGGTGGCGGTGAGCGTGGGTGTGCCGTTGCCCAGGACGCCGGTGGACCCGTTATAGGTCACCTGCGGCGGCTGGTTGTCACCCACGGGGAAGCTGCTGCCGAACTGGCTGGTATTGCCGGCGTTGTCGGAAACCGAGCCCACGAAACTGTGAGCCCCGTACGCCAGCCCCGACACCGGGCAGGAAACCGAGCTTGCCGTGACCGTGCAGCCGGTGAGCGGATTGCCGTCCAGCGATACCGTCACCGAGGAGGTGTCGATGCCGGAGACGGAGTCGCTGTAATCGGTGCCGATGATGGTGGCGCCGCTGTAAATCGTGCCTGCGGGGTGGGTATTGGTGATGGCGGGCGGCGTGTGGTCCACCCAGCCGTCTATGGTGGTCCAGGGATAGGAGTCGATGATGCCGGCGGCGGTGTAGGGATTGTCACAGAAGTTGTCACCGTCGAGGTTCTGGCAACCGGCGTAGTCTTCCCAGTAGTTGCCTCCCACCGGCGGCGCCTGGAAAAAGGCGTTGCCGCCGCCGCCGCTGGCTTGCGCCTGGATCGTGTTGAACTGGAAGTCGTTGTTGTACACCAGGTTGCTGTTGGAGGCCGACATGTCGACCCCGATGAAATTGTTGGAAAAGATGTTGTCGTGCAAGGTGTTGCTGAATGCCGCCTCCATGTAAACACCGTTGGAGCAACTGAGCACCATGTTGCTGGTGAGCTGGTTGTGGCTGGCGCTTTCGATGCGCACGCAGTCGGACCCGTTGTTGCTAAGCTGGTTGCCGTTGAGCAGGTTGTTGTCGCTGGCGGATAGCATGTGCACGCCGTGCCCGTTGGTCCCGGCGACGGTGAGGCCGCTGAGCTGGTTGTTCGAAGAACCCTCGAGGCGGATACCGTTGCCGGTGCCGGAGTTGTTGAAGGTGCTGTCCGCCAGGTTATTGGAGTTCGAGTTCACCAGGCGCAGGCCGTTGAGGCCGCTGGCGCTGGCGTTGCTGTTCATGATCTGGTTGCCGCTGGAGTTTTCCAGGTAGAAAGCGTCGCCGAAGCCGCTCAGGTTCAGGTTGGTGATGGTCACGTTGGTGCGGCCGTACATGTAGACTCCGATGCCGGTGCCGGCGTTGCCGGTGACGGTGTGGTAGTTGCCGTCCAGCGTGATGCCGTCGGAGGCGATCTCCAGGGCGACGCCGCTGCTGGAGATGTCGGAATTGAGGGTGCAGGTCTTGCTGCCGGACGACCAGCTGCCGATGAGGCTGCAATCGCCGCCGCCGGTGGTGTCGGAGATGACGTAGTCGGCGATGGTCAGCGCCGAGCCCTGCAGGGGCATGACCAACAGCAGCGTCGACGCGGCAACTGCCAGCAAGACGAGCAGAACGGTCCTCGTCTCGGCGATGCTCTTGTATGCGGGTGTTCGCAGGGTTACTCCGGGGTGTTCAACTGCCGCGCCGCTTACCGCCTTTCGCGGGCGGGGCCGGCGTATGAAGGCAACGAAGAAAGCATTTTTTGTATTCTAACACGTATTAGCCGGGTTTTGCATCAGTGAAATACCCGGAGTCGAGCGGTATCGGCGTGGTGATGAGGCGGGCCTTTCGCGTGGCGGGCACTGCGCGCCCGGAGGGCCTTCCCGCCGCTGGCGGCGCCGGCGCCGGCGGGCCTTGCGCTCAGTCGAGCACCGTGCCCAGCGTCTCGTTGAAGAAGCCGTTGTAGAGCACCCGCTGCGAGGCCATCACGTCGCGGCGGTCGGCGGCATTGTTCCAGTCGCCGCCGTCGACGTAGGCGCGCACCTCCACCGGCCCGTCCATGTAGCTGCCGAAGCGGGGGGTGACGCGCTCGCCCGGTCCCAGCGTCCACACGTCGGGCTTGGCGGGGTCGTTGTCCTCGTGCATGCGGTTGCCGTTGATCCAGACCTCCACCCTGATGGTCTCGGTGGTGGAGGGATTGGCCACCAGCACCCAGTTGACCATGCCCAGGCTGAGCTGGTCGTACCAGGTCCAGTGGTAGCTGCTGTCGAGCTGCGTGTACGGGTAACCCATGACCTCGCCGAACGACGGGCCCCAGGTGATGCGCTGGGAGGCGATCACCTTGGCGGGCACGGAGCCGTCGATGGCGTCCTGCCAGGCCTGCACCTCCACCGGCCCGTTCATCACGTTGTCGAACTCCGGCGTCACCCGCTGGCCGGGGCCGATGATCCCCGTCTGGCAGGCGCGGTTGGGCCCGGGGTTCTGGCAGCCGCCGGCGATGTCTATCCGGTAATAGACGGCGAAGGCGGCGTTCTGGTTGGCCACCAGCACCCAGTTGCGCGAGCCCTCGCTGGCGCTGTCGTACCAGGTCCAGAGGTAGTGGTCGGAAAGCTCCTCTTCCGGCACCCCTACTGCCTCGTTGAAGGCGGTGTCGTTGTTCATCAGCACCCGCTGCGAGGCCATCACCTTCGCCGGCGTCGCCTTGGTGGCGTCGGTCCAGGCCTGTACCTCCACGGGACCGTCCATCACCCCGGGGAACTGGGGATAGACGTTCTCGTCGGGCGCCACGGTGCCGCTGTCCACCAGGGTGCCGGCGATGCGGATCTCGTAGTAGACGTCGAAGTCGTTGGGGTTGCCCACCAGCACCCAGTTGCGGTAGCCGGGGCTCAGCTGGTCGTACCAGGTCCAGTAGAAGTGGCTGGAGAGACGCTGTTCGTCGACGCCCAGCACCTCCTCGAAGGAGTTTTCCGCCCACAGGGTGCGCTGGCTGACGATGGCCTTCCTGCCGTCCAGCGAGCTGGTCTCGACGGGGCCGTCCATCAGGCCCGCGTACCTGGGAGTGATGCTGCTGCCCGCGCCCACGACGCCGCCGTTGTGGGAGGAGAGGTCCATCTGCCGGCCGCCGATGAACAGGTCGAAGCGGGCATCGTCGGGAGCGCCCACGGGGTTGGCCATCAGCACCCAGTTGCGTGCATAGAGGTTGTCGTACCAGGTCCAGAGGTAGTTGCGCGCGGTGACGAAGCTGCCGCTGACGGGAGCGGTATTGCCGCTGGCGTCGGCCACGGTGCCGCCGATGACGTGCGTTCCCGGCTGCAGGTCGTAGACCGCGCAGGCGGCGCTGCCGGCGGTGATGGTGCAGCCGCTCACCGGGTTGCCGTCGATGGTGATGTTCACCGCGGAGGTGTCGATGCCGGACTCGTTGTCCTCGAAGTAGACCACCACCACCGCGTCGGAGGAGCGCACGCAGCCGCCGGGACGAACGTCGATGACGTTCGGCGGCATGTGGTCGCCGCCGCCCGCGGCCACGTTGAACGAACCGTTGGCGCTGCCCACGTTGCCGGCGTTGTCGGCGGCATGGATCTCGACGGTATGGTTGCCCGAGGTGAGCCCGCTGACGTCGCAGATCACGCTGGCGGTGGTGACGGTGCAGCCGCCCAGGGGGCTGCCGTCCAGGTACACGGCCACCGAGGCGGCGTCCACCCCGGAGCCGGGATCATTCAGGTAGGCGCTGATGGTGGCGCTGTTGCCGCTGATGGTGCCGCTGGGCTGGATGTTGGTGATCGCCGGCGGCGTGGTGTCGGCAGCGCCGGCGCTCACCGTGAAGCTGCCGCTGCCGCTGCCCGTGTTGCCGTCGTTGTCGGCCACCGAGACATTTATCGTGTGATTGCCGTCGGCCAGGCCGGTGACATTGCAGCTCACCGTGGCGGCACCCAC
>JAJRWQ010000065.1 GCA_024276735.1 Actinomycetes bacterium
CTTTACATCATCATGCCTGGCTATATTGTCCTGATTCGCCTCATGAATATTTATTCACCGGGTGAATATTTTAGGAATATTAGGAAAGAACGTCCCGGGGCGCATAAATTTGCAAAAAAGAGGGGTATTATGATAATTTATTCAGGCGTTTTGACGATAAGTGCTTTAATAAGGCGAAAAATGGGAATATAGGGCTGTATATTATGCATCTTTTTACGTCGAAATTCGTGGAAAAGCCGGCGTTCGTGAGCGAGATGCCGGGTTCGGTGACCACGCCGGCGGGCTTCCGGGCCGCCGGTATCGCCGCCGGCATCAAGCCCTCGGGAAAGAAGGACCTGGGGATACTGGTCTCGGACCAGGAGTGTGTCTCGGCGGTGATGTTCACCACCAGCGCCGCTGCCGCGCCGCCGGTTTGCGTTTCCCGGGACGAGAAGCAGGCAGCCATGTTGCGGGGGGTCGTTGCCAACAGCGGCTCCGCCAACGCCGCCACCGGTGACCAGGGATTGGAAGACGCGCGGTCGATGGCCGAGGCGGCAGCGCAGGCTTGCGACATCGACCCGGCGGCCATGGCGGTGGCCTCCACCGGGGTGATCGGAGAACGCCTACCCATGCAGGAAGTAAAGGCGGGCATCGAGGCGGCGGCGGCGGAACTCTCTCCCCACGGCGGCCCCGACTTCGCCGAGGCGATCCGGACGACCGACAGCCTCGAGAAGCAGGGCGCGGTGGCGGTGGAGCTCGGCGGCGGCACGGTCCACATCGGCGCCTGCGCCAAAGGAGCGGGTATGATCGCCCCGGGGATGGCGACGATGCTGGCGTTCATCACTACCGACGCGGCGGTGGGGCCGGGGCTGCTCGCCGAGCTCACCCGGGCCGCCGTCGGGCAATCCTTCAATACCATCAGCGTCGATGGCGACATGAGCACCAATGACAGCGTTTTCGTGTTCGCCAGCGGCACCGCCGGCACCGAGATCACCGAGAGCAGTGGCGACCGGGAGCGGTTCGCGGCGGCGCTGGCAGTGGTGTGCAAGGGGCTCGCACTGAAGATGGTGGCTGACGGCGAAGGTGCCACCCGCGTGGTGGAGTTGACGGTCAAGGGCGCATCGGATGGCGACGAGGCGACCCATGTCGCCCGCGCCATCTCCAAATCGACGCTGGTGAGAACGGCTTTCTACGGCGGCGACGCCAACTGGGGCCGCCTGCTGGCGGCCGCCGGGGGCGCCCTGGCAGGCAAGGAGAAGCTGGCGGCGAGCATTTTCTTCGAGGACGTCTGCGTGGCCGAGGGCGGTACCGCCCGTGAAGGAGTTTCCGCGGATGTGCTCTCCGGGCTGATGGAGCAACCGGAGATCGCCGTCACCATCGACCTGCACCGGGGCAACGGAGATTACCGGGTCTATTTCTCCGATCTCACGCACGACTACGTGACGCTGAACTCGGCATACACGACATGAGGAAGGTTTGTATAGCATGCAGGGCTGCGGCAACGAGGAAAGGCTCAACAGGGGGAAAGTCAGGAAAACCGGCAATTAACAAGGGCGAGTTCTCCGCGTCGCCGGGCGAAGCAGCGAAAGATACATGGTCGCGGCCACGGAGATTCCATGGCGGGACCCGGGCGCAGCAATGTTTGGAGCGCAAGCGCTGACTCACGTTCCGGCCTTCCGCGGGGCTGGGGAACGGGGCCTGGCAAGCGCCTGGGGCGCGAAAGCAAGAGCAGAATTGCTGCCCGAGGTGGTGAAAGAACAGGGCGCACACACCGGGCACTCCGGGCGGGACACAAGCGAAAGGCGGTGCTGGAAGCAGTAATGTTCCACCGGGACGGGCTTTCCGGATAGAACGGGGAGCATGGCTTCCGTTGAGCGACGGGAACGGGAGAGCCGGGGCAGGTTTGAAGCGTACGGTAACGGCGCCCGCCTTGCCGGTAAAGGAGCATCGGCCGGGTGTGCGAGCGGCTCCCGCCCGAGGCCGGCACCGAGCCGCCGTCCGGGTGGCAGGCCCGGAGCGGATGCCGGAAACACGAACCTGCGGCGGCCGGAAAGCGCCGCGGCGGGACAGGCATCAACGGTCGCACCCAATAGAATAGGGAATCACTGCGAGGAACAATGATCGATAAATATCGCAAGCGGGTGGAGATACTGCTGGAGGCGCTGCCCTACATCAGGGAGTTCTCCGGCTCCACGCTGGTCATCAAGTACGGTGGCAGTGCCATGACCTCCGCCGAGCTCAAGGAGGACTTCGCCACCGACATCGCCCTGCTCAAGTACGTGGGGATGCACCCGGTGATCGTCCACGGCGGCGGTCCCGACATCAGCTCCTACATGGAGCGGCTGGGCATGGAAGTCAACTTCGTGCAGGGGCTGCGGGTCACCGATCCCCAGACCATGGAGCTGGCGAAAATGGTGCTGGTGGGCAAGGTCAACAAGGAAGTGGTGTCGCTGATCAATACCCACGGCGTGCCCGCCGTGGGCCTCGGCGGCGACGACGGCAAGCTGGTGCTGGCGGCCAAGCGCACCGTCACCGGCGACGACGGCAGCGAGATCGATCTCGGCCGGGTGGGGCGCATCGTGGGCATCAACACGGATGTGCTCGATGCCCTGGGCGGCGAGTTCATTCCCGTGGTGGCCTCCGTGGGCACCGACGAGGAAGGCAACAGTTACAACATAAATGCCGACGAGGTGGCGGCGGGGCTGGCCGTCGCTCTCAAGGCGGAAAAGATCATCTTCCTCACCGACGTCGAGGGGCTCTACGGCGACATGGGGAGGTCGGAAACGCTGATGAGCCAGTGCTCGCTCGACTGCGTGCGGGAGATGCTCGCCGGCGGTGACATCTCCCGGGGAATGATTCCCAAGCTGGAAGCGGTGGCGAAGGCGATCGAGGGCGGCGTGGGCAGCGCGCACATCATCGACGGCCGGGTGCCGCACGCGGTGCTCCTGGAGATCTTCACCCGCGAGGGCATCGGCACCAAGATCGACTGAGCGGCGCCGGCCGCTGCCGGCCACCGGCAACCGCGAGGCTTCAGCGGCGGCCGGGGGCGGCGAGAAAGCCCGCCCGTGGACGCAGGGCAGAAGCGAAAGAGAGAACCATGGAAGACCTGGTAGAAAAGTACGAGCGGTACGTGATGCCGACCTACGCCCGGCAGCCGGTGGCGTTCACCCGGGGCGAGGGGTGCTACCTGTACGACGCCGACGGTAACGCCTACCTGGACTTCGTCACCGGGCTCTCGGTGAACAACCTCGGCCATTGCCACCCGGCGGTGGTGGCGGCGATCCGGGAGCAGGCAGCCCGGCTCTCTCATACTTCCAACCTTTACTACACGGAGCCCGCCGCTGAGCTGGCGCGCCTGGTCTCGGAGAACAGCCTCGGCGGCAAGGTCTTCTTCTCCAACAGCGGCGCCGAGGCCAACGAGTGCGCCATCAAGCTGGCGCGCAAGCACGGGCGCGACACCGGCGGCGAAGGCAAGCACCGGATCATAGCCCTCGAGGGCGGCTTTCACGGCCGCACGCTGGCAACGCTCACGGCCACCGCCCAGCCGGAAAAGCAGGAACCGTTCCGGCCGCTGCTTTCCGGTTTCACGTACGTGCCCCGGAACGACGTCGCTGCCCTGGAGTCGGCCATGGACGACGACGTCTGCGCGGTACTGGTGGAGCCGGTGCAGGGCGAGGGAGGCGTTTATCCCGTAACCCGCGAGTTCGCCGCCGCCGCCCGCGGGCTCTGCGACCGCCACGGGGCGCTCCTGGTATTCGACGAAGTGCAGACGGGCCTCGGGCGCACCGGCAAGCTCTTCGCCTACCAACACACCGACGTCACGCCGGACGTGATGACGCTCGCCAAGAGCCTCGGCGGCGGCCTGCCCATCGGCGCCACCGTCGCTGCCCCCACGTACGCGGACGTGCTCACCGCGGGGCTGCACGGCTCCACCTTCGGCGGCGGCCCGGTGGCGGCGGCGGCCGGGGTGGCGGTGTTCGAGCAGCTGCTGGCACCCGGTTTCCTGGAACAGGTGGTGGCAAGGGGAGACTACCTGCGGCAGCGGCTCGACGAGCTGGCGGCAGCCACGGAGGCAGTGGTGGAGGTGCGCGGCCTGGGCCTGATGGCGGCGCTGGAGCTGGCGGAAGAGAAAGCGGCGGCGCTGGTTTCGGCGGCGCTCGCGGAGCGGATCATTCTCAACAACACCTCGCCGGCCACGGTACGTTTCCTGCCGCCGCTGATCGTCGAAGAAGGGATGATCGACCGCGTGGTCGAATTCGTACAGGCCTTCCTGGAAGAGGAGGATTCCTGATCATGCGGCATTTTCTGAAAGTAACCGATCTCGCTCCCGGGGAGCTGCTGGCCCTGGTCGCCGACGCTGTTGCCAACAAAGGTGAGGAATCGGACGTGCTCGCGGGCCGGAACCTGGGGATGATCTTCTCCAAGCCTTCCACGCGCACGCGGGTGTCCTTCACCCAGGCCGCCTACGACCTCGGCGGCCACGTGACCTTCATCAGCGAGAGCGAGCTGCAGCTGGGGCGCGGCGAAACCATCGAGGACACGGCGCGGGTGCTCTCGGCGTACCTGGACGGGGTGGTGATCCGCACCTTCCGGCAGGAGGACGTGGAACGCTTCGCCGCCGCGGCCTCGATCCCGGTGATCAACGGCCTCACCGACCAGCGGCACCCCTGCCAGGCGCTGGCGGACCTGATGACCATCTACGAGCACAGCGGCGACCTGTCACAGGTGAAAGTCGTCTACCTGGGCGACGGCAACAACGTCGCCGTCTCGCTGATGATCGCCGCCGCCGCCGCCGGCATGCAGGTCACCGTCTGCACGCCGCCCTCGCTGGCGGTTCCCGACTGGGCGCTGGCGGAAGCGCAGGCACTGGCCGCGGAGAGCGGCGCCCGGGTGCAGGTGGAGACGGATCCGCCCACCGCCGTTGCCGGCGCCGACTTCCTCTACACCGACGTCTGGTTCAGCATGGGGCAGGAGGTGACCCCCCGCAAGCGGGAACAGCTCGAGCCTTACCGCATCGATACGGGGCTGTTGGAAGCCGCCGGCGAGAACTGCAAGGTGATGCACTGCCTGCCGGCGCACCGGGGCGAGGAGATCACCGGCGAGGTGATGGACGGGCCCCGCTCGATCATCTTCCAGCAGGCGGAGAACCGCCTGCACGCGCAGAAGGAACTGCTGAAGAGGCTGATGGCCGATGGACAAGGATAGTCGCCAGGAGCTGATCGCCAGGCTGGTGCGGGAAAAGCGGCTGTCCACCCAGGCACAACTGGTGGCGGCGCTGGCGGAGAACGGGTGCCGGGCCACCCAGGCGACGGTCTCGCGCGACATTCGCGAGATGGGGATCCGCAAGGGGATCGACGGCACGGGAAATGCCCGATACCTGTTGCCGTCCCCCGGCGAGATCGGTGACGCCGAGGCGGCGCTGATGGCGGCGCTCAAGCAGGCGCGGGCGGTGATCCGGGCGGCGGGAAACCTGGTAGTGGTGCGCGGCGAGCCGGGCACGGCGCCCGGGCTGGGGCGCGCCGCCGACGAGCTCGCTGACGACAACATCGTGGGCACGGTGGCCGGTGACGACACCCTGCTGCTGGTGGTGGTGAACAAGGCCGCCGCGGAGAGGACCGCGCGGCGCCTGCAGGAATTGAGGGACATGGAGAGCGAGGAATAGGGAAGTGCCAAGTTTATGTGCCGGCGCCGGGGGCGCCCGGGAAAACACGAAGACGGGAAAGGAAAACGGGGGATGAACTCGTACGGCGACAAGGCGGTTTTGGCGTACTCGGGTGGGCTCGACACCTCGGTGATGATCTCCTGGCTGCGGGAGAAGTACGGCCTGGAGACGGTAGCGGTGCTGGTGGACGCAGGCCGTGCCCAGGGCCTGGAGGAGCTGAGGCAGAAGGCGCTGGACATCGGCGCCGTCGAGGCGCGCGTGGTCGATGCCCGCGAGGAGTTCGCCCGTGACTTCGTGCTGCCCTCGCTGGCGGCCAACGCCCTCTACGAGGAAAAGTATCCCCTGGTGAGCGCCCTGTCGCGGCCGCTCATCAGCCGCATCCTGGTGGAAGTGGCGGCGGAGACGGGGGCGCGCACGGTGGTGCACGGTTGCACGGCCAAGGGGAACGACCAGGTGCGCTTCGACCTGGGGATCAGGGCCCTCGATCCCTCGCTGACCATCCTGGCGCCGGCGCGCGAGTGGGGCATGACCCGCGCCCAGGCCTTGGAATACGCGGCGGCGCGGGGGATCCCGGTGCCGGTGGGCAAGGAGAGCCCCTACAGCATCGACGAGAACCTCTGGGGGCGGGCGGTGGACTGCGGCCCCCTGGAAGACCCCTGGCAGGAGCCGCCGGAGGACGCCTTCGCCTTCACGCGCTCGCCGGCGGCGGCACCCGACGAGGCGGCATACATCGAGTTGGAGTTCGCGGCCGGCCGGCCGGTGGCGCTCGACGGGGGGGAGAAGGGAACCGTGGAGCTGATCGCCGCCCTGGACGAGCTGGCGGGCACCCACGGCTTCGGCCGCGTGGACATGATCGAGAACCGGCTGGTGGGTATCAAGTCGCGCGAGGTGTACGAGGCGCCGGCGGCGCTCACCCTGGTCACCGCCCACCGGGAGTTGGAAGACCTGGTGCTGCCGCGCGAGCTGGCCCACTTCAAGCGGGGCCTGGAGCGCAAGTTTGCCGACATGGCCTACAACGGGGGCTGGTTCGATCCCCTGATGGACGCCCTGCGGGCGTTCATGCAGGAGACCCAGCAGCGGGTGAGCGGCACCGTCCGCCTCAAGCTCTTCAAGGGCAGCTGCACCGTGGTGGGGCGCAAGTCTCCCCACGCCCTCTACGAGGAAGCGCTCGCCACCTACGGCGGAGGCGACGAGTTCAGCCACCAGGCGGCGGCCGGCTTCTGCGAGCTCTGGGGGCTGCCGCTGGAAGTATGGGCGAGAAAGGGTTCCCATGAGTGACGAGACCCAGGATACTCCCTTCTGGTCGGGCCGCTTCCGGCAGCCGCCGGACGAGCTCTTCCAGCAGCTCAATGCCTCCATCGGCTTCGACTGGCGCCTGGCGCCTTACGACATCGAGGCCTCGCTGGCGCACGCGCGCATGCTGGCGCGCATCGGCGTCCTCGGGGCGGAGGAGCTGGAGCAGATCGAGCGCGGCTTGGGCCAGGTGATGGCGGAGATCGGCCAGGGGGACTTTGCCTTCAGGCTGGACGACGAGGACATCCACACCGCGGTGGAGAAGCGGCTGATCGAGCTCATCGGCGACACCGGCAAGAAGCTGCACACGGCGCGCAGCCGCAACGACCAGGTGGCCACCGACCTGGCGCTCTTCATCCGCGACCATTTGCGCCAGCACCTGCAGGCGCTGTCGGAGCTGGCGGCGGCGCTGCTGGACCAGGCAGGGAAACACCGGGACACGGTGATGCCCGGCTATACCCACCTGCAGCGGGCGCAGCCGCTGCTCCTGGCCCATCACCTGCTGGCATACTTCGAGATGTTTTCCCGTGACCACGAGCGGCTGCTGGGCGCCTACCGGGCAGCGGGAACCTTGCCCCTGGGAGCAGGGGCGCTCGCCGGCGTCAACTACCCCGTGGAGCGGGAGGCGGTGGCGCGCGAGCTGGGCTTCGACCGCGTGGGCACCAACTCCCTGGACGACGTCTCCAACCGTGACTTCGCCCTCGACTACCTGGCGGCGGCGTCGCTGCTGGGCATGCACCTGTCGCGGCTGGCGGCGGAGCTGATCCTCTGGTCCAGCGCCGAGTTCGGCTTCGTGGAAATCGCCGATGCCTACACCTCCGGGTCCAGCATCATGCCCCAGAAGAAGAACGCCGACGCCTGCGAGCTGATCCGGGCGCGGGCGGCGCGGCTGGCGGCGAACC
>JAJRWQ010000066.1 GCA_024276735.1 Actinomycetes bacterium
CCGCGGCTGCCGCCGCTTGGTCGGGGTCGCGGACGTCCATGCCCGTGAGCGCTTCCGCCTCCTGCAGGTTGGGCGTCACCAGTTCCGCGTGGGGCAGGAGCAGCTCCCGCAGCGACTCCGCCAGGCCCGGGCGGGAAAGCGATCCACCGCTGCTGCTCTCGATTACGGGGTCGACGATCAGCCGCCCCAGGACTCCCGACTGGGCGGCCTCCGCCACCGCCGCCACGATGCCGGCGTCGGCCAGCATCCCCGTTTTGGTAGCGTCGAAGCGGACGTCCTCGATCAGCGTTTGCAGCTGCATGCTCACCAGCTCCGGGGAAAGCGGCTCGTAGGAAAACACGCCGCGGCTGTTTTGGGCCGTCACCGCGGTGAGCACCGCCCCGCCGTAACAGTCCATGCGGCTGAAGACCCTGAGGTCGGCAGCGATGCCGGCGCCGCCGGAAGGGTCGAGGCCGGCGATCGTGAGCACTTTCTTGGGATTGTTGGTTTCCATTGCCTCGAGTATTCCGGCGGCGGCACCAGCGCCACCGCCGGACACCTACAAGCTCTCATCTACAAGCTGGACACACTACGCTGATAACGTCCTCACTCATTCTGCTTTCACGGAACCTAACCAGCCTCGTAAACCTTTATTCTTATTCAAAGTACTCAAATACCTTGCATTCCATTCGTTCCTCTTGAACATCTCCTGACAACAGTACCATTCCCCTCCCCGTTCCGGTGACCTTGCCGATGGCGATCACCGAAAGACCTTCTTTCTGAATGTGCTTGACCGTTTCGCGCATCGACGGTTTCTCGCTGGCGGTATTTCGTCTCGCTTGGCCATTACTAGTTACTTGAAGTGTTCAAATGCTTTTACAGACAACGTATCCTCGTGCCCGTCCGCCGCCAGCACCATTCCCTTTTCCGGCTCGGTGACCTTGCCGATCGCGGTTACGTTGAGACTTTCTTTCTTAATGCGATCAACTGCTTCGCGTGTCTCCGGTTTCTCGCTGGCGGTAAATAAAAGCTCGTAATCCTCTCCCCCCTGCAGTACCAGTTCCAGCGGTTCGAGGCCCAGCCGCTCGGCCGCCTCTTCCACCTGTGGATCGAGCGGCAGGGTGTCCTTGTCGATGCGGGCGCCGGCGCCGCTCTCGCGGCAGATACGCCCCAGGTCGGCGGCGATCCCGTCGCTGGTATCGATCATCGCCGTCACGCCGGCCGCGGCGAGAGCGGCGCCGGCGCTCACGCGCGGCTGCGGCGCTGCGAGCGCCCGGCGCAAGTCTTCCGCCACACCACTCTCCCCCGCCTCCAGCAGCCCCAGCGCCGCAGCCGCGCGCCCAGGCCATCCGGTTACATATATAGTATCTCCCGGCCGCGCCCCGGACCGCCTCACCGCGGCGCCTTCCTCCACCGTCCCCATGGCGGACACGCCCAGGACCAGCCCCGACTGCGAGCGGCAGGTATCTCCCCCGGCCACCGCCACCGTGAAGCCGGCGGCGGCGCCGGCGAAACCCCGGCATAGCGCCAGCACCGTCTCCACTTCTTCGTCAGGGGGAAAGGCGAGCGACAGCAGCGCCGCCGCCGGCTTCGCCCCCATGGCGGCGAGATCGCTCAGGTTGACCGCCAGCGCCTTGGCTCCCAGTTCCTCCGGGCTCTGCCAGCCGCGGCGGAAGTGAACCCCCTCGAGCAGCATGTCCGCGGTCCAGACGCTGCTCTCCCCGGACGGGGCGATGACTGCGGCGTCGTCCCCGGCAGGGACCTCCAGGCCCTCGCCGCTCGCGGCGAAGATCTCCAGCATCCTCGCCACCAGTTTCTCTTCCCCAAGCTCGCGGACTAGCAACCGGTGAACTCCCCGCTCTCCACCCCCAGGTGCTCGGAGACGATCTTCATGGCACACAGCTCGCCGCACATGCTGCATCCCTCCACGGACTCGCTGTGCCGCTCCCCGTAGACCGCCGCCGCCCGGCGGGGATCCACGGCCAGGTCGATCTGGCGGCGCCAGTCCAGCCGCTTACGGGCCTGGGCCATTTGCCGGTCCCACTCGGCGGCGCCGGCGACGCCCTTGGCGATATCGGCGGCATGGGCGGCGATGCGGGAGGCGATCACCCCCTGGCGCACGTCTTCCGCGTTGGGCAGCCCCAGGTGCTCGGCCGGGGTCACGTAACAGAGGAAGTCGGCGCCCGCGGCCCCGGCCAGCGCGCCGCCGATGGCAGAAGTTATATGGTCGTAGCCGGGGGCGACGTCGGTCACCAGCGGCCCCAGCACGTAGAAGGGCGCGCCGCCGGTAAGCTCCTTGGCCAGCCGCACGTTCCGCTCCACGTCCTGCAGGGGCACGTGCCCGGGCCCCTCGATCATCGCCTGCACGCCCGCCCGGCGGGCGCGGCGCGCAAGCTCTCCCAGGGTGCCCAGCTCGTGCAGCTGCGCCCTGTCGGTGGCATCGGCGATGCAGCCCGGCCGGAGGCCGTCTCCCAGGCTCAGGGTAACGTCGTAACGCGCCAGCAGCTCCAGCAGGCGGTCGAACTCCTCGTAGAAAGGATTTTCCCGCTGGTGGTGCAACATCCAGGCGATCATGAAGGCGCCGCCGCGGCTCACCACGTCCATCAGCCGTCCCTCGACTTCCAGCTCCTCCAGCGCCGCCAGGGTGAGGCCCGCGTGGATGGTCATGAAGTCCACGCCGTCCTCGGCATGCGCCTCCACCACCCGGAACATGTCGTCGATGTCCATGTCCACCACGCTGCCGCCCCGCTCGCGGGCGCGGGTGGTGGCCTCGTAGATGGGAACGGTGCCGAAGGGCAGGTCACACGCCCCGAGCAGCCGGCGCCTGAGCTCGCCCAGGTCGCCGCCGCTGGAGAGATCCATCACCGTGTCGGCGCCGGCCTCCACCGCCGCCGCCAGCTTCGCCAGCTCCTCCTCGGCGGAGGCCAGCTCGCTGGAGGTGCCGATGTTGGCATTCACTTTGGTTCTCAGGCCCGCGCCGATCGCCGTCGGCCGCACCGTCCTGCCGCCGGCCGCGGCGGGAATCACCGCCCTGCCGCCCGCCAGCAGCTCGGCCAGCTCCTCCACCTCGACACCCTCGGACGCGGCGGCCGCCGACAGCACGGCGGGCTCCGCGCCCGCCTGCACCAGCTCCAGCAGTGTCGCTTCCCGTTTCACAAACGTCTCCTAGCGTCGGTGCCGCTTGCGGGCGGCGTCCAGCGCCTCCCTGAGCTCAGCCGTCGCCGCCACCATGTCCTCGGCGGCGCTCACCGCCGACATCACCGCCACCCCGTCGGCGCCGGCCTCGATGCACTCGTCCACCTTTTCGGCGTCGATGCCGCCGATGGCCACCACCGGCACCCGCACCGCCGACTTCACCCTGGTAACGGCGATGGTACCGACCTTGTCCACCGTGGTCCTCTTGCTGGCGGTGGGATAGACGGGTCCCACGGCCACGTAGCTCGCGCTCTCGTGTACCGCCTTCACGGCATCGTCCGGCCTGCCGTCGGTGGAGCGTCCCAGCAGGGCCTCCTTTCCCAGCATGCGCCGGGCGGCAGCCAGGGGGATGTCGTCGGGGCCGGTGTGCAGGCCGTCGGCCTTGCTCACCATGGCGATACCCACGTGATCGTTTACAAAGAAGAGAACACCCGCCTCGTGGGCCAGCTCGCGGATGGCGTTGGCGATCTTCAGCGCCTCCCCCATACTGCGGCGCTTGACCCGCAATTGCACCGCCGTGGCGCCGCCCTCGATGGCCGCGGCGGCCACGTCGTAATGATCGCGCCCCAGCTCTGGTATCGACGCCGTTATCACGTAGAGCCCCAGGTCCATGCCGTTCCTTTCTATGTATCCTCCAGGAGCAGGCGGTGCCGCTCGCAGAAATCTTCTCCCCCGAGCTGTGCCGCCAGCAGCTCCCTCTGCCAGTGAGCGTTAAACAACCGGCAGGAATGATCTTCACAAAACGCCTCGCCCGTGAGCCGGTACACCACTGCCTGCATCACGTACCCCTTGGCCACCTCGGTGAGCCGGGGGTCGTCGTGCTCCAGGCAATCTCCGGCGTATCTCCGCGCCAGCGCCTGCTTCTCCTCCTCCGGCATGCCCATCGCCTCCGCCGCGGAGCGGGCCACGTAGTATCCCCGCTCCCGCGCCGGCGCCACCACTGCGCCGCTGGTGGACACCAGCGACGGCGATCCCAGCACCACCACCCGCGCATGGAAACGCCGGTCTGCCTCCTCCCACGTCCCCAGCAGCTGGTTGGTGATCACGACGTGCAACCGTTCCAGCCGCGACTCCTCCGGGCCCAACAGGCCGCGGAGGATCTCAGAGTACCTGTACCCGTCATAGAGGACACCGAAAACCCTGCTGTGGCGATTCTCTAGCCTGCGGGCCTCGTACTCCACCTCGCCGGGCAGGGGATCGACCTCTGCCGGCGGCTCCTGGGGGCGCCGCACCCGTGCCGCCGCCAGCTCCCGGGCCAGACGCCGGGTTTCATCGTCGCCCAGCGACTCCGCGTCCGGCAGCGGCCCCTGCACCAGCACCTCGGCGCCGGGCAGGCAGCCGGACACGAACTCCGCCACCGCCTCCGCGTCCAGAACCGGGCAGCGGGGCTCGCGGTGAATGACGATCTTTTTCAGCGCCTGCAAGACGACTCCCGCTTCCAGGCGACACCGGGCGAGCAGCCCTGGCGCTGTCGCTACTTCGAGGCCACCGCGTCCGGAAGCTTCTCCAGCACCACCTCGGCGGCCCGCTTGCCCGAGAGCAGCATCGAGCCGAAGGTGGGGCCCATCCGCGGCAGCCCGTAGGCCGTGGAGACCGACATACCGGTGATCACCAGGCCGGGGACGAACTCGCCGGTGTGCTCCAGGATCAGTTCCTCGGAACGCTCCACCCACATGGCGCCGAAGCCCACGGTCTCCGCCAGCCCCCGCTCCTCCAGCTTGGAGATGACACAGGCATCGTGGCCGGTAGCGTCGATCACCATCTTCGACTCGATGGCCACCGGGTCCACGCAGGTGATCTCCCTGGGCAGCGAGGCGATCGGCGTCCAGTTGATGACGGCGCCCGCCACCCGGTTGCCCTCCCGCAGCACCACGTCGTCGAAGATGGTCATGTTGGCGAACTTGACCCCGGCGTCGCAGGCGGCGGCGATCAGCTTGGAGCAGGCATGGGGTCCGTCGGCGACGTAGAGCCCCTCGCTGGCCTCCTCGTGGGGAATCCCCAGCTCCGCCAGCACCTCCTGCGCCGGCGCCCGCAGCGTCACCTTGTTCATCAGGTAGCCGCCGATCCAGAAGCCTCCGCCCAGGTAGTTGTTGCGCTCGACGATCAGCGTCTTCAGCCCCCGCGAGGCCAGCTCGCGGCCGGCCATCAGCCCGCTGGGTCCGCCGCCGATGATGATCACGTCGCTCTCGGCGTACTCCTCGAATTGCTTGAGGAAGCCGCCCACGATGGCACGGGTTACGTCCTTCTCGTCAATGGGGTGAAAAACCGACATCTCTCCTGCCTTTCCTTCGGTGTCCGGGCCCTTTTACCAAAAAAGCCGCGCCAACGCCGGCACGGCTCCATTACCAAAGAGTCATCCCTGCGCTGGCATTACCCAGATCAGGTTCATGGGGTCAGTGAGCCACATCACTTTCTCAGCCGCTCCCTGCGGCTCCCCCTTCTCTGTTCTACAGCTTGAAATTATATCACATCCGTAATCGGGGACGTTCTTCGCCAGGAACGTCCCCAAACGCGCGGAAATTGCATCATTTTAAGCATATTATCGCGATTCCCTTCCCTTGGGCTTTCTCGCAATTTGCGACATTTTAGGAATATTTGGAATATTAGGAATATTAGGAAAGAACGTCCCCGAATCGGCGCAAATTGCATAAATAAGCGGAACTTTTCAGCAAGGGTGATGCGGAAGATACTCCTCACGTGGAGTGAGCAGGGCGGCCTGCTCGCGTGAACTGGGAGGAGGGGCGATACCGAGAGCCCGACTGCCAGGACGGTCGCCGGTGGATTCAGGCGGCGTCCTGGTCGCGCGCCGCTTCCCCGAAGCCCATTGCCGCCGGTAGCAGCGGCTCTTCCTGCCGCAACGGCGCCGGGCCCAGCGCCGTCTGCAGGGCTTCCCATTCCTCCTCGAGAAAACCGTGGAATTCCTCGCCGCAGATCTCGCAGATCCCCCACTTGTTCACGGATCCTGCGGACATACATACGTTGCAGTCCTGCATCTCCATGACTTTCACCTCCGACCTGCAGACTGCAGATCGCCGGAACGTGTACTTCCGGCTTTCCTGTTTACGGTTACCCGGACTTGCGGCCGGGGCTACAACCTGGAAGCCCGCCCAGACGGACCCCCGGTCAGGTATGACATACCCTTATCGGGGAAAAAGTAAACGCTTATCGGGCGCGGCACCTCAGCCCTCGGTGCCGGTTTTGAGCCTGCAGGCATGCAGTTTTTCCTGCACCGCCAGGAAGACGTCGACGATCTCGGGGTCGAACTGGCCGCCGCGGTTCTCGCGGAGCTGCTGGCGAGCCTCGTCGGCGCTCATCGCCATCCGGTAGAGACGGTCCGAGGTCATGGCGTCGTAGGCGTCGGCCACCGCCAGCAGGCGGGCGCCGAAGGGAATCTCCTCGCCGGCGAGGCCGTCCGGGTAGCCGCGGCCGTCGAAGCGCTCGTGGTGGTGACGCACGAACGAAAGCACCCGCTCGCTCTGGATCACCGGTCGCAGGATCTGCTCGCCCAGTGCCGGGTGCTTGCGCACCTGCTCGAACTCCTCGTCGGTGAGCCGGCCCTTCTTGTTCAAAACCTCCTCGCTGATGCCCATCTTGCCGATGTCGTGCACCAGCCCGGCCACGCGCAGGTCTTCCAAGTCGCCTTCGGCCAGCCCCATTTCCTCGCCGAGGATGACGGCGATCTCGGTCACCCGTTCCGAGTGACCGTAGGTATATCGGTCCTTGGCATCCAGCGCCTGGGCCAGCGAGGTGATGGCACCGAAGAAGGTTTCCCGGAGCGCCGCGGTCTGCTCCTGCACCTTCTTCTCCAGGTGCTCCTTGTACTCGCGCTCGATCAGCTCCAGCCGCCGCTGCTCCAGTGCCCGCTTGACGCTGATGCAGACCTCCTCCAGGTTGAAGGGCTTGGTGAGGTAGTCGCTCGCTCCCATGCGCAGCGCCCGCACCGCAGTGTCCATGTCGGAGACCGCGGTCACCATCAACACCTTGGTATCGGGAAAGCGTTCCCGAACCTCCGCCAGCAGGTCGATGCCGGTGCGGCCGGGCATGAGGATGTCGGCCAGCACCACCTGGTAACCCTCGACCTCGATCTTCTCCAGCGCCTCCTCGACACTGGCCGCCGTCTGGCAGCGATGACCCTCCTGCTCCAGCGCGCGCGCCAGCACGTCGCGCACGGTGGCCTCGTCGTCAACCACCAGGATACTCCCACCCGTCAATTGCTTCATGTCACATCACCTTCAACGCAGTTTCCGCCTCAGTTCCTCGATATCGAAGGGCCTGCGGATCACCCGTCCCGGCCTGCCGCCGCCCTCTCCCCCGTTGCCTCCTGCGCCGATCCCGTCGATGAAGATGACGTTGGCAGCCAGCGCCGGATCTATCTCGCTGATGCGGCGGTACAGCTCGTCCTCGTCGATGCCGGTGATCACCCTGTCGAACGAGGCGGCGGCCATCTTCTGCAGCGCCTCGCCGGTATCCGTTGCCACTTCCACCCGGTGGCCGTCGCCGGCCAGCAGGCGCACCAGCTCATCCAGCTCCGCCAGCTCGCCGCCCACCAAAAGCACGTTGCGCCCGGCAAGCGGCGGATCGGCCTCTCCCTCGCCGGGAGCCACGGACGGGGGAAGAGTCTCCTCCACGTCCTCGTTTACCACCGCGTTGGATACCGGCAGGGTGAAGGAGACCTCGGTGCCCTCACCGGGACGGCTGTCTATCTCCATGTGGCCGTCGTGCTCCTCGATGATGCCGTAGCAGATACTCAGGCCCAGGCCGGCTCCGTGGCCCACCTCTCTGGTAGTGAAGAACGGCTCGAAGACGCGCTCCATGTCGGCCGCCTCGATGCCCACGCCGTCGTCGGCGACGCTCACCACCAGCGAATCGTCGCTTTGGCCGGTGGTGATGGTGATATGGCCACCCTTGTCTTCCGTGGCCTTCTCGGCGTTGCTGACCAGGTTGAGCATCACCTGCTCCAGCTGGCGGGCATCGGCCATGGTGCGCGGCAGGCCCTTCCCCAGGTCGAGCTCGAGCCGGATGTTCTTCACTCCCAGCTCGTATTCCTTGAGACCGGCCACGTTGCGCACGATCTCGTTGACGTCCACCAGGCACTTCTCAGTCTTGTGGCTGCTGGCAAAGGTAAAAAGCTTCTGGACGATATCCGCGGCCCGCTTCGCCTCGCCGATGATCGCCTCCAGGTCGTCCTGCTGGCTCGAATCTCCTTCCTGCGGCTGACGGCTCAGCAGCAACTGCGCGTAGCCGATGATGCCGGTAAGAGGATTGTTGATCTCGTGCGCCATTCCTGCCACCAACTGGCCCACCGCCGCCATCTTCTCCGAGTTGATCAGTTGCTGGCGCATGCGCCGCTTCTCGGTGAGGTCGTTGATGACGTGGACGACGCCCACCACCCGGCCGTCGTCGTCCTTCACCGGGCACATGTCCACGCGCAGGATCATCGAAAGCGCCTTCTCGCGCACCTCGAACGTCGCCGCCTCGCCGCTCTCCATCACGTCCCGGAAGGCGCAGTTGGCAGGCGGCTCGCACTTCTCGTGCGTGAGCTCGTAGCACTTGCGGCCAATGACCATTTCCAGGGGCATGTCCAGCAGCTCGCCGGCGGCGCGGTTGGCCATCACCACGTTTTGATCGGCATCCAGCACGTAGATGGCCTCGTTCATGGCGTCGAAGGTGGTCTCCCAGGTGCTCTTGGCCCGCTCCACGGTGCGGAAGAGGTCGGCGTTCTCCAGGGCGACGCCGATGTTGACCGCGGCTGACTCCAGCAGGCGCAGCTCCTCGTCGCCGTAGGTGTCCTTGTCCCTGTCGGCCACTGCCAGGAACCCCACGGTCTTGCCCACGGCGGTGAGCGGCACCAGCACCGGCCGCGAGAAATGTTCCCGTTCCAGGATCGGCCTCAGGGTCTTCAGCCGGGCCAGCTCCTCTTCCCCGTGGAAGATCCCCTTCTCGCCGCCCCGGGAAAACTCTTCCAGCACCCCCGCGGGCAGCAGGCTCACGTGCACCTGCGTCTGCTGGGAAACTCCCACCGACGCCCGTACGCGCAGGCTCTCGCCGCCGGGGTTCCGCGAGACCACCATGCCCGCGGAGGCGCCCACGGCAGCCAGCACCTTCTCCAGCACCGGGTCCAGAACCTCATCCAGGTCGTTCATCGACTCCGCCAGCACCGCCGCCATCTCGTTGAGCACCCTGAGGTCGCGGTTGCGGGAGCGCAGCTCTTCCTCGGCCTTCACCAGCTCGGTGATCTCGTGGATGACCACCATCCGCCCCTGCTCCTTGCCCTCGTCGTCCAGGAGCGGGCTCACCAGCACGGTGAAGCGACGACCGTCGTGCTCGAACTCCGTTGACCGTACGCCGTTTCTCAGGTATACATCGCAACGCTCACAGGCGTCACGCTTCTGCTTGAAAGTACCCTGGATCTCGTTGTGGCAATGAGTGCCGCACTGGAGCCAGCAGCGACGGTCAGGGCTGCCGAAGGAAGGGCACTCCGGGTGGGTGCATTCCTTGGCTTCCCAGCACTTGACCTGCATTTCCGGGGGCACCAGCTCGTCCAGGGCCATGATGGAGTCGATCTCCCTGACGCCGGTGACGCTCCGCTCCAGGATGTCCCGCTCCAGCACGCCCAGCGCCGCCTCCGCGGCCGGGTTGGCGGAGACGATGCGGCGGTCGCAGTCGTAGACGATGATCCCGTCGGTGATCGCCTGGTAGAGCTAATGGAAGCGCCGCTTCTCCTCCGAGAGGCGTTCGGCGTGCTCTGTCATCGCCGCCGCCATCTCGTTGAAGTTGCGGGCCAGGTCCGTGATCTCGTCGTTACCAATGAGCTCCACCCGCTGTTCCAGCTCGCCGGCGGTCATGGCCGTCACCGCCTCGCTCACCCCCGAGATGCGCCGCTTCAGCCGCCGCGCCACTATCAAGCCCATTCCCACCGCCGCCACTACCGCGGCCGCCGCCGCCAGCAGCTGCCACCAGCGGACGTCCGCCAGGGCGTCGCTGTAAACGAAGTCCCAGTCTCCCATCGCCTGCTGGACCGCGAACCCCATGTCCACCAGCTCCTGCTCCTGCTGGTCCAGCAGGGCATTGAGCTCGCCGGACAGCGCCGCCAGCGTTGCCTCGTCACCGGCAGCCGTCGCCGGTGTGACTTCTTGTTCCAGGAGCTCGCGAATGCTCTCGGTGGTCTGGGTGAGCCGCTGGAAATCGCCCTGTCCTGCCGGCAACGCCTGCATCTGCATTTGCAGGTAGTTCAGGGCCACCCTCTGGCCGGAGACGTCGTCGACGGCGCCCTTTACATCGGCCTCGCCGGCCGTGTCCATGCCGTTGGCAAAGCGGCGCAACGCCCCGCTCCGGCTCTGCACGGCCATAATGCTGTTGCCGGCGGCTACCAGGTCCTGCTCGCGTTCCAGGTTCTGGGAAACCGCCTGCATGGACAGGATGCCGAAGAAGGCCACGGAAACAAGGAGGACGATCACGCACAGGATCAGCAGCGTGACCTTCAAGCTCAGGGAGAAACGAAAGCCGCCGTCGGCGTCGCCGCCGTCCGGTCCGGCGTCCGTCACTGATATGGTGGACATGTCTTCGCCTCCCCCCTTCCCGTCGTGGATGGCGGCCCCAAGGCCTCTCCGCCGCAATCGCCCTGTCACCACGAGCCGCCAGGGGTTCCTGCACTGGTTATTCATCGGTAAAGAGACTGGTAATCTTGACCCCGCCGAGGGCCGGCAGTGGGGCGGGGCCGGGCTCGCTGATGTTGGACGTGGGCGGAGCCGGGTTCGTTTGTCGGTGTCCTTCCTCGTGCAGGGACGGCGACCACCGTGGCCGGCGTTGGACGCCAGTGGCCATGGCCGGCAAGGTGCCGCCCAATAAGTTGCGAGCTCGTGGCGCCGGGCAGGGCTCGGCGGCGCGTGAGTGCGGCCCGCGGCTACTCTCTCATCGGCCGCCGGATTGCCACGGCCCGGGGTAGTCGCGGCGCTTTCCCGCAGAAAGCAACAAGCGGCTGAGCGGGCGCGGCGGGGAGTTTACGTGGAGGAGCTCGTAGCCGGCAAGCGGCCAGCGTGCGCGAGGCGGCGCCCGCTATGTATATGCGGCCCGCGGCCATGGCCCATCCCGGCGTTGGACTGCGTGGACAAATACCGCCGCGGCTTCCTGACTGGGGAACGTGCCCTCCTCGATCGCCAGGGGGATACCGCCGAAACGCTACAGTATATATACTGTTTCACTAGGGACTGTTTCACCAGGGGCGGCCCCCGCCGGGGCAGTTTCCGGTGCCGCCTGCCGGCGGCGGCGCCATTCGGCATCACCATGGAGGCAGAAAATGATCGTCGCAGGTTTCCTGGGAAGCCCCCGCCAGGGCGGGAACACGGAGATTCTCCTCGACGCCGCGCTCGCTGCGGCCGCGGGGGCGGGAGCCGAGGCCGAGAAGATCAGGCTCTGGGCCCTGGACTTCAGCGGCTGCATCGAGTGCGAGGACTGCTACGCCACCGGCGTCTGTACCCAAGAGGACGAGATGGAGGGCGTCTACGAGCTGCTGGAGCGCGCCGACCGCATCCTGGTGGCCTCCCCCATCTTCTTCATGGGCCTGCCGGCACAGGCCAAGGCGATGATCGACCGCTGCCAGTGTTACTGGGCGCAGAAGTACCTGCTCGAGGAGGACTTCCCCCACCAGGGGAGCGCCCGCCGCTACGGCGCCTTCATCGGCGTCGGCGGCACCCGCGGCGAGAAGCTCTACGACGGCACCATCCTCACCCTCAAGTACTTCTTCGACGCCATAGCCGCCGAGCCGCTCACGAACGAATACGTGCTGGTGCGGGGGGTCGACGACAAGGGTGACATCGAGGACCACGCCGGCGCCCTGGAAGCGGCGGCGTCGCTGGGACGGCTGCTGGCGGAGAAAGAATAACACCCCCTCCCCCGATTTCATGCCAATCGGCCAAGGGGAGTACTATTTCTTTCTGGCCTTACTTGCGGCCAGAACAAAGCTCGCGACGCTGACAGCGGCCCACCGGCTTTCTCACGACTCCCTTTGTGTCACCGGCCCGGGGCGAATTCCTTGCATTGCAGCTGAGCCGCTCGAACGGCTGCAGGCCGGGACCGCCGCCGGCGGCCCCGACCGCCGGCGGCGGTCCCCAACACCCGATACCGGAAGAGAATGAATCGCCGGGTTTCGCCCGCGGGTGCCGCATTGCGGGAGCCGCGGCCGCCCTGCCGTCAAAACACCAAGGTTGAAGCTCGAGGAAAGGGTTACTGCCGGCCGTCCCGGAGTGGGAGCGAAGCCGGCGGCTCGCGCCGAGGGGAGATCGGGCCGACGGGCAGAGCCGATCCCTACCCGCCAGGTTACGAGTGGGGTCGAGACGAGCGGAAAAGGGCTGCTCCCAAGGGGGCTCAGTCGTAGTGATTACGCCGCCGGTCCGCGTGGTCGCGCTCGTCCTGGGCCACCCGGCGGTCGACGATCACGGTCACCCCGGGCATCCGCCGCGAGAGGTCGGCGCAGCGCTGCTTTAGAAAGGGCATCTTGCGATCGACGATCAGCAGCCGCCCGTTCTTCTCTGAATCTACCAGCGCCGAACGGAAACCGCAGAACCGGCAGGAGGTGAAGTGCGCCGCCTCGGCGGCGTCCTTCGCCTGGCCGCAGTAGGGGCATTCGAAAGTCTCCATGGTAACTTCATTCTACGCCCCCACATCCCGCCTGGGCATCGGGGTTTTCACCTAAATAAAAGGGATCCCGAAAGACGGCGCCTTCCGGGCGATACACATTTCGAGCCGCGCGATGCAAACGACCTTGAAAAAGTCGATCATGGAGACTCGACCAATAAAGTATGGCGGCCCCCTATTCTCGGCCCCCCTTTTTTCACCCCCTTTTCCAGCATCCACGACACCTGAAACCATTCAATGTAGAGCACAGTGACACCGGACTGGCCCTTGAAGGCCTGCGAGCCCAGTGGAGCAGGCATGAAGTCCTTCGGTCAATCTCCACCGGCGGCCGCCTGCAGGTGCTCGAGGAAGGTCGTCAGGTCACAGGACAAGCACCTTTCATTCCCGGCCTTTTTCCTGGTCTGGGAAACCAGGAAACGCCGCGAGGCCCCGATGAGGTCGGCGGCGCGGTTCAGCCGCGATATGTCTTCGGGTGACGGCGAAGTGGTAAGTTTCACCTCGACGGCCCATCGCTCTCCTCCGAAATCCAGGACGAGATCCAATTCATGCTGATCGGCGGTTCGGAAATAATAAGCCTCTACGTTGCCGCCGTGCGAAGAAAGCACTCCCAGCGCTTGTTCGATCACGTAA